>NZ_JACGVZ010000015.1:0-107042 GCF_014077465.1 Colwellia sp. BRX10-4
AAGAAACAATTAATATCAAAAATAATAAATTAGTAAAGGAAGTAGGTATCAAAAATAATAAATCAGTCAAGTTAATAGAGAAATAACACAAAAAAGAGGATTATCAAGTTAAAAGTCAAATAACACAAAAAAGAGGATTATCAAGTTAAAAGTCAAGTAACACAAAAGAGTGGATTGTCAAGTTAACAAGAAAGTAACATAAGAAGAGGGTTCGTCAAGTTATAAGAGTAGTAACACAAAGAAGGAAGTTGTCTAGTTAATTTGAAAATAACACAAAAAAGGAGAATTTCACAAAATGGTAGCATCTGCGAGAATCGAACTCGCACTCCCGAAGGAACCAGATTTTGAATCTAGCGTGTCTACCAATTCCACCAAGATGCCACTTCGTGAAAAACTCTGAAAGGTGTCTGAAAGATATTTATAGAGCTTTTCAAAACCTAAGCTCTTGTACTTAAAGTACTTTACACTAGTTAAAGCCTACACACAACGAATTTTGAATCCGGCGTGTCTACCAATTCCACCACTGCGGCTTAAATATTTTTGTAGTAACTACCAAAAATTTAAACTGTTTATCAATAACGCCAGTGCATTAATGAATATGTTCGGCATTATACGAAAATAACTTTATTAAGCAATAGTTTTTATCAATCGTTGGCGTATATGTTTATTATTTGGTCGATTTGGAGGTATTTGAAAGTTTAAATCATTAAACACCGACTTAATTAATGCTTAGGTGACGGTTCCCCTTTCAACAAGGCAATTAAGTATAGCTCGCGACACTAAAATAAACGTTGCCTTCATCAGCTATTTTATCGAAATTAAAATAATTTCAGTCTAAATAAACGGCTCAATATATCAACAAGTCATTTGATGCCAATCTAAAATCATTCTTGTGTGATATAACATAGCCATGGAGTGAGCTTAGTAACAATTTACTTACTGTAAATTGACAATTCCATATGGAGAAATATTATGAAAACCTTAATAAGCAATTCGAAAAAAGTACTTATCCCCTTAATTATGGGAAGTATTTTTGCTGGAAATGTTATGGCCGCAGGCCCCTATGCGGTAGAACTTGGCGAAGCAGGTACTTTCACCATATTGAGTAAATCTGGTATTACTGATGTTTATCCGTCTACTGTTACCGGTAATGTCGGTACTAGCCCAATTACAGGCGCTGCACTTTTACTCAACTGTGATGAAGTAACCGGCGCTATGTATACCGTTGACTCTGCTGGCCCACTGCCCTGCTCGATAAATTCACCTTACCTTTTAGGATTAGCAGTCAGTGATATGGGCATTGCCTACAATGATGCTGCAGGCAGAGTTCCTGCTGATCATACCGAACTTGGTGCGGGTGAAATTGGCGGCCTAACGCTAGAACCTGGTGTTTATAAATGGTCTTCAGACGTCAATATCAGTACAGATGTTACTTTTAATGGCACTATGGATGATGTTTGGATCATGCAAATATCCGGTAATTTAAATCAGGCGAATGCCAAGCGCGTGACTTTAACGGGTGGAGCTTTAGCCAAAAATATTTTCTGGCAAGTCGCAGGTTATACCGCACTGGGCACTTATGCATCTTTTGAAGGTATCGTGCTCAGTAAAACCTTGATTTCTGTTAATACTGGAACCACTGTTAACGGGAGATTATTGGCGCAAACTGCTGTCACATTGCAAAAAAACACGATTAACGCGCCAACTGAGCAATATGAAGAAGCTCCTCTATAACAACGTAGAAACTTCAGTCAAATAGCGTTAACGACATATAAAGATGGCAAGCTTCAATGCTACTGTCATTTTTTTATGTCGTTTTTTAATACTATTTTAGCGATAAAAAACACAAATAATCATCTCTCTTATACTTTAGCTATTGTGTTTGATAAACTGGTGAAAATTTATTATTCACGTGACTTATGACTTTCATTTCATCTCAACATTTTCCCCGTGCTGGTTTTCGCCGCCGCTTAGCTTCATGGGTATATGATCTTTTAATTGCCATTGCGGTTTATATGACTGCCGGTGCAATGTCATTTCTATTGATGTACTTAGGTTTTCACTTTGGTTTATTTGGCTTACAGGGGTACGAACACTTTTCTGATGCTATTGCCAATACGGCTTGGTTAAAGTGGCCAAATGAGTTTTGGAAGCTTGCTTGGGTGTCGTTTTTCTTTATTTGGTTTTGGTCTAAAACCGGTCAAACCTTAGGAATGAAAGCCTGGCGTTTACGTGTGCAAAACCAAGATGGTACTTTGATCAATAAGGTTACTGGCCTAAAAAGATTACTGCCTACGCTATTAGGTTTAGGTAACTTTACGGTGATTTTTGATCGTAAAAACAAATTAAGCTTACAAGACAGGTTAACCGATACAGAAGTGGTGGTTTTAACGTTAGAGGCTAACCGTGGACGTTTGTAGAGCCACTAATACGCTGCAATAAAGTGAGGCATGATAAATGTGATTATCATGCCTTCTAATCACATTTATCGACTAAAAGGCGCACAAGCAAACGTTAACTGGGCCGTTTATTCATTAGGTATAACGCTAATGATACAAAGATAAAGCTGGGCATTAACGCGCCAAAAGCCGCTGGCAACTGATACACTAAGCTTAACGACCCTAGTACTTCGTTAGTAATAAAAAACAATATTCCTGTTGCTACTCCCATCATAATTCTTGCCCCCATCGATACTGAACGCAAAGGTCCAAAAACAAAAGACAAGGCAAGTAGCAGCATCACCGCAACGGTTAGTGGTTGAACTATTTTACGCCAAAAAGCTAAAACGTAACGACTTGAGTCTTGGTTGTTTTCTTCCAAATAACTTAAGTATTCAGATAAGCCCCGTAATGATAAAGCTTCGGGAGTAACCATAACGACGCCAAGTTTTTCAGGCGTCAAACTCGATGTCCACATTTTTACCTGCGATGACTCGGTAACCATTTGGTTTTCACTTAAATGGGTATCGACAACATCACGCAACTGCCAGGCATCTTTTTGATAAATAGCACTATCTGCAGATAACCAACTTGATAGTTTTAATGATTTATCAAAGCGGTATATTTGTACATCGTTTAATTTCCCTTTGTCTTCTACTTCACCAATATGGACAAAATAATCACCGTCTTTCGCCCAAGTTCCATCAGCGGATGAAATTAAGCTTCCGCCCGATATCGCCTGCGCTTTAAGCTGTCTTGCTGCTAATTCACCAACCGGCGCTAACCACTCTCCAACCGCCATGCTGATAAAAACGAGAACAGTCGCTGACTTCATCACTGATTTTATAATGTCTACCCGCGACAAACCTGCCGCTTGCATAACCACAAGCTCACTGTTTGTTGCCAGCATACCCATACCGATTAAACCACCAATTAATGCTGACATCGGGAAAAACATTTCAATATCGGGTGGGATTTTATAAAGCACAAATAAAGCTGCATGCGCAATATCATAGTTACCCTTGCCCACGGTTTTCATTTCTTCAACAAACTTAATGATACCACTTAGGCTGACAAAAACTGATAACGTTAACAGCGTTGTAGATGCAATAATTCGACCAATGTACATGTCTAATATACGCATTATGATGATTTTCCTTTGCGGGTGAAATTGCGAAATAATAGCGGAAGCTTAGCTTTGATTTTCATCCCAAAACTGCGATCCTTTATAAGCAGACTTACACCGAGCACCAGCACAAAAAAGTGTACTGGCCATAAACCTAAGCTTTTAGGTATTGTGCCCGACTCAACGCCAGAGCGCACCGCTGTCAGCATCAAGAAATAACCTAGAAACAGCAATAATGCCGGTAACATTTTAGCAAATTTACCTTGCCTAGGATTAACAACACTTAAAGGTACGGCAATTAATGTCATGATCAAACACGCAATAGGAAAAGCAATGCGCCAATGACTTTCTGCACTAAAAGCAGCGGTATCTTCTTCGAATAAATCTTGGGTTGGAATAGCCCTTAACTTTCTATTTTTGTGCGCCACTTTTTGATCTTGTATTTGGATATAATACTTATCAAAAAAGACTTCTTTGAATTCTTTACTCTTGGTATCGTTTTGATAACGTGTGCCGTCACTCAAAACTAGACGCTGTGAGCCACTTTCTTCCTCAACCACTTGTCCGGTTTGTGCATAAACTAAACTGGCATTAATAATACTTTTATCTGTGGCTTTTTTATCGGGAAGTTGCGCAACAAACACTTTTTCAAAGGTGTTGTCATTACGGTTTTTGTCATGAATAAAAATAACGGCTTTTTCATTACCTGTCGTTTGAAAACGACCAGCAATAAGCGAACTTAACCCCGAGTCTGCGGCTAATTGTTCTTTAACTTGATACTCATATTCTGAGGCCATAGGTGATAGGTACAGCGTAAAAATACCGGTAAATATCGCAGTCACAAAGCTTAAAATCAGTGTAACCCGCACTACGTACCATTCACTGACACCACAGGCATGCAATACTGTCATTTCGCTATCGGCATAAATACGCCCGTAAGCCAATAAAACCCCAAGAAATAAGCTTAAGGGTAAAATCATTCCCGCTAAGTCAGGTATCTTTAAGCCAATAAAGACCATAACCAAGTGTCCGGGGATCCCACCTTCGGCAGCATCATCAAGAATACGAACAAATTTATTACTAATAAAAATGGTCATCAGCACTAAGAAAACCGCTAATTGAGTTTTAGCGACTTCTTTAAGTAAATAACGAAAGATAATCATAAGAATTCCCTATAAAAACATCGTTTTTTTCTGACATCTGCTCTATTTTTAAGTAAACTTGTCGTTTTCATAAGTAATATTAATTTTTGCTCTGAGGGGAATTCGCTTGCACCAAGCTATAATTATAGCCTGTAGCTGAATACTTTTAAAAGTAAGCATAACGATTATTTATAGATTTAAACAAGTTTACTTGTAAATTTCATTTAAAAACAGCTTGTTTTTGTACGAATTAGGAGAGCTCATGGAGTTCAACGTAAAAAGTGGTAGTCCCGAAAAGCAACGTAGCGCCTGTATTGTTGTTGGCGTTTTTGAACCTCGCCGTCTTTCAGCGATTGCTGAACAACTTGACGAAATTAGTGAAGGCTATATCAGTAACTTATTGCGTCGCGGTGATTTAGAAGGTAAATCAGGGCAAATGTTACTGCTTCATCACGTGCCTAATATATTAAGCGAACGTGTTTTACTGGTCGGTTGTGGCAAAGAACGTGAACTTGATGAACGTCAATACCGACAAATTATCAGTAAAACTATTAGTACGTTAAATGAAACGGGCTCGATGGAAGCTGTGTGCTTTTTATCAGAACTTCATGTTAAAGGTCGCGATACCTATTGGAAAGTACGCCAAGCCGTTGAAGCGACTCAAGACTGTTTATACAGCTTTGACGGATTAAAAACACGTAAGGTTGAAGCACGCCGCCCTCTACGTAAAATGGTTTTTAATGTACCAACACGTCGAGAATTACCCATGGGCGAACGCGCTATTTCGCATGCGCTTGCTGTATCTGAAGGTATAACAACCTGTAAAAATGTTGCTAATATGCCGCCAAATATCTGTAACCCAGCATATTTAGCAGAACAAGCTAAGATTTTAGAAAATGATTACGACAATGTCAGCACTAAAATAGTTGGCGAGAAAGAAATGGAAGAATTGGGTATGAATTCATACCTTGCCGTTGGTCGAGCTTCGCGTAATGAATCTATTATGAGTATTATTAAATATAATGGTGCTGGTGATGATGTTAATCCGATAGTTTTGGTCGGTAAAGGTGTGACTTTTGATGCCGGTGGTATTTCTTTAAAGCCTGGCGAAGCCATGGATGAAATGAAATATGATATGGGTGGCGCAGCAGGTGTTTTAGGTGCTATGCACGCCCTAGCAGAATTACAGTTGCCAATTAATGTTATTGGTGTTTTAGCCGGTTGTGAAAATATGCCGGGTGGCGATGCTTATCGCCCTGGTGATATTTTAACGACGATGTCAGGACAAACAGTTGAAGTATTAAATACGGATGCAGAAGGTCGCTTGGTTTTATGTGACGCGCTAACGTACGTTGAACGCTTTGATCCTGAACTCGTTATCGATGTAGCAACCCTAACTGGTGCCTGTGTGGTTGCCTTAGGTAAACATGCATCTGGCCTGTTGAGTACGCACAACCCATTAGCACATGAGTTGTTAAATGCTTCTGAACAAAGTGGTGACCGCGCATGGCGTTTACCGTTATGGGAAGAATATCAAGAACAATTAGAAAGCCCATTTGCTGATTTCACCAATTTAGGTGGCAAAGGCGCAGGTACTATTACGGCTGCCTGTTTCTTAGCGCGTTTCACTAAAAAGTACCACTGGGCACATCTTGATATTGCCGGTACGGCCTGGCGCAGCGGTGGCAAAGACAAAGGCTCTACTGGTCGCCCGGTAAGCTTATTGACTCAATTTTTATTGAATCGCGCTGGCGCAGAGCAAAGCGAATAACTTTAGACTAAAAAGAAATAAAAGGAACAACGCAAACATGCAAACACAAGTAATGTTTTATTTGCTTGAAGAAGATGCAAAGCATGAAGCGGTGGCTGAACAGTCACATGCTCATGCTTGTTTGCAGGCTGCTAATTTTTATCGCCAAAATCAGCGAGTATTTATTTACTGCGCTGATCAGCAAACAGCTCACCAGTTAGATGAACTGCTTTGGGCCTTTGAACCTGACAGCTTTGTTCCTCACAATTTACCGGGCGAAGGCCCTAAAAATGGCGCTGCCGTTGAAATTAGTTGGAAACCACCTACTAACCGACGCGCTATTTTAATAAATTTAACCAGCACAGTGCCTCACTTTGCTAATCAGTTTTCACACATTATTGACTTTGTACCCAGTGATGAAACCCTCAAACAACAAGCTCGAGAGCGCTATAAAGGCTATCGTCAATGGGGGTTTCAAGTGGATAATCAAACCGCGCCACAACCGTCACAGTCAATTAATGCACTTTAATCAAGTTAAGTAGTCATTCCCATGGAAAAAACATTCAATCCTTCAGAAATCGAACAGTCTCTTTATCAAAGTTGGGAAGAGCAAGGTTATTTTAGCCCAACAGGTGAAGGAGATGGCTATAGCATCGCTATACCACCACCAAACGTTACCGGTAGTTTGCATATGGGACACGCGTTCCAACAAACTATTATGGATACCTTAATTCGTTATCAACGTATGCAAGGTAAAAATACTTTATGGCAAACCGGAATGGACCATGCGGGTATTGCCACACAAATGGTGGTAGAACGTAAAATTGCTGCCGAAGAAGATAAAACTCGTCACGATTACGGTCGTGAAGCTTTTATTGATAAAGTATGGGAATGGAAAGACGAGTCGGGTGGCACTATTGGCAAGCAAATGCGCCGTTTAGGTAACTCTATCGATTGGTCTCGCGAACGTTTTACTATGGATGATGGCATGTCTGAAGCGGTGCAAGAAGTTTTTGTTCGCTTATTTGAAGACGACTTAATTTACCGTGGTAAACGCTTAGTTAACTGGGATCCAAAATTCCATACCGCTATTTCTGATTTAGAAGTTGAGAACAAAGATAAAAAAGGTCACATGTGGTACTTACGCTATCCTTTGGCTGATGGCGTTAAAACTGCTGAAGGTAAAGACTACCTAGTGGTAGCGACAACTCGACCAGAAACTGTTTTAGGTGATACTGGTGTCGCAGTAAACCCTAAAGATGACCGTTATAAAGATCTTATCGGCAAACATATTTTATTACCTTTAGTTAATCGTTTAATCCCTATTGTTGGTGATGACCATGCTGATATGACCAAAGGTTCAGGTTGTGTGAAAATCACACCTGCACATGACTTTAACGATAATGAAGTCGGTAAACGTCATAATTTACCATTAATCAATATTTTAGATAAAAATGCTGCTATTTTAGCAAGCGCTGAAGTTTATAAAAATAACGGCGAGCATTCTGATGCCTACAGCACTGAATTACCAAGTGAATTTGCAGGAATGGACCGTTTTGTTGCTCGCAAAGCCATTGTCGCTAAATTTGATGAGTTAGGTTTACTTGTTGAAGTAAAAGATCATGATTTGGTCGCACCCTATGGTGATCGCTCAGGCGTGATTATTGAACCCTTATTAACCGACCAATGGTATGTTCGCACCGCACCTTTAGTAGGCCCTGCCGTTGACGCGGTAGCAACGGGTCAAATTGAATTTGTGCCTAAACAGTATGAAAATATGTACAACGCTTGGATGCGTGACATTCAAGACTGGTGTATTTCTCGTCAGCTTTGGTGGGGACATAGAATTCCAGCCTGGTACGATGAAGATGGTGGTGTTTATGTCGGTAGAACCGAAGCTGAAGTGCGTGCTAAATACACGTTAGCGGCAGATTTTGTTTTAAAGCAAGACGATGATGTACTCGACACTTGGTTTTCATCAGCATTATGGACGTTTTCTACCTTAGGCTGGCCAAGTAATATGGAAGATCTTAAAAAATTCCATTCAACTGATGTGCTTGTTACCGGCTTTGACATTATTTTCTTCTGGGTTGCCCGGATGATCATGATGACCATGCATTTCATTAAAGATGAAAATGGCCAACCACAAGTACCGTTCAAGAAAGTCTATGTTACCGGTCTAATTCGCGATGAAAATGGCGATAAGATGAGTAAATCAAAAGGCAACGTTGTCGATCCTCTTGATATGATTGATGGCATTGCCCTTGATGAGTTATTGGAAAAGCGCACCGGCAACATGATGCAGCCAAAACTGGCGGCAAAAATAGCTAAGCTAACCAAGAAAGAATACCCAGCAGGTATTGAGGCTCATGGTACTGACGCATTACGCTTCACCTTAACCTCAGTTGCATCAACAGGCCGTGACATTACTTGGGACATGAAGCGATTAGACGGTTACCGTAACTTCTGTAATAAATTATGGAATGCGAGTCGTTACGTATTAATGAATACCGAAGAGCAAGACTGCGGTAAAGTCGTTAATGGTCAACAAGGTGAAATGGAGTTTTCATTAGCTGACCGTTGGATATTAGGTCAATTCCAGCAAACTGTAAAAACTGTCCATGAATCTTTTGAAGCTTTTCGTTTCGATTTAGCTTCACAAGCACTATACGAGTTCACTTGGAACCAATTTTGTGATTGGTACTTAGAGTTAACAAAACCAGTATTGTTCAAAGGTAGCGAAGCACAACAACGTGGTACTCGTCATACCTTAGTGACTGTACTCGAAAGCTTATTACGCTTGATGCATCCTATTATGCCATTTATCACTGAAACAATTTGGCAACGTGTTGTGCCATTAAGTAACTTTGTTGCTGATAACAAAGGTAATGAAAACGCCAGTATTATGGTCCAGCGTTTTCCACAGTTTGATGAAAGTCAATGTGACCAGACGGCTATTGATGATTTAGAGTGGGTCAAACAGTTTATTGTTGCTATACGTAATATTCGCGGCGAAATGGATATTTCACCCAGTAAAGAATTACCGGTATTACTTAAAAATGTTAATGCTAATGACCAACGTCGCTTAGATGAAAATCAACAGTTTTTAAGTGCCTTAGCTAAACTTGAAAGTATTACGGTATTAACCGATAACGACAATGCACCACTGTCTGCTACCGCTGTTGTTGGCGATTTATCAGTATTAATTCCAATGGCGGGGTTAATTGATAAAGAAGCGGAGCTAGCCCGTTTAACAAAAGCGGTCGATAAACTAGAGAAAGACGCGGAGAGAACCCGTGGAAAATTGAGCAATGAAAAGTTTGTTGGTAAAGCTCCTGAAGAAGTTATCAACAAAGAAAAGACCAAGTTAGCTGATACCGAATCGGCCTTAGTCAAGCTTGCTGAACAAATAGTACAAATTTCGGCGTTGTAAGCGTTGTTTATCTTATGATTGATAATAATAATGATTCTCAATCATAAATATCTAATAAAGCCAGCATCTTAGCTGGCTTTTTTATGTCATAAAAAAGTCATCAAATCTTAAGATTTTTATAGGATTTCAAGAAAATATTGTGCTAACATACTTTTGCGTTGAGTTTTTGCGTTTCGGGAGAAGGATATTTCAACTATTTACCTTAATTTAACAAGGTCGATTATTGATTAACCTCAGACGCTACTAGTTTGTGTTATTGGAAACCTTTCTCTGTCTGTACTTTTATAGGTAGAGAGCATTTACTCCGTATATTTCATAGTGGATAATCCACTTATTACTATTTTTTAATTAATGACCTACGGGAAATGTTGACATGTCTGATTCAGTAACTGGTAAAGTAAAATTTTTTAACGAATCTAAAGGATTCGGTTTCATCGAACAAGATAACGGACCTGACGTTTTTGTTCACTTCAGCGCTATCTCTGGTGACGGTTTCCGTACACTAACTGACGGCCAAGCTGTTACTTTTACTATCAAGCAAGGACAAAAAGGTCCTGAAGCTGAAAACGTAATTGCTTCTTAATAACGACTTATTGTAGTTATTAAAGGATCTTAGCATCCGAATAAAATGAGCGGAACAATGAAAATTGTTGCGCTTTTTTTTATACTAAAATTCAACCTTCCACGTTCGTTAAAGAGCGCACATACCGTCAAACTTCCCTTTACTATCAAAGCTATTAATAAAGTCATTACTAAAGATCATCAAAAACGCATCAGTAATTAAACAAGAGTATGTATTCTTATTGCTATATGTTTATTTCTAACCACAGGCCCACTGAATTGTGTTTTAAAAGAGCTTATCAGCACAGCCATAGGTTTTATTAATTAATAAAAAGAAGTGAGTTAATGAAGGGAGGTTTACACTTGTGACACCATTATTAAATAGCGCAGCGGAAACACCGGTAAAAGGTATCAGCAAGGCTATAAAATACGGTGTCTTATTTTAGTTAGTGGGTTATCTCTGCAGAAATGATATCTACAATCGCATCAATATGCATTTCATCGGTATTTAAAGCGGGAATATAATGATACGTTTCGCCACCAGCACCAATAAACATATCTCGGTTTTCGTGCACTAACTCTTCTAAAGTTTCTAAACAGTCAGCACTAAATGCAGGGCTAATAATAGCGACATGCTTATTATCAGCGGCGAGATCAACAAGCGTTACATCGGTATAAGGTTGTAACCACTCTGCTTTACCAAAGCGTGACTGAAAGGTCATCACAAAATCATCCTCAGTAAAGGCTAACGCTTCCATTAATAACCGCGTTGTCTTTGCACAACAACAATAATAAGGGTCACCCTGCTCTAAGAAATACTTAGGCATACCATGAAAAGATAATACTAACTTATCCGGCTTACCATGTTCGGCAATATGCTTATTTACACTTTGCGCAAGGGCCGCTATATATTTAGGGTTGTCATGATAACCACTAATAAAACTTAAACTTGGGATCCAACGCCACGATTTAATTTTATTAACGACCGCATCAAAAGTAGAACCAACCGTTGGGCCTGCATATTGAGGATACAGAGGTAAGGTAATTATTTTGCTGACTCCTGCAAGCTGTAATCTGTCTAAAGCCTCGTCGATTGTAGGCTTACCATAACGCATTGCCAGCTCAACTCTGACATCATCACCATATTTCTCAGTGAGCTCTTTAGCGACTGCGTCTTTTTGTTGTTGGCTAATAACCAATAAAGGTGAGCCTGATGGTGTCCAAATACTTTCATAGAGTTTTGCTGATTTTTTAGGTCGAACCCGTAAAATAATACCATGCAAGATCATCAACCAAATAAGTCGAGGTATTTCAACGACCCGAGGATCAGATAAAAACTCACCTAAGTAGCGTCTTAAAGCTGATGCAGTAGGCGCTTCAGGTGTGCCAAGATTGGTGAGTAAAACACCAACTTTAGCCGTTTTATTATGTATTTCTTTGGTACGGCCGTGAAAACGTCCACTAAATTTAGACATGAATTAGATACTCTATTTTTTTAAATGACGAAAAAAACACCACAGATTAGTTTACCCTAACACACCAAACAAGAATCAGTTCAATCTGATGTGTTAAAAGGCTTAAACCCATACTATTTTAAATTATGGAACGATATTACTAATGACTAAATTTAATTGCTCTGTAGTCGTTACAGCTACATTATTAAGTTCAGCTTTGAAATCGCCTGATTTAATACCAGCGCCGCCTGAAGCAGAAACAACGGCATAAATATGTACCGTATCGACATCACTCAACTTAGCTTGTGGCGTCATAGCACTTGCATCGTTAAGTACTATCGTTATGGGCAAATCACTTGCAACTAATTTAACGGCGGCAAGAGGCATACGCCCACGAGAAGTATCTGCAGATATAGCATAAATGAAAACCGTTTTATCATCACCCTGTGACAGCAATGTTTGTATTTCATCACTTAATGTAACGTTAACCGTTAGCTTGGGACCAGGAATACTTGGTTCGATTTGACTGTTAGCATCGTCGGTCATATTGGGTTGGGCGATACGCTTTTTCGCTTCATCAATAACTTCAAGCAATGCTTGCTTATTGACATTCTTTTTATCTGAATCAACAACACGTTGCCAATGAGAAATAGCCACTTGATACTGACCAGCAGTAAAACTATGCATACCTAGTAATATGTTTGTGGAAGGATCACTAGGGTCTATCGCTAAAGCCTGATCAATAAACCCTTGCACCCTTTCATCAATTTGTTGTTCGTTCTTGTAGTAAATCGCTTGGGCTTTAGCACCAAACACATCGGCTTGCGGGCCTTCAATGCGTAAGACTTGGTCATAAGCTTTTACTGCACTGTCAAATTCACCGACGGTGACTAAAGATTGACCTAGAGCGTACCAAGCATCTGAGTTGTCTGGTTCGGTTTTAGTGACATCCATTAAGCGTTTTAATTGATTAATAGTTTGTTGTTCCGCATTAGCCGATTGTTGCATTGGCTCTTGAGGCGTCATTGTTGTCAGTTTTTCATAAGTGCCTATTTCAGCATATAGATAAAAACTAAAAGCTAAAATAAAAACAGACAAACCAATAGGCCAAGCCATAGCCAATACTTTCGTTTCTTGCGGCGTTTTATCTGCAAGGTCTTGATTTTCCATATCTTGCAATAAAGTATTATCTAGCTCTGTTAATAAATATTGGTAATTTTCATCATCAATATTATTTTGCTGAAAGTCTTTTTCTATCTCAGCTTTATGCTCGTGGTATAAGCGCACATTAGTTTCGTCACGCTGAGTGTCATCAATCGAGATGTTGTTTTGGTGTTGTTTAAGAAATGGTGCCCACACTACTGCTAAAACCAGCAATAAAAAGACAATAATGATAAAAATTAATTCCATGAGACAGCCTTATTTATGCTTTAGAATTTGATCAAGTTTATTTTTTTGATCATTGCTTAACGGTTGTTGGGCATTTTTAACCGGCTTTCGACGAATAATAATAACAACGACTATCACACCAATAAATAATAGCCCTGCAGGGCCATACCATAAAAGATAAGTTAAGCTAGAGACCCTAGGGCGATATAAAACAAATTCACCGTAGCGTGACACCATAAAATCAACAATCTCCATATCAGCCTTACCTTGTTGAAGCATGTCATAAACTTCACGGCGAAGATCTTCGGCAATAGGTGAATTAGAATCAGCCAAATTTTGATTTTGGCATTTAGGGCAACGTAATTCTTTATTAAGGGCATTAAAACGAATTTCTGTGACCTTATCTTTAAAGACATAAGTATCAACCGGGCCGGCTAAAACAAATGAACTGAGCAAGGTAACCGTCGTTAAAAATGCGGCAACTAACAATTTATTGAACATCATTACTGGCTTCCTTTGCTCGTTGACGAAACTAAAAATTCTGCTTCTATTTGAGTAATAAGGGGCTCAAATTCATTTTGCCAAACTTGCGGCGTTAATGGACCCGCATATCGCTTGCGAATAATATTACTGTGATCCACCACAAAAGTTTCTGGTGCTGCGTATACCCCTAGATTAACACTTAATTTTCCCTCTTCATCAAAGGCTGAGAATTGATAAGGATTACCTAACTCGGTTAACCACTTTGCGGCATCAACACGTTGATCATCATAATTTAAACCATAAATAGTAAAACGATTTGTTTTAGACAATTCGTTCAAATATTCGTGCTCATAACGACACGATGGACACCAAGTTCCCCAAACATTCACCAGTTTTATACCCGGTTTAAAGTCAGCTGTCGTGACAGTTCGATCAGCGTTTAATACCGAGTGTAAGCTGAACTCAGGGAATTTTTTACCAATCAACGCCGAAGGTAACTCTGTAGGATTAAGCGATAAACCGCGAAATAAAATAGCCCCTAAAGCGATAAACAATATCAGTGGAATTAAACGAATTAACTTACCCATCAAGCATTTCCCTGATTATTTGTTGCTAGTTTATCAGCGCTAGCTGTGTTTATTGACTTGCTCTTAGTGGTGTTACTGACCTTTTTACGACGGTAGCGTTTGTCTAATATCGCTAAAAACCCACCGAACGACATAAATATTGCCCCCAACCATATCCAACGAACAAAGGGTTTGTAATGAACACGAACTGCCCAAGCATTTCCTTCTAAGGGATCACCTAATGCCACATAAATATCACGAAATAAACCTGGGTCAATACCCGCTTCAGTCATTCCCATGGTCTGTACTAAGTATGTGCGACGTTCCGGTTTCAAAAGCGTAACAAAGTCACCATTATTGTAGACTTCTATCTGGCCTTGTTCGGCACTATAGTTAGCACCTTTTACCTGCTTAATACCTTTAAAAACGATTTCATAATCGGTATCAGAAATTTTAACTTTCTCATTGACGTGAATTTTTACGTTAGTTTCACTTTCATAAACAGAGACTATCGTTACACCAACAATAGTGATCGCTATCCCCATGTGAGCACAGGTCATACCCCATTGGCTTAATGTCAACTTAGAGAATTTCCCTTTGTCACTACCCGAGTTTATTTGATTAATTAATTCTTTAAGAACGACCAGAAAAACCCAACAGGCTAAACCTATCCCCATGGTAACCAAAGGTACAAATTCACCACCGTATAAAAATGGGAAAGCAATACCAACAATAACGCTGATCACTAATGGACTCATCATTTGTTTACGCAATTCACCTTGCTTAGCTTTTTTCCAGCGAATTAACGGACCAATTCCCATGACAACAAAAAGCAAACTCATGATCGGCACAAACACCGCATTAAAATACGGAGCCCCAACAGAAATTTTTCCTAAGCCCATAGAATCAACCAACAACGGATACAAGGTGCCCAGCAAGACAGTAACCGTTGCCACTACTAAAATAATGTTACAAATAAGCAGTGCCGTTTCACGAGAATACAAGGCAAAACGACTAAACGTTTGCACTGTACTTGCTCTAAAGGCATAAAGTGTTAATGAACCACCGACCGCAATTGCCAGTAATAATAAAATAAATAAACCACGACCAGGGTCTGCGGCAAACGAATGTACAGAAGTGATAACACCTGAACGTACTAAGAAAGTCCCCAACAGGCTTAAACTAAAGGCAAATATTGCTAATAACACGGTCCAATTCCTGAACGTACCACGTTTTTCAGTTACCGCTAATGAATGGATAAGTGCCGTACCAACCAACCATGGCATAAAGGAAGCATTTTCTACTGGATCCCAGAACCACCATCCGCCCCAGCCAAGTTCGTAATAAGCCCACCAACTACCTAAAGCGATACCTAAAGTTAAAAATATCCATGCGGCAACAGTCCAAGGTCTTGCCCATCGAGCCCAAGCAGCATCTAACTTGCCACACATTAACGCAGCAACAGCAAAAGCAAAAGCAACAGAGAAACCGACGTAACCTAAGTAAAGCATCGGCGGGTGAATAATTAAGCCAATATCTTGTAGTAATGGGTTTAAATCGCGACCTTCTGTGGGGACCATCGGCCATAAGCGTTCAAAGGGGTTAGAGGTTAATAACGTAAACAGCATAAAGCCAACAGCTATCATACCCAATACCGCTAATACCCTAGCAATAAAGGCTTCGTCGATGCCTTTACTGAATTTAGCAACGGCGGCGGTCCAAGCAGTGAGTGAAAAAACCCACAACAACAGCGAACCTTCATGCCCACCCCAGACGGCACTTATTTTAAAATAATAAGGTAAAAAAGAATTTGAATGACCTGCAATATATTTGACGGAAAAATCGTCAACGACAAAGCTCCAACCGAGAATAATAAGACTAATGGTAGTAAAGGCAAACATACCGAAGGTTAAGGGTTTAGCATAGCCGACTAATCGCTCTTGATTACTTGCCAATCCTACTAATGGAATAATGCTTAAACATATTGCAAAAGCTAAACCAATTATAAGGGCGAAATGTCCTAACTCAGGGAGCATTACTTCAGGGATCATTACTTTCTCCGATTCAGCGTATATACTGAATACAAAAATTATCAATTAAAGACACCATTAATATGGCGTTTTAGTGAGTTTGTTGTTCAATTAACGGTAAATAGAAAGTTAAAGAAAAACAATTCAAACTAAAAATTTTGGTAATTCTAGCACTATATGGTGAGTAATTTCATCAATGTAATACGAAAATAAATGATTAATTTTCTCATTGCTAGGGCTAGCCTTTACCGACCGATATAGTATGATAATACCCAACTTGGTATTACGATCTAAATCAACTCTTTATGTAGCAAATTACGTTAATAGTTGTTCCATAAATTTGGTATTTAAATTATTTAAAAAGTGATTCTTTTGGCAAACTCTCAAAATATTCAACCACCGAACGAACGAGCGAATAAACAAGTATTGCTCTGTGCTAACGAATTAACTTGTATTCGTGAAGATAGAATATTATTTGAAGCACTTAATTTTTCAGTATCTAGCGGTGATATTATACAGGTGGAAGGCCCAAATGGATCAGGTAAAACTAGCTTATTACGTATTTTAGCCGGTTTATCTCAACCCTATGACGGTAGCGTGTTATTCCAACAAGAAAATATTGTTGACCATAGCGATACCTTTCATCAAAACTTACTCTATTTAGGACATTTACCGGGCGTCAAAGGTGAAATGACCGCTCAAGAGAACCTAGTGTTTAATCTTGCCTTGCATGGCAATGACATTTCAACAGCAGAAGAAACCTTAGAAAAAGTAAACTTGTTAGGTTTTGAAGATGCCCTTGCCTCACATTTAAGTGCCGGGCAGCATCGGCGTATTGCACTTGCACGTTTATGGCAAAGTACCGCGCCTATTTGGATATTAGACGAACCTTTCACCGCCATCGATAAGCGTGGTGTCAATACATTAGAGCAATTGTTTCTCGCACATGCTCAGCGTGGTGGCTGTGTTATTTTGACCACACACCAAGACTTATCATATCCTGAAGATAAGGTGAAAAAAATCACTTTAGATTACCGATTTTATTAGAGATAATAACATGACAACCGTTAATAATTTATCATATACGTCCGCTTTTAGCTTAATCATCAAAAGAGATCTTACAATTGCCTTTCGTCATCGCGACGATATTATTAATCCACTGTTATTTTTTATTATTGTCGTGACTTTATTCCCACTGGGTATTGGTCCTGAGTCGACAACTTTAGCGCGCATTGCACCGGGAATTATTTGGGTTGCGGCTTTACTTGCGACATTATTATCACTCGACCGCTTATTTAAATCTGATCACGAAGATGGTTCCTTAGAACAAATGATGCTGAGCCCTCATCCCATATTTATATTGGTGCTTGCTAAAATTATTGCACATTGGTTGGTTACTGGCTTACCCCTTATTTTTATTGCGCCGTTACTTGCCGTATTGTTACATTTAGATGAAAATAGCTATGGCGCATTAATGCTCACATTACTTTTAGGTACACCCGTGCTCAGTTTACTCGGTGCTATTGGTGTTGCGCTAACGGTAGGTATTAAAAAAGGTGGCGTATTACTCAGCTTATTAGTCTTACCGCTGTATATTCCAATATTGATTTTTGCGACAAGTGCCATAGATACTGCGGCAATGAACTTACCTTACAGCGGACAACTTGCTATAATTGCCGCATTGTTTTTTGGCTCGTTAACCTTAGCCCCCTTTGCTGTTAGTGCAGCGCTAAAAGTGAGTACCAACTAATGTGGAAATGGTTACATCCTTATGCAAATCCAGAAGTGTCGTATCGCTTTGTCGGTAAACTATTACCTTGGATTGCAAAAATTACGATTACTTTACTCACTATTGGCATTATCTGGGCGTTAGTTTTTGCGCCAGCTGATTACCAACAAGGTGACAGTTTCAGAATTTTTTATATCCATGTGCCAACAGCTATATTATCAATGAGTATATATATGGCTATGGCATCAGCAGCTTTTTGTAGTTTAGTCTGGCAGTTCAGGCTGGCTGATGCATCGGCGGCAGCCATGGCCCCCGTAGGAGCGGTTATTACCGCTATAGCATTATTTACTGGCGCCGCATGGGGTAAACCTATGTGGGGAACTTGGTGGATTTGGGATGCCCGTTTAACATCTGAATTAGTGCTACTTTTTCTCTATTTAGGTGTTATTGCTTTACACAATGCCTTTGAAGATAAAAACCTTGCAGGTAAAGCCGCAGGTATTCTATCACTCGTTGGCGTTGTCAACATTCCTATTATTAAATATTCTGTCGAATGGTGGAATACCCTTCATCAGGGAGCAACCGTAAGTAAAATGAGCGCTCCCTCAATGAGTATGGATATGTTCTGGCCATTTGTTATCTGCTTTTTAGGCATCGCCATGTTGGTAACATTTGTTATTTCTATCCGTTTTCGTACCGAAATATTAGCACGTAATAGCATGCGTCCTTGGGTACGTGAATTGATCACCGCAGAGGGCATTAAATAATGCAGTTTGATAGTATTTCAGCCTTTTTTCATATGGGTGGTTATGCTTTTTTTGTTTGGTTGTCTTATGGCGTTAGTGCTTTTTTATTAGCCGCGTTAATTTATAGCAGTCTTAGCAACCATAAAAAGGTTAAACAAAAAATAGCACTTCGTTTACAGCGCGAGAAGAAGTTACGCAAAGCGGCTCAACAAAATTCAGCGCAAGCAGAGCAAACTGATAGCAATATCGCTGTTTTAAAAAATTTACCCAAAAACTCTAATAAGGTTGTTTCATGAATCCACGTCGTAAGAAACGTTTAACCATCGTTATATCTATTTTAGTCGGCCTAAGTGTCGTTGCTGGATTTGTGCTTTATGCATTAAGCCAAAATATAGATCTTTTCTATAAACCCTCTGAAATATATCAGGGTAAAGATGATACCGGCATAAAGCCTATTGACGGCCAACGTCTTCGCATTGGTGGTTTAGTGGTACCTGGTAGTGTTAAGCGTGACCCATCAAGTTTAGACGTGACTTTTGAACTTGTAGATATGAGAATGCCGATAGTTTTTAATGATTCTGACCCTGTCATCAAGGTGCATTATGACGGCATACTGCCTGATTTATTTCGTGAAGGCCAAGGTATAGTCGCAAATGGTATGTTAGTTAATGGCAATTTTATTGAGGCCTCTGAAGTGTTAGCTAAACATGACGAGAACTACATACCCAAAGAATTAGCTGATGACATGGGTGAAAAGCATCAAAAACCCAGTTACAGTAAAGAACAGTTAGAAAAGAAAACCTACTAGTAAAAAACAAAAAACGCTACACCAAGATAAATATTATATTTGTCTTGGTGTAGCGTTTTTTATTGTAATTGTTTAATTGTTTAATTGTTTAATTGTTTAATTGTTTAATTAAGCAACATCATAAGCCGAAATAATACGATCACCAATTTTATTAAGAATATTAATCTCACCTTCACAAACAGCAATAATCGACTTACCTTTCTTAAAGCTTTCAGGAATAACCACACGCCCTTCTGCAGATTGTAAAAATGATTCAATCTTATGTAGAAGTTCTAGGGAGTCATCACTGTAATAAATCAAGGTTACTATCTTTTCTTGGTAGATTTGCATTATTCACTCTTATTATTGTTGAGCTATAAATTCATCAAGTTAAAGCCACTTATAAACTTTATTGTTCAGCAATAGCTAAAAATAAAAAATCAGTAAGCCTTGTACCCAAACAAAGTAACACAGTAAAAAACACAAAGCTAATTATACAATCAAATCAATAAGTTAAGTTAACACTAAGTTAACTCGGAGTTATCTTTAAGCAATTGTTGTATCTTACTGTAAATTTTAAGTAAAAAAAAACCCTGAGTATAAAACCCAGGGTCGATCAAATCAGATCGTTTAACGCATCCTCAACTAGTGAGATCGGATATCCATATGGATAAATTTTTCAAAATATTTAGAAACTGTCCAGAGAATCTATATTATTTCCAACTTTTCATTTTATGGCCCTTAAGCGCATAAAATAGAATAAATAAATAACAAGGTAACATCACAATATAACCCCCTTGTTGACCGAGTGATGAACCGCTTGCCAAGCCCCAAAATAGTGGACCAAATGCCCCTCCTGAAATACCCATAACTAATAATGCCGAGCCCACACTGGTTAATTTTCCCATTCCAGAGAGTGCTAATGGAAAAACAGCAGGCCAAACAATCGCATTAGCCAAACCAAGCAATGCAATAAGCATCAAGGTATCGGGTAGTTCTGCCCCTCCAAAAGGAACAAGGACTATATTAGCGATAGCGTATGAATTATTGTTACCAAAGACCACACCTAAACTTAGCACCAACCCCAGCAGGGCTGAAACAGTTAAGGCTTTTTGTTGAGAAATAAAACGAGGAATTAAAAAGATCCCTAATATGTAACCTACCACCATACATATCATAGTGTATGAGGTCATTATGCTGTAATTTTCAACGCCTAGAGACAAGGCAAATGTACCTATTGTGTCGCCAGCTATCACTTCAACCGCAACGTAGAAAAAGATAGTTAATACACCTAATGCTAGATTGGGGTGAGATAATGCTTCTTTAATATGTCCTTTGCTATTTGCTCCTTCTTCCTCATCTTCACTGGGTAATTCTGGAAGTGATGATTTTTTCACAGCAAAACCGAGTAAACCAATGAAAATCGCCATACCTAAATAAGGAAGTACCAACGAGTTAGCCATCTCATCAATACTGGCTTGGGTTAGTACTTCGGTTGAATGACCTTCAAAGCCACTCAAAATTAAGGCGGTAAAAACTAAAGGCGCAATAACACCAGCACCTTTGTTTAAAATTCCCATAACACTAATACGTGCTGCAGCAGATTCCTCAGGACCTAAACGGACAACATAAGGATTAACAGCTGTTTGTAATAAAGTAATACCCGAACCCATCACTAACTGAGCAAACAAAAACAAGGCAAAAATTTGGGTTTGAGCAGCAGGAATAAATAATAAGCCTGCTACCATCATGGTGGCCATTCCCAAAGCCATACCATTTTTATAGCCTACTTTACGAATAATCGTTGCTGACGGCAGCGCAGTAAAAGTAACAGCAATATAAAAGGAGAATAATATTAGTGATGCTTGAAAGGGTGTCAGCTGGAGTATTTGTTTTAGGTAGGGCATTAATGACCCATTAAGCCAAGTAGCAAAGCCTAATATAAAAAAGAGTACCGCGACAATTGCCATAGGCAATGCATTACTTTTGGGTTTATCACTTGTTATTATCTGTTCCATATATTCCTCAATGTTTGTCTTGTTATTATTGTTTTATGATAGGTTAAATTAGTTATTTTCTATAAATGGCTTGCCCTGAGATCCAGGTCGATTTCACGGTAAAATTATCGTTAAGCTCAACAAAGTCAGCTTGACTATCTATTGTTAAACTGCCACGAATATCACTTTGCTTAATATAATTGGCCGGGTATTTAGAGGCCATTCTAAGCGCTTCATCTAAAGGTAACCTCAGGCCTAAATGAGTATTTGCTACTGCTTGCGCCATATTCAACACCGACCCTGCCAACTCCCCTGTTGTTGACGTTAACTTGCCATTTTCAAGCCGCACTTTTTTACCAACTAAAGTAAACTCAACATCGCTTGTACCTACCGGTGGCATTGCATCGGTGACTAAGAAAATCGTTCCTGCAGGTTTAGTTTTAAGCGCTAATTTACAGCTCTCGTAATTAACATGATGACCATCAACAATTAAGCCACAACTTGCTTGATCATTGAGCAAAGCACAACCGGTTACACCGGGCTCTCTGCCCTGTATTGCCGACATAGCATTATACAAATGAGTAAAGCCGTCAGCACCCGCCTCTAACGCTTTTTGTGCGGTGTTAAAATCAGCATTGGTGTGGCCTAAGCACACCTTAATACCCAACGAAACCATGCGAGCAATGTCATCAACATTTACTGTTTCAGGGGCAAGTGTCACCAGTATTTGCCCGATATCTTTACGTTCAAGCACTTGCCACTCTTGTGGTGAAATGGCGCGAATGTGCTCCTCAATATGTGCCCCTTTTTTAGCAACAGATAAATGTGGGCCTTCAAAGTGAATACCAATAATACCTGGTGTTTTTTCTGCCATTGCTTCTGCCATTGCTTTTGCAGCCTGTTGCATCACTGATATTTTATCGGTTATAAGGGTAGGTAACATCGCTGTAGTACCAAACTTGGCATGAGCGGCCATGATAGTTTTAATGTTTGTTAATGATGGAGAGTCGTTAAATAGTGCACCTCCGCCTCCGTTGACCTGTAAATCAATAAAGCCTGGGACCACTAAACCATCAAGTACATCATCAACGTCAGAGATATTATTATCAAATGCTGTGATTTTTCCATCGGTGATCGTTAACACTTGGTGGTCAATAAAGTTTTGACCATCAAATAATTTTTTAACGTAAAGACGAAATATAGTCATAGCAATGCTTGTTCCTTAAATTATATCAATTAATTGGCTAGGTTTTACTTTAAAGCAAGTTGTTGTTTAGCATAAATCACTGAACCCACTTCTGGTGGATGTTTTGGCTCAATCAATTGTCGTTTAATATCTTTATCTAACCAAGGTTTTATTCTTGGTGTTAAGCCACCAATTAATGCAATGGCGGGTGGATTTTGCTTTAATAACTGCCTAGCCACATGGCTAATATATTCAGCGCCTTGTGTAACAATATCTAACGCGATTTTGTCACCTTCTTCAGCAGAGTCAAAAACCAAATTAGCCATAAGGGCATAAAAAGCTGCTGGCTTACCAGCAATCACTTCGACTAATTCAACATCATCTTTGACATTTAATAACGCTAATACTTTGTCATTAATGGATGAATGAGGAATGAGACCATCGAGTGATAACAAAGATTGTTTTGCCGCCTGTAACCCAAACCATGCACCGCTACCTTTATCTCCATGAGGAAAACCATGAGCGCCAACAATATATGGATGACCATCAACATATGAAAAGCCACATGAACCAGTCCCCGTTATCATCACTGCACCGTCTTTACCATCGTGAGCTCCAAGACAAGCAATAAGTAAATCAGTGGCAAGATACATCTTTTTAAACGGATGCTGCCAGTTTGACATTTGTTCAAATAAAACCGGTAAATTCACCCCTGCAAGACCAACACCGGCAATGATATTACCAAGCTCACTTTCATCAATCCCAGCATTTTTAAGTGCTAACTTAGCAGACTCAGCAATTGAACTTATAGCCTGTTCATAACCGTGCAACGGGTTAGCAGGCCCTGCAATGCCAGTACCTAATATTTTATTATCATTCGACACTAGGATAGCTTTACATTTGCTGCCACCGCCATCTATGCCTAAGAATATTTCGTTGTTGCCGCTGCTGCTCAGCATGTTGACCTCATGTCTCTATATTTATTATTTTAATCACAATGCTCAATAAACAGCCAGTGCCTAAAATGTAATCTGATTTTATCTTAACGACAAATGACAGCGTTGTCATTTGTTTTTTTAATAAAAAGGCTTTTTTTATTTTTCTATTACAAAATAAATAATGAATAGTCTGATTAAGACGGCTTTGTTAACTAGCCCGCCAAGAGCGTAATCCCTAAATTAGTGGCTATTAATCGTTACTGCCCGACCTTTACGTTGTCCATCAAAGCTAATACTGCGAACGTTTACTGTGCCCTCAATAGCTACTGGCCCTTGGTAACGGGTCCAATTTCCCGCTGGTACTTGATACTCAATAGCGATACCAGGAAAAGCAATGTTGGCATAAAGTTTCCCCTCTTTTACCATGGCACCTACGGTAGGTAATCGATAAAAAATGTTATCATTTTCTAATTTAATTAAGGCTTTTTGACCGATAGTATTCGCAAACAATTGCCACTGTTGATCGCGCTGGGCTTTTTTCTGTGCACTAAAAACTTTAGTTGCCTGATTGTACTTAGCACCTTGATAATTATAAGGAACTGTCCAATCAGCTAAGTGCCATGCACGCTCGGCTAAAGCGAAGAGTCGTGGAAATAATTTATATTGCGCCATATGGTCAGTGCGAGTATTTTCACTCCATAACTGCCCTTGGATACCGAGGAAACGATTACCTAACTTCATCGGGGTTTGGCTATCATCGGCTTGATAAGGGTTGTCTTGACGGTCTAACCAAAACTCCGCATGAATAGGTAAATTGTTGGGTATAAATTGAAAGACTTTTTCGGTGTTAGTGTGGCGGGAGGCCCAATAATAACCATGTTCTTTGGGATCTGCTTCATAAGGGAAATCAAAATATAGTACATCGGGTGATGACAGCACAACTTGCCAATCTCTATTGACCAATTGATGGGTTTTGTTATGACCTCCCCACGCTAATGTATCCCAAGCATTCGACTGAACAATAGCTGGCATATTCTCTTTGCGGGTATGCTCCATACCATCGCTCCAACCTGCAGTTTCTATGTCTAATGCGGATAAAATACCAGCAACACGCTCAATAAAATAAGCACCAAGTTCACTCATTTTTTTGACACCTTTATCGTTATTGGCAATAAAGTCTTTACAGGCTTGAGACTCTATCCAAGCGCCCGCAGTTTCATCTGCGCCAATGTGATAACGCGTTAACGGTTGACCACCATCAGCATGAATTTTCTTAACTTGAGTCATCACTTCAGTAACAAAATCGTAAGAAGACTCTAAACAAACGTTGATGGTATTATCATTGTAAAATTGCACGGATGAATAGACCGTTCGGTCATTAGCATCATGGAGGATAAACTGTTTTGCTTTGTCATCTTGCTCAGCTATAGCGTATTTTTTACTACGCGCTGCCATCGCTTTAATCGCGGCACGCGAATGCCCAGGCATATCTAAAGAGGGGATCACTTGAATATGACGGGCCGTTGCCGCTTTTAATATTTCTTGATAGTCAGCCACAGAATAATAGCCATTGACTTCACTTTTAGGGTCAATACCCGCGCCCAGTTGTGGTAATAAACAATTTTTATCGTTTAAATCAAAACAGCGCCTACTACTCACTTCGGTTAACTCGGGGAGCGAAGGGATTTCTAATCGCCAGCCTTCATCATCACCTAAGTGTAAATGTAGCTTATTAAGTTTATAAGCTGCCATTTGATCAAGCAGCGTTAAAATAAAGGTCTTATCGTGAAAGTTACGCGCAACATCAATTAACAAACCGCGAAACTCATAATGAGGTTCATCATTAATCGTTAGCACAGTTACTTGCGTTGAACCTAAGGTGATTAAGCTTGATAATGATTGCAAGCCATTAAAAACACCAGCGCCGTCAACACCTGTTATCTTAATATCTGTTGTGGTGATGTCTAATTGGTAACTACCAATCATTTTGCTGTTGTCTTCAACCAGTCTTAACGTGACAGGCTTACCTTGAGTATTATTAGCAATACCTAAGGTATCTAAGCGATTAATGGCTACGATAACATCATCTTTTTCGACATTGCCATAATCAACATTAATACCAGAAGTAAGACTAAGCTGAGCATTATTCTTACTATAAATAATCGACTTTGGCGTAGGTATAATCACCTTGCTCACATCGAGCTTTTGCTCACCTAATTGGCTATTTCTTTGATATAAACTTGCCGCATCGAGCCACTGAGTAGAATCTTGGGCGGTGCGTTTAAACTGCTTTTCAACATCAGTGAATGGCACAACATAAGGCAGTACTTCTAATCCTGTTTCACTGTTTGTATATGGCTTGGTACTGGCTATTACACGCGGTTGTAAATTATTTGCACTGACAATATAGTTAGGTAAAGCATCTGTTTCAGACAACGACCAAAACATAGCTCTAAACAATAAGGTTTTGGTTTCACCTGCAGTAAAGCCTTTAAAATTATCATTCAACGATATTTTATGTAAATCGCCATTAATATGAACAACAGAAAATTCATCACTTTCAAAGGATTGAATAGGCGCAATTTGGCTAAAGTGAATATGCCAATCTTTACTAGTTATAGATTGAGTCGTGGTGAAACTTAGCTCAACTTCAAAGCAATTACCGTCGGCGATATTTATATCACACTTATCACTGGGTATATTGGTCAATACTTTATACTTAACATTGAGGGTTTCAGCAATCTTGTCGATATCAATTTGAGTCGCGCTTACTGGGCTGTTATGTGTTGCTATTACAGGTAGAGCATCGGTCATTGAATCCGGTTTCGGTCCACAAGCGATTAATGTCGAGGTTGCAGTAATTAACAGTGCTAAAAGTTTTCTATTCATTATTTATAAGACTCACATGCTGTTGACGTTTGGTGTGAAAAATAATTTTCAACTTTGGATAGGCTTACAATCTCTTATTTTGACAGCGCTGTCAAAATAAATATACTACAAAATATAATAGTTAGTAAAATCGACAATATTTTTGTTATAAATATTGTAGGATACCAATTAGCTTTGATTTAATATTTTGTTAGCCCCGACTTTAGAGAATTATTTTATGAACAGTAAGCAACAACCAATATTTATTCATATTCCCAAAACAGGTGGCACCAGTATTAATTGTGTGATGAAAGGTACAGAGTGGCAAACACCACTTGACTATCACTACCGTCATTTAGATTTCGACACAAAAACATCTACTTGTGGTGATATTTTTGATAATAAAAATAATAAAACCTATCAAGAAGAATTTATTTTTATGATGCTTAGACACCCAGTTGACAGACTGATATCTGAGTATTATTACATTAGAAATAACCATGAATTCATGGACTTCCTAACGACTAAACCTGATAGTTTTTCAGCCTATGTAGACAACGTTCAAACCTCGAATTACATGCTTAAATTTCTTGATGGGCAAAGGATCTATTCTGAAAGTCAATTAACAGAAAAGAGAGCATTAGAAATTATTGAGTTAATTGATACTTTAGATATTCATGTTGGGATTTTTGAAGAGTATGACCGCTCTTTAAGTTACTTTAGCGAAGTAGGTGATTTTGATTGGCCAGAGACAATTGATGTAAAACGAGCAACGATTAATCGTCCAACTGTTAAGCAAATTCCATCAGAGGTTTTAGAAAAAATACTGACTGCCAACAAGCTTGATATTCAACTATACCTGCATTGTAAAGCTAAACTCATAGAGCGAACTCAAAAACTCGCTATTAATAAAATTAAATACCAAGGTGGGAAGTTAGACTTTGTCATTCCCTACACGATGTGGAATTGCATCTTAGATATCGAACTAACGAACAATACCTTCATTGAAGAAAACAAAAAATTCTTTGTGACGCTTAATACTTATCTACATAAAACAAGCGGTTCAGGCAGAGAATACGCTAAAAACTGGATGAAACTATTTAAAAAATCTGTCGCGTTATATTTCAATGCAACAAAGTTTGCCAAACAAATTAAGCAAATTAAGAAGCCTTCCCCTATCGACGAAATAATCGCTGTGGCAAGAGCTATTGATGAAGCGACAATAAAGCCCTCAATGGGTTTAGATATAGGGAAACCACGTATAAAATTGTCACTAACACCTTTGATGGGTGAAGCATTGCAACAAGATGATGTGATCAAAAAAGGGATAATCAAATGGTAATCCCTTTTTGATCATCCCTAAACGTTTATCACTTTATTGCTAACTTAAATTTTTTGTAGCCCATGTAGCTTTATTGTTTCAATAAACTCACGGTGACTTGGTAAGCTACTTTTAATTTTATCGAGCATTTTCAAGTTTTGCTGAAAGTGCTTTTTAGCCAGCATATCATTATTATATAAATAGTCTTGTTTGCTTAAGTCGCTTTTGAAATTCAAGCCATATAAAACATATTGAATACTCGCAATTGGGAAAACATCAAACTGAGCATCAGTATCATTAATATGAGGTGGATGATATTTCCACAACGCTAATAAATCTTGCAAACGATCTGACATTGATTCTTTTTGAATATTATCAAGCCAATATGCTTCATCTGTTCTTTCTGAAAGCACATAGTGCAGTTTCAAAAAGTCTATTATTGCTTCCCACTTTTTAATAAAGCCATTATTAAATTGCTTAGCAATAATTTCCATACTATTAAAGTCAGTCGGTAGCCGTTCACTTATCCACTCGACAGAATTATCGACCAAGATTAATGCTGAAGCTTCTAAGGGCTCTAAGAATCCAGCTGACAAACCAATAGCGACACAGTTTTTATGCCAAAATTTCTCTCGATATCCTGAAGTAAAAGGGATTTTTCTAAAATCCATCCCTTCTGCTTTAGGACCAATATGCTCTGCAAAGGTTTTAATCGCGTCTTCATGGCTCGTATGGTCACTTGAATATACATATCCCATACCTTTACGACTACTTAAGCCAATATCCCAAGTCCAGCCAGCAGTTTGTCCTGTTGCGATTGTATGACAAGCAATATCTTCACCTTCGTCATAAGGTATTTGCGTTGCGATTGCAAAATCATTAAACAAATACTTTTTAGCCGAGATAAACGGGACTTTCATCGTTTTGTCAATGAGGAGTGCGGCAAATCCTGAACAATCTACAAATAAATCACCATTGATTCGTCCACTTTTTTCACAGCCCAGATATTCAATGTAACCATTATCATCTAAATTCACGTCAATAACTTTATCAACCACATGGTTAACGCCCATCTCAATGGCTTTTTCTTTAATAAGTTCAGCCACTTTTTTAGCATCAAAATGATAAGCGTAATTCAGAATCGATTGATATTCAGGAGTCACTATTTTTTTAGGAGCAAGTCCCGCTTCACATATCTGATCCTGAAAATCTACTGCTTCAGCAAATCGACCATATTGTTGTTGGTTTTCTTTCTTCTGCCAATAGGCAGCCATATCAAACTGGCCATAACCACTGGGTACATTGAAAGGATGATAATAAAATTCTTTTTTATCATTCAGGCGCCAGCTAACAAATTTAGCGCCTTGTTTGAAAGTAGCGTCACATCGTCTAATTAATTCAGTTTCAGAAATACCAATAGTGCGTAATGTTTTTCGCATTGTTGGAAAAGTACCTTCACCAACCCCTATTGTAGATATTTGATCTGATTCAATCAATGTGATGCTAACATTCGAATTTTTACCACCACAATGCTGTTTGGCTAACATTGCTGCAGATATCCAACCGGCTGTGCCGCCACCAACAATGACTATGTTTTTTATCGCTTTATTCATTCATAATTCCTTCAGAGTATATTCGCCTGAAACTCATTTATTAACGCCATACTACTTATTTAACAATTTATTTAAGTTGTCCTATTAACCACTTCTTTACCCCTTTTTTGGTTTGCTCATCTAGAGGTTCTAAAATCCCTCTAATTTCTTTGGGGATATGCTCATACTTTTGGTGTTGATCTGAGAAGATGAAATAATCAAATAAAGCTTTCCAAGTATTCTTTTGTACTAAAGGTAAATCACGAATAGAAAGCATTGCCATTAATATCGTATCAGCAGGAACAGGTTTAGTTTTGCCATTAATAGAACCACCTTCCCAATAATTCACTAATACATTGACGCCTCCCTTAGCCCGAACATGATGCCACCAAAGGATCGGAATATAGATAGCGTCACCCGGTTCAAGCTCGGCAACAAGTGCATTATCAAGAGCTTGATGAAATTTAGGATACTTCTCAAAGTCAGGTTCATTAAAGTCAACTAAACTCAACTGAGCCCCTGCGGGGGTAAAATCCATAGGACCTACATAAAGATTTTCGATTTGCTCTGGAGGAAATAAGGTAAAGGTTCGTTGTCCACTTACAACACAAGCAATATTTTCTGAATCATCATAATGAGCAGATACCACAGCATCGTTACCAATCCAAATTCTCGGTGGGACACTTTTATCAAAAAATTGAAAAGGATTATTCTTTTCAAATTCAGGAAAATAATCAGCAACTGGCGCACTTTGTAAGGCAAGAGTGTCCGCTTTGTTATCTTTACTATTGGCTAATACATCACGGAAAAATGCATCTAGTGGACCAACTTCTCTTTTGAAATTAAAATCAGTCATTTCTTTGTTATAAAAGAATCGTCCTTTTTCTTCTGGTGGTATCCGTACAAATTGGATGTCACCACCTATATATAAATCAGAAAAATATTGATATAAACCTTCAACACTATGTTTCGCCTGCTTTACAGCAGGCCAATCATTTACTAGCCCCTTTAAAATTGCAGGTTGATGTAAGGGGAGTATTTCTTCTTTAAATACCTCAGGCGTTACATTATGCCAACAAGCAATTCTTTTTAGGGCTCTTTTATACATATATACTCTCTTACTCTGGGGTAAAATTAGACTTTAACTGTAACAAGCGATCAAATTGACTAAGGGATGCTAAATGAGCATAAATTGCTGCAAAATATTTACGCTTGTAAAGTGTTAATACTAAATCATCTGAAAGTTCGTTTAGTGCTTCTTCATCAACTTTATAAAGCCCGTTAAGCTGTCGTTCTCCTTCTTCACCTAGGGTAAGTGTTACCTCTGCTGGTTGTAATAAGTCATTTTCAACTAAGAAGGTAATAAAAATATCCGTTGCTGCATCTTTCGCTAAAATGTCAGTAAGCATATTTGTAACTTGCTGAGTTGCTTCTGAAGGCTTGCCATCTTCATCAAAAATTTGAACACCTTCTTTTTCATTCAAAAGTGCACTGTTCTCATCGATACATAAGATCATTTCACTTTCATCCGCTACTTTTCCACCTGCAGCAAAAGGATAACGCCTAATATTTAAAGGAATATAGTTGCTACGCACTTTATTATTAGCAAAAACTAAGTTTTCTTTGGCATTAAGACCTAACAAACCCACACTTTTGAATTTTCCTGTTTCTTGTTGTTTAACAAAAACAATAGGGAAATTTGTTGATGCAGGTATAAACTCAGAAGCGAGTAAAGGCGTCATATTTTGATTACTAACGTGTGCATAGTTACGGTCAACATTTACACGTAAGTTTTTATGTTTAACGGAATCTAGTGGAATCATATTTATTGTTGTCATTGTTAAGTCCTCTTAAATTTCTGTTGAGGTATAAGCAAAAAAATACCTTATATTTTGCTTATGCCATACTTTTTTATTTTATTAATAATATCTCGATGCGACGTTAAGCTTTTCTGGGCTTGCAAAGCATGTTGTTTAATTCTCTTTATAGCTTTGTTTGCTTGGTCAATATGAGGATAACGTTCACTTATTTGGCTAAGATCTGTCATAAAATCCATACCATAAAGTACGTACTGGTAATTCTCTAATTGAAACACTTCATATTTACTCGAAAAATCTGATTGGGTGGGTAAGTTAAATCGCCAATATTCCAGCTTTTCTAATAAGCTATCAGGTGCTGTTTTGGGGTTAACATTATCTAACCAAAACTCGTTATCGCGTCGTTTACTTAAAAAGTAATGTAATTTAATAAAATCGATGACTTTATCCCATGCTGTCCGACTAATATCATTAAATGATTTTTCAGCATAGACCATTCCATGGGTAGTTGTTGGGAGTTTCTCGGCGAGTAACTTGGCTGTAGCTTCTACAATAAGTAATGCCGTTGCTTCTAAAGGCTCAACAAAACCTGCAGAAAGACCTATCGCTACACAGTTTTTGTGCCAAAACTTTTCTCGGTACCCTACTTCCATAGGTATGCGTCTGGCTGATAAATCAGCAGACTCATCACCGATATAATTTCTTAAAATTTCTTCTGCTCTATCATGGGATGTGTGATTTGAAGAATAAACATAACCAACACCTCTTCTTTTCGAAAGCCCTATATCCCATGTCCAACCAGCTTCATGAGCTGTTGAAATGGTATAAGGTGGAATTTCTTTTTCTTCATCAGCATACGGAACTTGAATAGCAAGCGCATTATCAACAAGTAACTGATGAGCTTTACTGACAAAACTAACCTTTAATGCTTGCCCCATTAAACGACTAGAGAAACCTGAGCAATCAACAAAAAAGTCTGCATCTACTGTTTGACTATCTTTTGCTCTTAGTTTTTCGATACTTCCGTCAGGGAATAAAACAACCTCCTCAATAGTCAATATTCGATGATTAATGCCTAAGTTTTTACAACCATGTTTCGCTAGGAATTTTGAAAATTTCCCTGCATCTAAGTGATAAGCATACTCTAATGTACCAGCATACTCTTTGTCGGTAATGCGTTTTGGACTTAAATGTAAATCGCATATCGTTTCTTGAAAGCTGACATGACTTGCATAGCTATCATTTCCTTTATTTAATAACCAATAAGGCGTGAGATCGAAGCCAGGAGTTTGAGGGTAATTAAATAAATGATGATAACTGTGGTGATGTGCTGATTTCGGCGTATGTAGCCAATCTACAAACTTAATTGACTGCTTAAACGTAACATCACATTCTTGAATGAATTCAGTTTCATTAACTCCAATCATTCTTAAGGTCTGACGCATGGTAGGCACTGTACCTTCACCTACGCCAACAGGTGGTATATCAGCAGACTCAATAAGGGTAATAGTTGTTGTTACATCATTCGCATTATTTAATTGTTTCGCAAGTATACAAGCAGTTAACCAACCAGCTGTTCCTCCGCCTACGATCGCAATATTTTTTATTGGTGAATTCATGCAACTCTCTGAATCTGATTAAAATTAAATATGTAATATTTATAAGATATTCACTAGAAAAAAAGCCGAGCCTAAGCTCGACTTACTTATCATGTCAATGTTAACTCAATAATTAGAAGTTAAGACGTACACCAGCAACAAAGCGACGACCGTTCGAATATAGTGATACTAAACGTGCTTTATCAACATTGTATTCAAATATTTCTTCATCACCAAGGTTAACAGCTTCAAGCGTAAATGTTACATTTTCACTGAAGTTCCAGTTTGCACTTGCATCCCACTGACCAAAGTCATCGTTATAAACTTCAATACCTGAGAAGTTAATTCCTTTGTACCATGCACTACGATAGTTATACATAATGCGAGCACCAAAAGTATCATTTTCATAGTATGCAGTTAGGTTCAATGAATTTTCAGATGTACCTTCAATTAAACCAGAACCAAGGTTAGCTTCATCACGCTCTTCATCTGCGTCTGAATTTGTATAAGTGTAGTTAATACTTGCACCGTAGCCACCGAAGTCATGCTGAAGACTTAATTCAACACCGTCTAATAATCCACCAAAACCATTACCCGGTTGAGTGAAATCAACATCAACAAACTGATTTTCTCTCTCAAAAAATCTAGGTTGAGTATCGATAGTGCTAGTACGTAATGTATTAAGATCTTTCACAAAGTATGCTGCAGAAAATAAAGATGCGTCTGCATAGTAATACTCATAAGAGATATCAAATTGGTTTGCGATGATAGGTCTTAATTGAGGATTACCACGAGTACCTGTATTTTGGGCCGTTGTTGATAACGCCCCCATAGATTCATTACCTGAAATATCCTGCCAGTTTTGACGAGACATTACACGTGCAGCACCAATACGTAAGATTTGATCTTCAGCAAGGTCCAAAGCGATATTAAAGCTAGGTAAGAACTCAGCATAATCATTATCTTGACTTACCCACTCAATACTAGAAGGGTTTAACCAGCTACCATTTTTAGTACGTAAACCTGAAGAATCATTTGAATATTCATAACCTGAAGATGTCTGCTCAGTAGAAACGTAACGAAGACCTACATTACCGCGGAAACCATCACCAGAAAAATCACCTTGAACATATAAGGCAGTTATATCTTCTTCAACCGACCAAACTTCACCTAAACCTTCATGGTTAGCATATCTAGCATCTGGACCAAAGGCCAATGCTTCCATAACTGAACGATTTTGTACAATTTGATTGGCAATGTTACCACCCGCTGCCGTGTCAACATTTACACTACCTAATGCATCTAAATCACAATCAGCCATTGTTGGACAACTAGCAAAGATAGATTGCATTGTACCATTCCAATCTGAATTAGGATCTGTTGCTTGAGTTGCATGCCAACTATATACTTCACGATCTTGTGAACGTTCAGCGTCTCTTGATTTAACGCCGAATTTAACTATAGAGAATGCACCTACGTTAACAGGCACCTCAAGATCTAGCTGAACCCATGATTCTTTATCTTCAGCAGGCTTAGCACCACCCCAAATCCAACCAGCAGCAAATTCAGAACCGTCAGAAGGATCAACACCAAAGTTAACTGTTGGCTTACCTGTTAGGTCATAATCATAACCTGCTTCTACTGCACTGTATTCCCAAGATGTTTCACGTATCGTTCCGCCTTCACCTTTTGTAGTACCAATTTCAAAGTTAAGAGTATAATCGTCTGTTTCATAATCGATATCTAAATGGTATTGCTCTGTTTCAGTGCTTGAAACACGGTTGATCATATTATAAGACGCTTGCCCTAAAGGATCTGATGTCGCTAAAATAGCGCCATCTTTTACTTTAGTAGCATTGGCAATAGCTGTCGCTCTATTTCTTGCTGGGAAATTAAGCAAGTTAGCATTTTGGTTATCGACATCCATTTTAGATTGAAGTGCATTAAATGTAACTAACAATTCATCACTTGGAGCGTATTGTAACGTAGCAAATACTGTTGAACGTTCACGGTCTTGAAGGAAACGTGGAGCACCTAAATTACCAGGAACAATAAAGTCATCATCGGGTGATTTTTGCCAGCCTAAAACTTCAAAGCCTTGGCGTTCAAGTGTACGGTCTTGTTTTACAGCAGAGACCATAAAACCGAAATTTTCGTCTTCATTTTTCCAAGAATACATCGCAGAAGCTAGCGGATCTGTTTTTTCTGATACATCAGAGTATTGTGCTTCTAACCCAATGCTAACACTGTTAGCATCCATTTCTAGTGGACGTCGTGTATTTAAAACAACAGTACCACCTATTGAACCTTCATCCATTGATGCTGTAGCTGATTTGTGAACCTCTAATCCTTTCACAATTACAGATGGCAACATGGTGTAGTTAAAACTACGGTTAGCTTCATCAAGAATAAACCAATCAGCAGAACCCACTGTTTGACCGTTTAATAATGTACGGTTATATTTTGGACCAGCACCACGGATTGAAATTTTCTCACCTTCACCGAACTCACGACTAACAGCAACACCTGTAATACGTGATAACGACTCAGCAACGTTTTTGTCTGGAAATTTACCGATATCTTCTGCAGTAATAACATCTACAACGCTATCAGCGAAGCGTTTGGCATTGATATTTTCTTTCAAAGAACCACGAATTCCGCGAACTTCAATTACTTCAGTTTCTTGCTCGGCAGCTTTAACTTCTTCAGCAGCCATTGCGAATGGTGTAGCACCGCCCGCTAGCACTAGAGCGATTGAACTCGCTAACATGCCTTTTTTAAATTTTTGAATTGACATCGACTTTCCCTTACACACGTTTTTTTAAATATAATAGTTATGTTTTTATAACCTTATCAAAGACAGCGCTGTCTTTTTAATTCATGACAGCGTTGTCATAGGTTGGTAAAACATTACACAATAAATGACCATCTGGCTACACTTGATTACCATTTAATCAGCACCTTTAATGCAACAAACTGTAAACAATAGAGTTTTATTTTAGTTTTTTTATAAATACACTGTATTTTTCTCGTACATATAAACAGTTTTTATACATTTTTAGTACTATTTTATTCATTTAAAGTAACGTTTAATGAATAAAAAATTACTTTAGCGAATACTAGAATTTAATGTCATTAAAGAAGTCGACACAAGTAATTTTATTGTTTCAAAAATAAAAAACGCTGAAAATTTATCAGCGTTTAAAGTAAACTAAAGTAAAATTAAAGCTTATTTAGCTTTATTATAATAGTTCATTAAGTTAAGCGTAGAGCAATCATGACTGAGCGCAACATTACCGCTTTGCAGCTCTTTATGAATACTTTCTGCTAAGCCTTTACCTAATTCAACGCCCCATTGGTCAAAAGAGCATATTTGCAGCACAATACCCTGCACAAAGATTTTATGTTCATAGAGTGCAATTAAGTTGCCTAACGTTTTAGGATCTATGCGTTTTAAAAGAATCGTGTTGGTTGGACGATTCCCTTTGTGCACTTTATGAGGGGCCACCTTATCGATGTAATCAGCTGTCCGTCCTTTTGCTTTCAAATCAGCACGAACTTGCTTTTCATTGACGCCAGTCATTAATGCTTGTGTCTGTGCAAAAAAATTCGACATTAACGTTTCGTGATGACCAGATACCGGCGTAACACTGGCAACCGAACCAATAAAATCAGCCGGTACCACATTATTACTTTGGTGCAGGTACTGATAAAAAGCATGCTGACCATTAATACCCAGTTCACCCCATATTGAAGGTACGGTGGCATAGTCAACTTCATCACCATTCCACGAAACAGATTTACCATTACTCTCCATTTCAGCTTGTTGTAAATAAGCAGAGAGCATATGTAAGGTTTGATCGTAAGGGAGGATCGCTTGAGATCTAGCTCCTAGAAAGGTGGTATTCCAAACGCTAAGTAAAGCCATTATTGCTGGCATATTTTTTTCTAGTGGTGCACTTTGAAAGTGTTCGTCCATTTCATTAGCGCCATCAAGCAATTCTATAAATTTATCAAAACCTAGATCTAACGCTATTGCTAAACCGATTGCTGACCATAATGAGAAGCGCCCTCCGACCCAATCCCACATCCCGAAAATATTTTCTTCTTTAATGCCAAACCCCATGGCATTTTCTTTATTCGCGGTTACTGCAACAAAGTGTTTACCGACCGCATTATCATCAAACGACGATGCGCTAAGCCACCTTATTGCTGTTTTAGCATTAGTCATAGTTTCGGTCGTGGTAAAGGTTTTACTGGAAACAATAAATAGCACTCTTTCTGGGTCAAGCGGACGAAGTATTTCTACTATTTGCGCGCCATCTACATTAGAAACATAATGAACATTAATGCTTTTATCACTGTAGTGTTTTAACGCCTCGGTGACCATCTGTGGACCAAGGTTGGAACCACCAACACCAATATTAACCACATCAGTAATACGCTTTCCTGAATAACCTAACCACTTACCTTCACGAACATGATTTACAAAAGCTTCCATTTTCTGTAACTGCATTTGAACGCTGGTGGTGACATTCTCACCATCAACAATCAGAGGCTCTTTGCTTTTACGGCGTAAAGCTGTGTGAAGAACAGCACGGTCTTCTGTTTTATTGATTTTTGCGCCAATAAACATTTTTTCGCGCCATTCAACAACTTTACATTCACTAGCCAACTTGAACAGTGTATCCATTGTTTCAGTATCAATGAGGTTCTTTGAATAATCTAACAGTAATCTAGGTAACTCTATAGAAAACTTGTCAAAGCGTTCACTGTCTTGAGCAAACAGATCATTCATGTGCTGAGATTGTTTCTGTTGAGCAAGCTGAGTCAGCTTTTTCCAACTATTGAGTGTTTGACGACTTGACATAAATATTCCTATAGTGCATTAATTTAACCCTTTAATGTTGTACCATATTTGATAATGACAGCGCTGTCAATTTGAATTTTTATCCTTTATTTCTATAGATTAGTATAAAGGTTTGAGTTATTTTAAAATAAGTAGTTGCCGCCGTGCCAAAGAAACAATACTCTGTTGCGCTGCATTAGGGTTACATAACAAGAATAATACACAAGGCCGTTTTAACCGATGAAAGCTACAATAAACGATGTTGCCAAACAAGCGGGCGTTTCGATAAAAACCGTTTCAAGAGTAATGAACAATGAATCATCTGTACGACAATTGACTCGAGATAAAGTCATGGAAGCCGTAAATGATCTACATTATCAGCCCAACTTAGCGGCGCGAAACTTAGCGGGTACTAAGGCATACAGCATTGCTTTTATCTATGATAACCCTAATGCATATTATGTCATTGATATGCAAAATGGTATTTTAGCGGCTTGTAAACAACAAGGTTTTGAATTACTTATTCATCCTTGCCAAGCAAAATCAGTACATGTACTTGATGAAATTGCTGACATGGTTAGAAAGACACGAGTCGCTGGTTTAGTGCTCACCCCACCTTTCTCTGAAATGCCTGAATTTGTCCAAAAAATTATCGACCTAAATGTTGATGTTGTTCGGATAATGTCTGGCGATGTAGCACCCGATGAATTAGCCCCATGCATTATGGTAAATGACCATGCAGCTTCGGTAAGTATTACTCAACATCTCATTGATTTAGGCCATAAACACATTGGTTTTATTGCCGGTGAAGCAGCACATATGTCAACGGTTGAACGTTTAAGAGGTTATAAACAAGCCTTATCTGACAATGGCATTGCACTTGATGAGCGGTTAATTATTAATGGCGAGTATTCTTTTGAATCTGGCGTACTTGGCGCAAAGCAATTAATGTCTGAAGATATTCGCCCAAGCGCTATTTTCTCATGTAACGATGAAATTGCGGCGGGTGCTTTGTTTGCTGCTCGGTTAATGGGGATATCAATACCAGATCAACTTTCTATTGCTGGTTTTGAAAACTCGCCTTTCTCTCGCCAAACATGGCCACGTTTAACGACAGCAAATCAACCGAACCAAAAAATTGCTGAAGATGCAGCGAGCTTATTAATTGCAAAGTCGCGTAAACAAACCGCTCAAAACAGTGTTCATCATTACACGCCACAACTGATTGTTCGTGACTCTACGGGTAAAAGCCACTAACGGCTTATGAATAAAAAATTCAAGCTTTATCTTTGATTTCAATTCTCTAAAGATAAAGCTTTTGTCTCATAAAATTATTTTTGCCTTAACGAATAAACAGCCACTTTCCCCTCAGAGCCCGCGGCTAAAAACATCATTTTACTACTCGCTAAGCTATAGAACCCTTTATCGTCTTTTTCTCCCTCAGGGTTTGCCAATACTTGCCATGTTTCTCCTGAATTATATGAAATATCACTACTGGTTTTTCCGGTTGCAATGCAAACATCGCCTTGGCAGCTCATTGCTGAACGTAATCCATGCTGCCCTGTAGTGACTGAACGCCACTGGTTATTAGTAAATGTTGCTATATTAGAATAACTTGCTGGGCGTTGCTCGTAGTCTCCACCCACGACAAATATTTGTTGCTGTGAATTTAATGCTAAACCATAGCCACCCGCTGTTTGTGTTTCAGAAAATAACGGCACCGCATGTCGTTGCCATGTTTCACCAAAGTCCTCGCTGCTATAAACCGATGCTGAAAATCCGCCAGTTGTTAGCCAAGCCTTGCCTTGCTTGCCAACAATTAGCGTATTACCACTTGCAGCAAAAGCAGCTTCTTTTTCAACTAATGGTGGTATTTTATCAATACTTATTCTCCGCCACGTTTTCCCGCCGTCACTGGTTTTTTTGATCATGTAAAAACCACCAACAGGATCCCCCATCAGCAAACCATTTTCACGATCCCAAAAAGCAATAGCGTCAAAAAAGCCGGTTTCATCTTTATTCTGATAAAGCAACTGCCAGCTATCCCCACCATTAGATGTTTTATACAGCACTGATTGTTCACCACTGCCAACCCCCATCACAATCGCAGTGTGCTTATCGAATAAGGCAATATCACGAAAACCTGTTTTTAATGGGCTATTTACAGATTTATCAAGCCACGTTTTACCCGCATCTTGGCTGACAAAAACAGCATTATTACTGCCACTTACCCACAAAGAATCATCAATAATCGCGCTTCCTCGTAAAGAAGGTGAATGAGGTAAAACACTATGTTGCCATGACGGCAAATCAACCATAGTGGTACTACTGACAATAGCGGAATAAAAGAAAGAGACTACACTGATCGTTTTAATTGCTTTAATTAACGTATAACTTATTTTAGGTGCAGGTAATATTGAGAGAATATACGGCATTATAATTATCATTTTAAGTGAACATAACAATACTATTAAGTATTTCCAAATATTTAACAAGCGATAAACATCAAACACTCACAATAGTACATAGCAATATAATTCTTAGCTATAAAGTTGTAAATACAGTCAATTTCAGCGATAGTAGTTCAATAAAAACACTAGTTATAATATTAACTTAACCAATAAAATGATAAATGCTTATGCTAGAAATTGATGACAAAGTACTTGCTGATATACGCCGTGGATTTTCGATTCCTGCTCAGCCAAGTTTATTACGTAAATTACAAAAAATAATGGCGGAAGATGAGCCTGACTTAAATGTATTAGCTGACATTATTTCACAAGATGTCGCCGTGGCTTCAATTATCTTAAAAACGATAAACTCGCCACATTATGGGTTATCACGTTCCATATCAGATATTCATAAATCAGTGCACTATATCGGTTTAAATGGCATAAACTCATTAGTAACTAACACGCTAATAAAAAGTAGTTTTGACCAAAAAGATTGCAGTATCGCTTTAGAAGATTTTTGGGATAGCGCAACACATATTGCCCATACTTGTGTTCATATTGGCAAAAAGCTCAAAGAAGGCACCTCAAAAGATAAGCTCTTTTCTCTTGGTTTATTTCATGATTGTGGTATCCCCATCATGGCGATGAAATATAGCAATTATACAGAGACTTATGAGCTTGCTTATAACAGAGCCAGTAAAACTTTACCCCTTATTGAAGACGAGTTTTATGGGGTAAACCACGCAACTATTGGCTATTACGTAGCATCATCTTGGCGATTACCCAAAGATATTTGCACATTAATTTTAGTTCATCACGACCGTGATTTTCTCAAGATGAAAAATTCACGTCCACAAGAAATTTACTATGCGATATTAAAGCTGGCAGAAAACCTTGTACACAACCATAGACACAGTCAAAATTCTGCAGACTGGCCTTATGTACAAGAGATGATTTTCACCTTACTCGATATTGATGAAGACAACTATCAAGATTATCTTGAAGACACTGAATCATGCCATTTAGAAGAAGACTAATATTTACCACACCAAGTAAACCCTTGATTTAATAATAAAAAATTGCATTAAGGGTGTTAAGTTTTGGCAGTATATTTGACACATAGATTTCACGGTACCTTCCCATAAAATGCTATGAGTTATTCCTTAATTAGGAGTCCTTTCATCAATCAATCGTAATGTGTTTACCCTATCCCTATTAAGCTTTACTGATATGACATTTGTCATATCAACTCCTGACAAATCTCTCTTACACTTAAACTTTATATTCGGCAAACTAAGCTCATTGTCCAATTAGCCATAAAGTCACTCATGAAACATATTATCAAATCAATCGTTCTGTCTTTCGTACTGATACAAACAGCTTGTTCAGTATTTGAATCTCAAACTGAATCACGCGAAGTAGAAAAATTTACAGCATTAAAAATATCTGGACTTGCTGAAGTTATTATCACCCAAGCTAACGAACAAAAACTGGTCGTTCAAGTATCCGGTATGCCAATAGCTGATGTCGTTACCACCGTAGAAAATGAAACGTTAATTATCACGACTAAAGGTTTTCATCAAGGTGAGTCAGTGCAGGTTTTTGTTCATTACAATCAACTTAATAGCATAAGTACCTCAGGCTCGGCTGAATTAACCAGCACTAATACTCTGAACACCCAACATATGAACATTACGACAAATGGAGCAGGAGACATTAAAGACTTAACGGTCAAGGCTGACAGTTTAAAAGTGAGTATTAACGATTCAGGTAATGCCCACTTGGACGTTGACGTGAACGATATAGAAATTGAGATGAATGATGTGGGCGATTTAAGTATTCAAGGCGTTACCAAGCGACAAAATATTCGTTCAAATGCTTCACGAGGTACATTATCTAACAGTAACTTAGCTTATTCAGAATAATACCGCCCCTTGCTTTTAAGTAACCCAATTAACCATCAAAAATGAGTATTACCATGAAAAAATTCTTTGTCTATTTCACCCTATTAATAATTTTAATCACCGCCAGTTTTATGATTTCATATCAGAATGGCTTGTATGTGTGGGAAAATCCGCAGCAAAACATGTGGATCACTAAAGGACAGCTATTTGATAGCACCAGTGAACAAGCGATTAAAAATACTGGCATTTTAGTTGAAAACGGTAAAATATCTTGTATGGGTAAAACCTGTAAAATCCCCGCAGATGTTATTCAGATTGATGCCACAGGCAAAAGTATTGTTCCTGGGTTAATTGATCTACATGGTCATTTTTTTAGTGGCAAATCAAGGGATAATGAACAAAGTTTACCGGCAATGATCTGGGATCAATTTCGTTTTTTACCCCGTGTTAGACGTGAGCTTATTGCCGCAGGCATTACCAGCTATCGTTCTCTTGGCGATGTTATGCCAGCTATTTTCACACTGAAAGAAGAGCTTAATAAACAAAACATTGCAGGACCAAGGCTGTTCGTTTCGGGACCCATATTTACTATCAAAGGCGGGCATCCAACCCAAAAAAAAGGCATTCCAAACTGGGTGCTTGAAAGCATGACCGTACAGTCTGATGATCCTGTTTATGTAAAACAACAAATTGCTACTTTAGCAAAAGAGGGAATAGATGGCGTAAAGGTTGTCTATCAGAGCCATACTAATAGTGAAGGCGTCGTTACCATGCCACGTATTTCCAATGAAACGTTACAAGCGATAACCAGTGCAGCGCGTGAACACGGCCTTTGGATTGCGGTACATACAGGCACACCTGAAGAAACTGATAAAGCTATTGCAGCGGGTATAACGACTATTGAACATGGCATACGTCATGGAAATATTATTAAAGCAAAGACGATGCAAAAAATTATAGATAATAATATTGTCTACGTGCCAACATTGGGCAGAGAGCCACAAGGTCATTTAAATATTGCGGCATTAAATCAGTCAGGAGTGATGTTTGGAGTCGGTACTGATTCACCTGTCGAAATGAACGACGGTAACAGCTATCGGAATGAGTTATCTCGCATGGTTAATGCCGGTATTTCTGATGTTGAAGCACTCATTGCTGCAACACGAAATGGTGCAATTGCTTTAGGAAAATCAAAAGAATTAGGCACTATTGAAGTGGGTAAGTTCGCAGACATATTATTAATTGATGGGCAGCCTTGGCAAGATATTACCGAACTAAAAAATGTTGAAATGGTTATTTTATCTGGCCGCATAGCAATGAATAAATTAACCGTTCTTTGAGGTCAGAGGTAAATAGGTAACTTCTGCAAAATTAGCTGTACGTTAGCTACATTTTTGAAGATGATATACTACATAATAATTACTGCATAAGATGTAATACGGGGTCAAATGAGCTTATTACTTAAAATACATTATTTCTTACTACCACAAGATGAAGATATTGGTTATGCGGTTTATAGCAACTTACTTTTCTTGAGTTTATTTTTTGGTAACTTGTATTTTAGACCGGTACACGGTTTTGATATGGTAATAATCATTGCCGGACTGATGACCTTCTTAGTCCTTTATTTTCGAGCATTTGCAGCTCATAAAAATGATTTAATTTATTATATCGCTGCTATGTGTTTTATTGGCGTTGCTTTGTCAGAAATTAATATAGGGGCAAATATTTTTTTCATTTATGCCGCTGCATTTAGTGGAGAAATTTATAATAAGAGGAAAGCGTTTATAACGCTTTTATTAGTGTTAGCCTTCATTATTTTTTATTCCGTTATAACGGATAAATCAAGTTACTTTTGGTTGCCCGCAATATTTATGTCTATTACATTAGGGTTATTAAATATCAATCGTACTGAGGTTTTAAAAAAGAATAAAGCGTTAAAACAATCACAGCAAGAAACCAAACACTTAGCGAAAATAGCAGAACGTGAACGCATTAGTCGAGACTTGCATGATTTACTGGGTCATAGTTTGTCAGTCATAACGTTAAAGTCTGAACTGGCTGGTAAAATGATTGATAAAGGACTTCCGTCTGAAAAAATAAAAATAGAAATTAAAGCGGTGGAAGAGTTATCACGTAAAACGTTAGCGCAAGTTAGAGACGCGGTTAAAGGTTATAACATCGCAACGATTAAAGGAGAACTACTGCAAGTAAGAGTTGCCACTGAAGCCGCTAAAATAGAATTGATCGAAAATATTGAGTTGGAGTCATTACCGACAGGTATTGAATCAGAATTAGCATTAATTATTCGTGAAGCCATCACCAATGTCATTCGTCATGCTGAAACAGAAAAAGTCTGGATAGTTTTAAAACAAGTTGCCACACATTTAACATTGACCATAAGTGACCAAGGACAAATAACCGCGATAAAAGAGCAATCGGGTATGCAAAATATGCGCACACGAATTAATAAAATGGGTGGTGAAATGAATGTCGCCAGCGTCCCGAATACACAACTTAAATTTACACTACCCATAACAGCTAAAAGCCAGAATAACAAAGTCATATCAACCCTGCACACTGTAGCTAATGGATAAAATAAATGATTAAAATACTCATTGCAGAAGATCAATCGATGGTGCTTGGTGCCTTATCTGCTTTACTAGATATGGAAGACGATTTTGAAGTCGTCGAAAAAGCTAAAAACGGCAAGGATGCGCTTGCGAAATCTCAGCAGCAACCCATTGACATAATTTTGACCGATATCGAAATGCCATGCATGACAGGTATAGAATTAGCACAAGAATTACAGAAAAAAAACCACCCCGCCAAGGTCATGATTTTAACGACATTCGCTCGAGGTGGATATCTTCGCCGTGCTATGGCTGCTGGTGTAAAAGGCTACTTACTCAAAGATGCGCCTTCTGATTCGCTAGCTGATGCAGTGAGAAAAATTCATGCGGGTAAAGTCATTGTTGCGCCTGAGTTAGTAACTGAAGCTTGGGCTGCAGAGGATCCATTGGGCGACAATGAACGTAAAATATTACGTTTTTCATTAGAAGGTCACTCAACAAAAGAGATCGCTGAATTGATCTGCTTATCTGCTGGGACGGTGCGAAATTATCTCTCTGAAGTGACTTCAAAATTAGGCGCTAAAAATAGAATTGAAGCAGCTCGAATTGCTAAACAGAAAGGTTGGTTATGATTTACCCAATGATCATTAATATTTGTAAATACCAGTCTACCAACACCTTCAATAATACTATATAAGACCCTGATTAAGCGCGATTAATACCGACCGAGTTCTGTCGCGAGTATTAAGTTTTGATAAAATAGTAGAAACATGATTTTTAACTGTCCCCTCTGCAAGAAATATACTACGGGCAATTTCTTTATTAGAAAAGCCCCATGCCACCAACTTTAAAATTTGTTGCTCTTTTTCAGTCAAATTATCAATCATGGGTGCGTCATTGAGACCTTGGTTCAATTGCTTCATAACCACCGGAATCGTTAAGTTAAAGTCGCGGTGCACGACTACCGTGTTTTTACCTTTTTGGTAACTTTTATTAATATTTTTTAATATAATATTATCGCTATTTTTCATCATTTTTTCCTAAAATCTTCAGAGAGGCTTTCATTAAAGTGCAGCTATATCTATGTGATTATTTGAGCTACTAGGGGCTTTCTCTAACGAGCGTTCATCGTTTTTCATAAAGCTGACCTTCACCCCCATATCAGGTAAAATTCGAGGATCTGCTGTTAACAATTTCACCCTGACTTTAATGCTCGCTTTTTGACGATCTGCGGTAGGTATAACAGCAACGACTTCACTACTAATAATCCATTGCGGGTATGCATCTAATTTAGCGAATACTTTTTGTCCGGGATAAACACGATTGATATAGCCCTCACCTACTTCAACCTCTATTTCTAACGAACTCATATCAACAATAGTGCCGACACCTGTACGAATAAAACCACCACCAGAAGATCCTGCTGAAATAAGCTCACCCACTCGGGCATTTTTACTGATCACGACACCATCAAATGGCGCGCGAATTTTATGTTGATTTAACGGATACTGCGCCAATTCAACTCGTTGCATTGCTGAATCAACCATGGCTTGTTTATTACGTATTTGGATGGCGAGTTGTGCATTTCTAAAGCACTGTCTTCAAGTAATTGTTCACTGATCAGCTTTTTGCTAGCCAAGGTCTGATTACGCTTAAATCGCTGAGTTTGCTGTTTGAAAAGTAAAGTGAACTCGTCAAAACCCGCTTGCTTTGCCGATAATTCCGCTAAAGCGAGTTGGTATGAAATCGATGCTTGCTTATCATCAAGCTCGGCGAGTATTTCTGATTTACTTACCGTTTGTCCTTCCTCAATATTCAAGCGGTTTAGCTTGCCCGTTACACGAGAAGATACTGTAGCTATGCGCCTCGCAACTACATGGCCGCTTGCATCAAGTACGCTGTTATTTATGGGCTCTGCTGTATTTACATCATGGATTTTAGGGGGGTGTTGTTGAATATCTACGTTAACTGACTCATTTACTTTTTTTTATCAGTTTCAAGGTGATTAATAATTTCAGCAGCACTTGTTGGAGAAAACAGTGTCTGTCCCACAAAATATAAACTTGTGCTGAGTAACGTAACAATCAACATACCGATATAGTTACCTGATAGCCCCGCAGCTTTAGTTTACGGAGATCTATCAATAGTCAGCTTAGAAAGTTCGAAAGGGGTTTTACGTGTTATCGGCATTTTATTCTCCTACAAAGTTTGTAAAAGAATAAGAAAAAGTGGCGTCAGACAACAATGCCAAAAGTCATTGTTATCAGAAAAGGTATAAATAATAAAAGCGTAAATAGGATAAAACGTTATTCATCTATCAATAACGAATGACTTAAGGTTAACCGAGTGAGTTAATGTGTGGTGAATCTTGCCCAAGACAATAATAATTCACGAAAGTCTTCTAAACCACAACTTGCTGACTCTTGATCGTCAAAGTCTATATCATCTGCACTGAGTGCTTCAGGTAAAGCTTCAACACCATTTAAGCTCGCGTTAGCGGCAATAGAAACATCTTTTTCAATAATCCTAACCGTATACTCACTGCCAACTATTTCATGCTCCTGTGCGCTTGAATGCTCAGCTTTATCAATAACATTTAATAATGCGGTTAATTTTTGAGGATCATTGCCAACTTCTACCTCTAACCATGGTCCAAAAACTTCATGCTCAAAAGAGAATTTTGCTTTCGCGTAGCGTGTGGTGGGGTCATTTATAAATTCGTATTCCATAGGATAACTCGGAAAGTGTTCGATACCTCTATTATAGAATATTTATTGCATAAGGGGGAGTTAACATTTATTGCTCACGCCCCCCTTTATAAAAAGCTATTATCGATAAACTATAGCGGAATCTTTTTATCTGCAAAGGCCTTTGCCATAGCAAAACGATTGCTTGAACGCTCACCTAGTTTTACAAGCATCAGATAACAAAACGGCACCAAAAACAAACTAGTAAACGTTGAAAATAACAAACCACCAATAATCGCTACTGCCATCGGGTAAGCTTGGCTATCACTTGATGCTAAAGCTAAGGGCACCATACCAATAATGGTGGTCGCTACCGTCATAAAAATGGGTCTAATACGGCTGACACATGCTTCGATAATAGGCGTCATTATGTTTTCTGTTTCTATCTTCAACTTGTTAATTTGATCGATGAGCACAATACCGTTATTCACCACAATCCCCATTAAAATTAACATACCTATCATGCCTGTTTCGCCTAAACCCATCCCTAAAATAGCAAAAGTCCAGTACACTCCAATAAACGCTAAACCAATAGAAGACAAGATGGCAATAGGCATAAGTAGCGATTCAAAAAGCGCTGCCATCACAATAAAGATAAGGGCTAACGCAAGAAACATATTCATCATCATGTCTTTCGCAGCTTTTTCATCTTGCGCAAATTGGCGTCCTAAGTTCCAATCATACCCTGAAGGAAAAACAATATTGTCCATTACTTCTTTAACTTTCGTCGATGCTTCAACACGGCTTAAATCAGCTAAATTGATAGAAATACCCAAAGTAGTTCTTCGGTTTGAACGTGTAATTTGTTGCATTATCGGTTGCGTATCAAAAACAACGAGTTGCTGCAGAGTAATGACCCTCCCTTTACTCTCGTAAATAGGTAGCTCTTTGATACGCTCAAGCGGTACGGCTTGTTCTTCGTGATAAACCAAGCGAATATCAATCTCACCTAATTTAGCATCACGAAATGAACGCAGGTTAGTACCACGAAGTGCACTCGAAATACGGCTAGCAATATCTTGTGTGTTTAAACCTAAACGCGACACCTTTTCGCGATCGATACGTAACACTAACTCTCTATTTTTATCTTCGTTATCAATGCCCACTTCAGCAAAACCTTCAATATTGCTTAACTGACTAATCACCGATTCACTCATTTCGATTAAACGTTTAGTCGAACTACCGTTTAACGTAAGTTTGACTAAATCTTGTTTTTGATCTGACCAGTCAAATGACGGTTGAGCGATAGCTGTATCAGGAAAGCCTTTTTTTATTTCTGCTTTGAGGTCGTAAAGTGTTTTTGAATAGTCATCATTAAGTTTTATCCGAGACATGGCAAAATTCGACCAAATTCGGCTGTTCACTTGTTTAAATTCGAAGGCTTGTTGGTTGTCGTATAGGTACTCTTCCATCTCATCAACTAATTTACTGACATCAGCTAATTGTTGTTGCCCTTGAATATGATAAACAATATTAATTTCTTTGACCGTTGTGCCCTTCTCGCCATTAACATTGACCATTTGCTTGGTCAATACGCCACTAATACAGAGTAGTAAAATGCAAAAGCCAGTTATTTTAGGGTGAGTAAGTACTCTTTTCAAATTGGGCCGATACCAGCGATCTAACTTCCCTTGGGTTACCACTGACGATAAAGCCTTTTTGTCGACACGGCTAAGCATTAATGGAATAGCGGTTTTTGAAATAATTAACGACGCCAATAAAGGTAAACAAATCGCCACCGCTATTTGCTCGACTAAAATGGTAATAAAGTTTTTTTCACCCATCAAGAGTGGCATAAAAACAATAGTAGTGGTGAGTGTGCCACTGATAATGGCAATACTGACGTTATCAACACCTTTTAGAATTTTTTCTATCGATGTTAATGCTTTGTCTTGTTGCTGAAGAATGCTTTCACAAATAACGACAGAGTTATCAATTAATAAACCAACCGCAATAAAAAGCCCTGCCAGCGACAGCATGTTTAGGGTGTAGCCCATAAAATACATGCCTGCTAAAGCAAAACTTAACGAAATAGGCACGGAAGCAACAACGACAAAGGTAATATGGCTATTACGCAAGAATATAAATAAAACAATAAAAGACAAGACAATACCTAACGCGCCCGCCTTTAATAAATCACCTAATGACTCTTGAATTTCTTCACCACTATTATCTTTGATACCAATGGTAATCGCTTTAAAGTCATCATCTTGGCGAAGTTCTTCAATTAAATCGACAATACTATTAGTTACATCAACAACATTTGAATCAGATTCTTTAAACACTTCTAGACCGACTGATTTTTTTCTATCTGTTCTTATCTCACTATTTTTTGGTGGAGAGACTAAGCTCACCGTAGCCACTTCACTTAACCTGACACCGGCTTTTACTTGAAAGTTTTTGATGTCAGCTAAACTGTGATATTCACCGTCTGGTGACACTCTGAACTTTCGACCACCATTAAGGATTGAACCTGACTTAACTAAAAAATTACTGTCGCGTAAGTCTTGCAATAACTTAGCTTGATCAACACGGTTCATTGCCAGTTTAATGCTGTCGAGGTGAATTTCTATATTGGGTTGCACAACGCCACGCATTTCAACCTTGCCAACACCTTGAAGACGCTCAAGTGGATTTTTCAGTTTCTTATCGATGAAGTCATAAGCGCTAGAAAGATTTTTATCTCCTGATAACACTAAGCTTATTACTGGTAAGTCTTCGGTGGAAAACTTTTGCACCATAACTCTCTGAACATCATCAGGTAAGAGATGGCGTACCATGTCAACTTTTTCACGCACCTCTAATATTTTACTATCGAGGTCGGTGCCAAGATCCATCATGACCCGAATTGAAGCACTGTCCGCTCGACTGGTAGAGCGTATTTCAGTGATCCCCCCCAAGGTAGAAACGGCTTCTTCTATCGGTCGGGTAATTAAACGTTCAACTTCTTCAGGTGTTGCGCCGTTATACGGAACATTAATGAAAGCCATCGGAATATTCAGAGCAGGCCAGCTTTCTTGTGGCAATAATTTACTCGCAACAAGACCGGTAACAAAAAGCGATAACATCAACATTGCCGTAGTAACGGGTCGCCTTATTGCTAAGGCAGTTAACCAAACAGTTGCGGGTAAGTCGAAAATACTTTGCTTACCTGTTTTCTTTTTAGACGTTAAATTTGTCATCTTACGCCTCGGCTATGTTATTAGACGTTGTGCTATTCGCTTGCTGGTTTTCAAAGCTATCGTTATCAAGATCATCGCTTTCGACAATATAGGTTTTTCGGTCAAACAAGCTATACAAAACAGGAATTAAAAGTAACGTTAGCATTGTTGCAACCAGTAAACCGCTCATTACCGTAATAGCAAGAGGCGCCCTTAATTCAGAGCCTTCTCCGCTGCTAAATGCCAATGGCGCTAAACCTAAAATAGTGGTTAACGATGTCATGATAATTGGGCGAAAACGTGAACGACTCGCGTCCATAATCGCGGCAAGCTTATCAACTCCTTTATGGCGTAGTTGATTAATTCGGTCCACTAAGACAATCGCATTATTCACCACAATACCCGTTAGCATGATAATACCAATGAGTACGATAACGCTGATATTAGTCCCTGTAACATATAAGCCTAATACCGAACCTAGCACTGCTAATGGAATAGAGAATAAAATAATAAACGGATTTAATAACGATTCAAACTGCGAAGCCATCACTAAATAGACTAAAAACACTGCTAACGCTAACGCCATCATTAATGAAGAAAAAGAGCTTTCCATTTCTTCATTTTGCCCTGCCACTCTTGATTTGATGTTAAAGGGTAAATAGAGCTCTTTAACCAATTCTTCTGCTTTAGCTGCTGCTTCAGACAAATCACCATAAGCGAGTGAAGCTGAAATAATAGCAACACGGCTTTGATCAATTCGGTTAATCTCATTCGGACCAATACTTTCTGTAATATCGGCTACCGCAGCCAATGGTAAAGATTTTTCTTGCTGCGAATTAACCGTTAATTGACGAATAGCTTGTGCTGAATTTCTTGAGTTTTCATCAGCGCGCACTAGAATATCGACCTGTCTGTCTTGTAAGTTATATTTACTCGCGACTGAGCCTGCGATTTTAGTCACTAACTGATCGGCTATATCCGACGCTTTTAGCTCTAAACTTGCTAAGCGTTCGTTGTCAAAGCTAATTTTTAATTCAGGTTGACCCGCACGCAAACTATTGTTTAAGTCAATAAACTGGTTATCCATCGACATATTTTGTATAAGCTGGTCGCTGTATTTTTTAAGAGCAACAAGGTCATAACCTGACAAAATTATTTGCAGTGGACGCTCCGTCGTAAACATTTCTGTTTGTGCTATTTCAGCATTTACATCTGCCATTTGGGCAACTTTAGCGCGGACCACAGCTTTGACTGATTCAAGATCGTCACTGCTGTAAAGTGCCACTAAAAGTTGTCCCCAGTTTTCGCCACCTTTACTGGCTGAACTCATCATTAAGCTTCCACTCCCGGCTAATGAGTAGCTGTGTTTTACCCGTTCATCTTTAGCAATAGTGGCCGCAAGCTCTTTTAACCGCATATCGGTGATATTAATGGGCGTGCCTTGTGGCAGAGTTAACTCAATGGTAAATTCTGACTTTGCCACTTCAGGCACTAATTCAACAGCAATTTTGGGTAATAAGCTCATTACTGCAATCGCAAAGAACAAACTAAGACCGACTAAAATCGCTCTGTTTTTTAAAGCCAATTTCAATAAACGACTGTAAGCTGAGGCGAGTTTTTCAAAATAAAAACTAAAGACTCTATGCGCGGGTTTAAAAATAAAAATAAGCACTTTAGTGATTAAATTAGTAATAAGTAACAATACCTTGGTGAAAAACAAAGGTAAGTAATTAAAAATCAATAAGAAGGGGAATCCCAAAATATGAAGCATAACTTTAACGGTTTTCTTTCTTTTAGTCAGTGGCGTTTTAGCTATTTCTTTGACTAATGAGTTATCGTTATTCTCATTTTCTGGTGTCAGTTTATGTTGGCTAAATTGGCGTGATGCCAGCATTGGAATTAACGTTAAGGCAACAACCAAAGAAGCAAGCAAAGCAAAAGTAACGGTCATCGCTTGGTCACTGAATAACTGCCCGGCAAAACCGGTTACAAAAGCTAAAGGAAAAAACACCGCTAACGTGGTTAATGTCGAGGCAATAACGGCACCCGATACTTCATCGGTCCCCTTAATTGCCGCATCAATAATACTCGCGCCTTTTTCGCGGTATCGAGCAATGTTTTCAAGCACAACAATTGCATTATCAACTAATAAGCCAACCGCTAAGGCAATGCCCCCTAATGACATAATATTAAGACTAATGTCATTGGCAAACATTAAATTAAAGGTCGCGATAATTGAAATAGGTATCGCTAGTGAAATAATAATCGTATTGAAAAAATTCCCCAAGAATAAATATAGAATCAGCATGGCAAGTAATCCGCCAATAATCGCCGCACTTTTAACTTCATCTACCGCATTGACAATAAATTCAGATTGGTCATAGATAACCGTAAAAGTGAGTGCTTCGGGTAAGGTCTCTTCAAGCTCGGCTAATTTCTTATTTACCGCTTTTGCTACGGTTACTGTATTTGCATCACCTTCTTTATAAATGGCCAGTTCTATCGCTTCATTATTATTGATACGAGTAATATCGGTACGTTCTTTTTCGCCATCAATAACTTGGGCAATATCTTTAAGGTAAATGGTTTTGCCATCAGCTTGTTTAACAATCATATTGCCGAGTTGTTCTAGTGAAACAAATTGATTAACGGTACGTACTAAATACTCTTGCTGACCGTCGTAAACACGACCCGCCGACATGTTAATATTTTCACTTTGAATACGTGAAACAATACTTTGTGCCGTTATACCTCGGCGTGCTGCTTTTTCTTGATCAAAAACAACTTGTATTTCTTGCTGTAAACCGCCGCCTAGTTGAACAGCGGCAACGCCTGAAATAGTTTCAAGCTGCCGTTTTATTTCTTGTTCTGCAAAGGTACGTATCTTTTTTAATGCGCGAGGATGGGTATTTTCAGTTGACAGTCCTAAACGGATAATAGGGTCAAGTGCGGGATTAAAACGCAGAATAATGGGTTTATTAACGTCTTTAGGCAGAGCAATAATATCAAGTTTTTCACGGACATTTTGTGTGGCAAAATTCATCGCTACGCCCCATTCAAACTCAATAACCACATCAGACTGTCCAGCTTTTGAGATGGAATGTACTTTACGTATGCCTTTAACAACACCGACAGATTCTTCAATAGGTTTGCTGATCAATTGCTCTATTTCAGCAGGAGCGGCACCGGCATTATCCGTTCTTACGGTTAACGTCGGATAAGATAGGTCGGGTAACAATGAAACAGAGAGGCGTGAAAAACCCACCAGTCCAAATAACATTACAGCGAGTGTAAACATCGCTACCGTTACCGGGCGTTTGACCACCGTACTAACAATACTCATGAATAATAATTCCTTTAAATTTAACGATTAGGTAAAAACAAGTTCACAAATTATTAGTCTTGCGTTGCTTGATTATCAGCATTTTCCTTAACGGCATTATTATCAGTAGTTAGTTCAACGTTCTTATTTTGGGTTTCTTCTTCACCTATTATTTTTACAGCACTATCAATTTTCAAACCTTGCTGACCGACAATCACGACCGGTTCAAGGGCATTTAGTGGCGTCAATATTTCAACAAAACCATCTTGTTCAAAACCGGTAACCACTGTAACTTTCTTAGCTATATTATCTTGAATAACGAATAAGCTGGTTTCAGTGTCGGTAACCAGCAAGGCTTTTTGTGGCACAATTTGCGCATTATCATGAACATCAAGGGTCAGTGACACTTTAGCAAACATCCCGGGTTTTAAGACATGGTTATCATTATTAACTTTTAAGGTCACTTTAAAAGTCCCCGATTCGGTATCAATGATTGGTGAGATTAAGTCAACCGTTGCAGAAAGTTCTTTTGCGTTTGCCGGAAAGTTTAAATACGCTTGTTGACCAACATGAACATTATTCATTTCAGATTCGGGCAAATAAACAACCCCTTGTAAGGTATCGAGGGCAACAATGGTAAACATTTCACCACCAACATTAGCGGTCATATTGCCTTCTTTTACCATTCTTGAAGCAATAACACCTGATATTGGCGCTCTTACTTTTGAATCACGTACTTGTATCGCCGCCACTTTTTGTTGGTTTTTTCTTGTTTTCACTAAAAACTCAAGCTTCTCTAGATCTTTAACCGATATCAGTTGTTCACCATCTATTGGTCTACTGCGGTTAAATTCTGCAACCGCAGAGTCAACATCTATGGTGGTACGTTCAAGTTCTAATAAATAGTTTTCAGAATCAATTTCAGCTAAGGTTTGTCCTTTGGTAACCGACATTCCCTCTTCAACTAATATTGTGTTAATCATGCCTGTGACTTTATTAGTAACTTTGCTTTCAGCTTTTGCTTCAAGCACAGCGGTTGTTTGATAAGTATTAGTGATCGTTCTATTGTCAACGAGAGTTGTTTCTACGGGCACCTGATAAACTTTCTTTTCTTTGTCTGCTACTTTTTCTTCATTACAAGCGCTTAACACTGTGACTAAGAATAGTGATAATAATAATGAAGTTGCTAGTGAATTGAGGCGCATAACGGTCCGTTGTTTTATAATTATAATTATGGTTATTTTATCCGGATCGGCAAGTAAGATACAAATAGCTTTTGACGGTTATTAAACATTCAATTGTAACGAGTTATGATTACTAGTAAGTATAAGAATTTTACCTATAAAAAATATTTTGAATTATTTATGAAGTCGCCACTAAAACGTTATCTATCAAACGCACATTTATTTTTCAGTCTCGACATTAGGCACCTATCATTAAAATGAATAAAAGAGTTTTAATCACCGCGCACTATGGTTTACGATTAATATATAAAAATTTTTTTCTAACAAGGTTGTTGAATGTATTGCATAAAACTGTATTTTTTAGCTATTTTTACTACTGCTCTCTTCGTATCACCCGTTATGGCTAACGACAAAGACGAATCCCCTGTTCGCGGGCTAACTGGCTTTGAAAACATCGACGAAAGTCAGCCTTTATGGGAATTTGGACTTGGTGGTGGCGCTATAGAAGTCGCTAATTACCCGGCATCAGGCGAGCGAAATTTTATTGCATTAGCCGCGCCCTATGTCGTTTATCGGGGCGATGTGTTTCGGGTTGGTGGTGGTGATGGCATGCGTGCAGTTGTGGTTGAAACAAGTAATTTTGAATTAGACCTTTCCTTTGGCGGTGCATTCTCTGCCGACAGTGATGACAATACATCTCGCGCTAGTATGCCTGAATTAGACTTCTTATTTGAAATAGGGCCACAATTAATTTATCGCGTTAAAGACTATAAATTTTCACAAGGTGGAGATGCAAGACTCAAAGCTCGCTTGCAAGCAAGAGCGGTATTTTCTACTGATTTTGATCGCATCGACGATCGTGGTTTTGTTATAGAGCCAACCATTTCATACCAACAGCGTGGTGCAATTTTTAAAGAAGTCGGCTTAAATATCGCTTTTAGCTTAACTTTTGCGACTGAAAAATTACAAGATTACTTTTATCAGGTTGATCGCAAATTCGCCAATAGCAATCGCCAACAATATAGTGCCAAAGGAGGCTATTTGGGCGCTGAACTTTCTATGGGTCTGTCATTACCCATACGAAAAAATATCCGCGCATTTGTCACTGGCTCAGCACAATTTCATCAAGGTGCAGCCAACCAAGATAGCCCTCTTTATGAAGAAGACATTACTTACAGCGTCGGTATTGGCTTTGTTTGGCGCTTGTACGAAAGTGATAAAAAAGCAAGTTGGTAACAATCCTTTCAAAGACACTAAAACAAATAGCTACTATTGATTAAATTGACTTATAAAAAAGTTAACACTGCTCTAAACTTTAGATAATTAATTATAAAAGGAAAAAAACGATGTTCTCAATTAAAAAAATTGTTCTCTTTAGTGCTTAGCTTAACCTTGGTTGCTTGTGCTTCAATGGGAGATGGTAGTAAAGCAGAACAACAACAAGAAATTCTCACCATGAAAGATACGGTGCTTAACCAACTTTTTGCTAATAAACCAGATACCCGTAGCCAAATTAATTCAGCGGCTGGTTATGCTGTCTTTTCGAATGCTAATATCAATTTAATATTTATGGCAGCTGGCACAGGCTATGGTGTGGTTAAAAGTAATAATTCAGCTAAATATACTTATATGAATATGGCTGAAGGTGTTATAGGCCTTGGTCTTGGTGTTAAAGATTACCGTATTGTTATGGTATTTCATACGTCACAAGCAATGAATGATTTTGTTAATCAAGGTTGGAGCTTTGGTGGTAATGTTGATGCCGCAGCAAAAGCGGGTAATAAAGGCGGCTCAGTTGAAGGAGAAATGTATTACGGTGATGTAACTGTCTACACTTTTACTGAAAGTGGCTTAACCCTGCAGGCAACAATGAAAGGCACTAAGTTTTGGCAGAACAGTAAGCTTAATTAACAGCCCAACTCGGTAGTCATTATCCTTAGTTAAATCTGTTATTGCTGTAAAGCGCACAATATATAAATACCCCCTGTGCGCTTTAAGGGAAAAATTGTGTACTTTAAGGGAAAAATCAACTTCGGCTGATTAACACCTTAAAGCGTAAAACATATAAATAACTCCTGTGCGCTTTAAGGGAAAAATTAACTTCGGCTGATTAACACCTTAAGCTTCTCCTTGTAAAATTACAGTATTCGCTTTACTAGTATAACTTTCAATCTTATGAAAATTCAAATACCACTAAGTATCAGGCCTTTGCATCTTATGCTAATAGGAATAATTTATTGATCTTTTTGCTTCAATATAAGCGATTATCGAGATATAAAAAATTAGACCTTTCTACTAGTATCATAAAATTTACGGGATTATTTCTTACTATTATCCTCTGATACCCTACCTACATAACCATTACGACTAAAACTTACATTAGTTATCACTGCGATGAATAGTACTTATTTAATCAAATGATTCGTAGTAGCTCAAAAATCAGGTAAACTATAAGCAAAATTTTTACTTGCTAATGATGACAATGTTATTAGCACATTAGAACTAGAGAGAGTTTTAAATGAGTCTATATTTAGCGTACATTAAAGAAATTGAAAATCGTAAGAATGAGCTAGGATTAGCGCCTCTACCCATTGATTCTGCCGATCTATTATCAGAAATCATTGCTCAAATTAAAGATTCTGGAAGTGAGCATCGCGAAGATTCCCTTAACTTTTTCATTTATAACACTTTACCGGGCACAACGAGTGCTGCAGGTGTAAAAGCTGTATTTTTAAAAGAAATTATTCTAGCTCAGTCAGTTGTCGCAGAAATCACCCCGACGTTTGCTTTTGAATTGTTATCTCATATGAAAGGGGGCCCTTCAATTGAGGTACTTCTTGATTTAGCATTATCTGATGACGCAGCAGTAGCAAAACCAGCGGCAGAAGTTTTAAAAACGCAAGTATTTTTATATGACGCTGATACAGTGCGTCTTGAAGCTGCATTTAAAGCAGGCAACGCACTTGCGAAAGATATTTTAGAAAGCTACGCCCAAGCGGAGTTTTTCACTAAGTTACCTGAAGTTGAAGCAAAAGTTGAAGTAGTCACTTATATTGCCGGTGAAGGTGATATCTCAACTGATTTATTATCTCCTGGTCATCAAGCACATTCACGTGCTGACCGTGAATTACATGGCCAATGCATGAGCACACCAGAAGCTCAAGCAGAAATACTCGCATTACAAGTTAAGCATCCTAATGCGAAAGTGATGTTAATTGCTGAAAAAGGCACTATGGGTGTTGGTTCATCTCGTATGTCGGGTGTTAACAACGTTGCACTGTTGGCAGGCAAAAAAGCAAGCCCATACGTACCGTTTATTAACATTGCACCGGTAGTTGCGGGTACTAATGGTATTTCTCCAATATTCTTAACAACCGTTGATGTAACTGGCGGCATTGGTCTTGACCTTAAAAACTGGGTTAAGAAAGTAGATGCAAGTGGCAAAGCCGTTGTTGATGCAAATGGTGATGCAGTTTTAGAGGAAGCTTATTCTGTAGCGACGGGTACCGTATTAACTATCGATACCAAAGCGAAGAAATTGTACAACGGTGACAAAGAGCTTGCGGATATATCTTCAGCCTTCACACCACAGAAAGTAGAATTCATGAAAGCAGGTGGTTCTTACGCGGTAACATTTGGTAAGAAATTACAAACGTTCGCTGCTAAAACACTTGGCATAGCCACACCACCGGTATATGCCACTTCAAAAGAAATTTCTCATGAAGGTCAAGGTTTAACCGCTGTTGAAAAAATCTTTAATAACAACGCTGTTGGTGTAACATCGAACACACCATTACATGCGGGCTCAGATGTTCGCGTTAAAGTTAACATTGTTGGCTCTCAAGACACCACAGGCCCTATGACATGTCAAGAGCTTGAAGCGATGGCAGCATCTACTATTTCTCCACTAGTAGACGGTGCATACCAATCAGGTTGTCATACAGCATCAGTTTGGGACAGTAAAGCTAAAGCTAACATTCCTAAATTAATGGCATTCATGAACAAGTTCGGTCTTATTACTGCACGTGACCCGAAAGGCGTTTACCATGCAATGACTGATGTTATTCATAAAGTATTAAATGATATTACCGTAGACGATCGCGCAATCATCATTGGTGGTGACTCGCATACTCGTATGTCTAAAGGTGTAGCCTTTGGTGCTGACTCGGGTACAGTAGCAATTGCGCTTGCCACAGGTGAATCGGCTATGCCAATCCCTGAGTCTGTAAAAGTTACTTTTAAAGGCAAGATGCAAGACCACATGGATTTCCGTGATGTAGTTCACTCTACTCAAGCGCAAATGCTTAAGCAATTTGATGGCGAAAATGTCTTCCAAGGTCGTATCATTGAAGTGCATATCGGTACATTATTAGCTGACCAAGCATTTACCTTTACTGATTGGTCTGCAGAAATGAAGGCAAAAGCCTCTATCTGTATTTCTGAAGATGAAACATTAATTCAATCACTTGAGCTTGCTAAGAGCCGTATCCAGATAATGATCAACAAGGGTATGGAAAACGAAGCGAAAACACTTAACGGTTTAATCGCCTTAGCAGACCAACGCATCGAAGGCATTAAATCAGGTGAAACACCTGCATTATCACCAGATGATAATGCTAAATACTACGCTGAAGTGTTAATTGATTTAGATATTATCGACCAGCCAATGATTGCTGATCCAGATGTAAACAACGACGATGCTTCTAAACGTTACACTCATGATGTTATTCGCCCTGTTTCATACTACGCTGATAAATCAGTTGACCTAGGTTTTGTTGGTTCTTGTATGGTTCACAAAGGTGATATGCAAATTATCGCTCAAATGTTCCGTAATATGGAAGCACAAGGTAACAAGATAGAATTTAAAGCTCCATTAGTTGTTGCACCACCAACTTACAATATTGTTGATGAGCTTAAAGCTGAAGGCGATTGGGAGATTTTACAAAAATATTCAGGCTTCGAATTTGACGATGCTGTACCTAAAAATGCTGCACGTACTAAGTACGAAAACATCATGTACCTTGAGCGCCCAGGCTGTAACTTATGTATGGGTAACCAAGAAAAAGCTGAACCTGGTGACACGGTTATTGCAACATCAACACGTTTATTCCAAGGTCGTGTTGTAGCAGATACTGCTGAGAAAAAAGGTGAATCGTTACTTGGCTCTACACCATTAGTTGTGCTTTCCACAATGCTTGGTCGTTTCCCAACAATCGAAGAGTATAAGTCAGCAGTAGAAGGTATCGATTTAACACGATTCGCTCCTCCTACACATGAGATGACTACTAAGTACACTGCACCAGCAGTACCGATTAAAGTAATGTAATTAGCTATATAGAGTCCTTAATGGGGACTCTATTTTAAGTGATACATTAAGATAGATTTAGAAATATAAGGGTTATTTATTTTGGTTGAGTGAGGTAAAACTTACTATCAACTAAAATAAGTAATCCTTTTTTATTTTAATCTTCTAGTTATTAAAAATGGCACAGCAATGCAAGGACTAGACTCACTTAACTGGGTCGTAATTAAATGAGTATTTGGGAGGAGTTTACATTGACAAGAAATGCCTCTACTGACGAGCGCATTCAATATTAGCGGATAATGAAGGCATAATTAAATTGGGAAACGATTTTCTGTCGTCAAACTTTTCAATCCCTTTTAACACTTCAATGGTAAAACCATAAGTGCCACAAATCTCGTAAGATTGTCTCATCATAAAAGTAGCAAGTTTATCAAAGTGGGTGTCCGACTTGGGGTTCACCTCTAAGTGATATTTATTTTCAGCCAGTTTTGTTTGTTTAAACTGAATATTGTGATCAAAATCCCATTGTGAAGCTCCGTTTTCAGAAACAATGTTGGTACAAGCAGATAGAGCAAAACAAGTAATAGCTAAAGTAAATAAACGCATCATAAGCCCTTTTTCTGATAATAATTATATTGTATAAGGCAGCGGTACTCTACCATCGACAACCAAGAATGCACTAATACTGAGACAACATAGCTGCCAAGGCATGGCGATGGTGCTGAGACAGGTTACTGTTCCTAAAAATAAAAACCAGCAAAGATGCTGGTTTTTATATAAAGTTAGTCAAGCACTTACAAGTGCTTGTCTAAGAATTCACCTACCACCTTAAATGCTTCTATGCGATTTACATTTTCATCGAGGTAATGCGTACCATTGGCAAACTCAACAAAATCGATATCTAAATCAGCGTCTTTAGCCGCATCATAAAAATCGTCAGATTGGCTAAATCTTACCTGAGTATCATGTTTACCATGAATTAATAATATCGGTGCTTTGATCTGCTTAAGATAGTTAATTGCAGAAGTCGCTTTAAGACTGGCAATAGTTTTATCGTCCGTTGGGTTACCAATAGTTTTATCAATAAAAGGTCGTTTAGATTCGTATCTGTACTCATCTTTTGCTAACTCAAGTAAGTCACCAATCCCAGCGATACTGGCAATACATTTAAATTGCTTGGGCCTTTGAAATGCCGCCGTTAATGCCACATAACCGCCATAGCTAGCACCAACGATACAGCTATTATTAGTATCAACCAGTTCCGTCTCAGCTAACCAGTCTATCGCTTCATAAATATCATCTTGCATACGTTTACCCCACTGTTGGTAACCAGCGGTTTGATAAGCGTTACTAAAGCCGGTAGATCCACGAAAGTTAACTTGTAGTACGGCATAACCTTTACTGGCAAAGTATTGCACAAACGGACTAAAGTATTGGTAATCTCTTGATTGTGGACCGCCATGAGGGTGAATAATCAAGGGTGGTTTTTTATTATTACTCATTGGCGTTGTTGGCAACGTTAAATACCCGTGCAAAGACATGCCATCAGATGCTTCAAATTGAAACGGTTGAACACTAGCCAGCGGCTTGCCTTCTAAATAGGGGTATTGACTGATCCAAAAACCACCCGATTTATTAGTCAAATCTAACCAAAAAAACTTAGGGGGTGAATTATCTCGCTGAGCAGCCACTAAAATTTTCTTTTTATCTTTGCTCATACTATAAATACTGGCTTGGTATTGCTTGAAACTATTTTTTACAATGTTATAGATTTCAGTGTCAGCATCAGTAAAAAAATGATTCTTACGGTAGTGCTCAAAATAAATAGCACCAATAACTTCATTTCTATCCGCATTAAAAATAGCACCTTCTACATCATAGTTATCATTAGCATATAATAGCTTATCGTAGGTTCCCGACTTAATATCATATTGCCAAAGTGCGTCTCTATGTATCTTGTGATCAGAGATAACAATCGCCTTATCATCACTAACCAAAATAGGAGAAAAAGTTTCACCTTCGAACGCTTTTTTAGAGTGTAATAACTTCCACTCATCATTATTGTCTTTTCTGTACCATATATTCGTAATAGTACTATCATAATCGTCAGAACCTACACCCAAGACGACATCACCCGCTTTATTGGCAACCCAACTATAAACGTCATATTTATTAACGAATAACTTTTCAAACTTATTTTCATAAATATTAACTTTATAGACAGATTGTCCTTTATCCTTAGGAGAGTACATCTGCAATAATACAAATTCTTTTTCTGCTTTTAATAACGAAACAACTTGTTGAGAGCTGTTTAAATCATACATAGCGATTTCTGCACCCGTTAAACTGCGTAGGTTTGCTGCACGATTTAATTCAATCAAGTTACTGCCGTCAATGTTAACCGAAAATAATCGATTAACTCGAAATCTATCACCCCATTGCTTTTTAGAGTAACTCGATGATACCAACAAACGTTCATTATTTGCCCACATAACCGAGTCTATTCTGTCTTTAGACTTTTTAAGGCTAACAAGTTTTATAATACTATTTGAGCCAAAGTCACTCATCACAACCGACGGACCATCTTCACTGTTAAATATTCCAGCAATATGTTTACCATCTGGCGATACGGTAGGTTCTTGAATTATAGGTAAGTGACCAAATTCCTTGTAGGTTAACGTTTGTTTTTCGGCATGACTTAAGAAGGTCACGCTGAGCAATAGAATAGTGATTATTATTTTTTTCATTATTGCATCCTAGCGACTTGTTGATTAGCGGTAGTTGTCATTATCGATGATACGATAAAAATCATTTACCTATATCTTTACAAATTATTTACAAAATTACCAGTAAACTTGCCATATTTATAATTCAGGTCGGTCCAAACGAATAACGACGTTGGTCATTGAAAGAAGATGACTGATAATAATGATCAAAAAACGAAGGTAATAGGTATATCGCTGAATCTCACTAAATAGCTTTGGTGAGTCGGGGCTTAGGCACTTAGTTCAGTAAAGATTAAGCGCTAACTAAAACAATCAGCCATAAAAAATGCCATTCACTATCAATAGTGAATGGCATTTCAGCATAAATGCAGGTTTATCGTTTACTTAAAAACAATGATTATTTCTTTTTCTTTACCGCTTTTGCATTAGGTAAATCAGTAATTGAACCTTCAAAAATTTCAGCCGCTAAGCCAATAGATTCATTTAATGTTGGATGAGCATGAATGGTTAAGCCTATGTCTTCTGCATCAGCACCCATTTCAACGGCTAAACAAATTTCGCCCAACATTTCGCCCGCGTTGATACCAACAATGGCACCACCAAGAATACGGCCCGTTTCTTTTTCAAAGATTAACTTAGTTTTACCTTCGGTACGGCCAGAAGCGATAGCACGACCAGAAGCCGCCCAAGGGAAGTTAGCTACTTCAATGTTTAAACCTTGCTCTTTAGCTTCAGTCTCTGTTACGCCAGTCCAAGCCATTTCAGGGTCAGTGTAAGCAACAGAAGGGATACAACGTGGTTCAAAGGTATGTTTCTTACCTGAGATAACTTCTGCTGCACAATGCGCTTCATGAACCGCTTTATGTGCCAGCATAGGTTGACCAACAACATCACCAATAGCAAAAATATGTGGAACGTTAGTACGTAGTTCATTCGTTACATTGATGAAACCACGTTCATCAACGTTAACACCTGCTTTGTCAGCAGCAACTAAATGACCATTTGGCTTACGGCCAACAGCCACTAAAATTTTGTCGTAACGTACTGGTTCTGCTGGTGCTTTTTTACCTTCAAAAGTCACATACAAGCCGTCAACTTTAGCTTCAACGGCAACCACTTTAGTAGATAACATAATGTTGAAGTTTTTATTGTTGAAATTAGTATAAATTTTAACAATGTCTTTATCTGCAGCTGGTACTAATTGATCAGCAAATTCAACCACTGAAACATTAGCGCCTAAAGCTCTGTATACCGTACCCATTTCTAGACCGATAATACCACCGCCCAATACTAACATTTCATCAGGAATGTCATGAAGTTCTAAAGCGCCTGTTGAATCAATAACGCGTGGGTCATCATTTGGAATAAAAGGTAAATCGATAACAGAAGAACCTGCGGCGATAATAGCATTATCAAAAGTAACCGTCGTTTTCTCGCCGTCATTGCCTTCAACTTCAATGGTTTTATCTGAAGTGAACTTGCCGTAACCGTAAACTGTAGTCACTTTACGCGCTTTAGACATTCCACCTAAGCCGCCAGTAAGTTGGGAAACTACGCTATCTTTCCAGTCACGAATTTTATCTAAATTAATTTCTGGCTTACCAAATGTAACTCCGTGAGAAGCCATAGCAGCTGCATCATCAATAACTTTAGCAACATGAAGTAATGCTTTTGATGGGATACAACCCACATTTAAACAAACGCCACCTAATGTTTTTCGGCTTTCAATTAAGACTACATCTAAACCTAAATCTGCAGCACGGAATGCCGCTGAATAACCACCAGGGCCTGAACCTAATACTACTACTTGAGTTTTAATTTCGTTACTCATGTTTACCTCAATTAACTTGTTGTTTTGTCATTTATCGCTTCGCCAATATGGAAAGCCACAAATATAATATTATTTATACTTTACTGGGCGGAATTTTACTTAAACTCCTACCAAAGTACCATCTTTAATCGCGCCTTCTTTGACCAAAGTAGTAAAAAGTGAGAAGCATTTCTGCCTACTCACTTTTATCTTAGCGTCAAAGACTCTATCAATTATAAGATCAATTGACGGATATCAGACATTACACTGGCTAAGTGTACCGTAAAGCGTGCAGCTAAGGCACCGTCAATAACACGATGGTCGTACGACATTGATAATGGCAACATAAGTTTAGGCTCAAAATCCTTACCATTCCACTTAGGTTTTATTTCTGATTTTGAAACACCTAAAATTGCCACTTCTGGAGCATTAACAATCGGCGTGAATGCTGTACCACCAATACCACCAAGGCTAGAAATAGTAAAACATCCACCTTGCATATCGGTCGCTTTCAATTTGCCATCTCGTGCTTTCATGCTAATTTCTAGGAGTTCACGAGAGAGTTGATGAATACCTTTTTGGTCGACATCACGTACTACCGGAACGACTAAACCATTAGGCGTATCAACAGCAACACCAATGTGAATGTATTTCTTGAGAATTAAGCTTTCTCCGTCTTCACTCAAACTTGAGTTAAACGCAGGGAATTCACGTAAAGCATCAGCAACCGCTTTTAAAATAAAGACTAATGGTGTGATCTTAAAGCCTAGTTTTTTCTTTTCACAAATAACATTTTGTTCTTTACGAAACGCTTCAACATTAGTGATATCAGCTTCATCAAATTGAGTAACATGTGGAATAGTTACCCAATTACGATGGAGAAATGGACCTGATATTTTTTGAATGCGCGTAAGTGCTTTCGTTTCAATTTCGCCAAACTTAGAGAAATCGATAGCCTTAGCACTGACGACCTGTAAGCCCCCCTCACCCGCAGCAACCGAGCTACCCGCATTAGCTTTAGGTCGAGACAGTTCGTATTTCACGTAAGACTTTACGTCTTCTTTTAAAATACGACTTTTTCTGCCCGTTCCTTTAACTAAGGTCAAATCAACACCATATTCACGAGCAATACGGCGAATCGATGGCGAAGTATAAATACTACCCGATGAAGCCACTGTGCCCGCTTGTGGATGATGCGGAACAGGAGCAGCCTTTTGTGGTGCGGGTTTAGCTTTTGGTGCTTCAGCAACTTCTTCAGCAACAGGAGCAGGAGCAGCGACTTCAATCGGTGAGCCACTTGATGTTTCAAGCTTAATAACAATAGCGCCCTGCTTTACTTTGCCACCAACGCTAACCAATACTTCTTTAACGGTACCCGCATGTGACGAAGGCACATCCATCGTCGCTTTATCTGTTTCTAAGGTGATTAAACCATCTTCAACTTCAATAACATCACCAACACTCACTAAAACATCGATAATTTCAACTTCGCCATCTTCACCAATATCAGGCACTGCAATATCAATAATTTCACTTTGTGCTGATACCGCCGCCTTAGCAGGAGCCTCAGCAGGTGCAGGAGTTGACTCAACTTCTGCAACCGTTTCTTCTACAGCTTCTGCTGGCGCTTCGTCTGTAGTTTCCTCTGTAGCTTCAGCCGTTTCGGGTACTGCTTGCGATGATGTCATTTCAGCAATCACATCACCTTCTTTAATCTTATCACCGACACTGACCAATAATGCCGATAACTTTCCAGCAAATGGTGCGGGGATGTCCATTGATGCTTTATCAGTTTCAACGGTAACAATTCCTTCGTCTGCTTCGATTGAATCACCAACAGCAAAACAAATTTCAATAATTTCTACTTCGTCGCCACCAACATCAGGGACTAGAATCTTTTGACTATCTGACATATTAAATCTCCTAGTCTGCTTATGCGTAAAGTGGGTTAAGTTTTTCAGTGTCGATATCAAAGCGTTTAATCGCTTCAGTGACTACTGAACGCTCAACATCACCACGGTTAGCTAACTCAAATAACGCAGCAACAACAACATAAGCAGCATTCACTTCAAAGTGAGTACGTAAATTAGCGCGACTGTCACTGCGACCAAAACCATCGGTACCTAGACAGCGATATTCGGTGTCTATGTAGGCACGCACTTGCTCTGAATAGTTTTTAATATAATCAGTTGCTGCAATTGCAGGACCATTTCCTTTGGTAATAACGTTAGAAATGTACGCTTGTTTTTGCTTACTTTCTGGGTGAAGCATATTCCAGCGTGCAACATTCTGACCGTCACGCGCTAATTCATTGAATGAGGTTACAGAGTAAACATCACTTGAAATACCGTAATCAGCACTTAAAATTTGCGCCGCTTCACGTACCTTTTCCAAGATAGTGCCTGAGCCCATTAACTGCACATTCACTTTTGGTTTTTTCGAAGCTTTCTTCGCCGCTACCGTTTCAAGTTTGTAAATACCTTTAATTATCTGCTCTTCAACATCTTTATTGTCAGGCATCGCCGGATGTTTATAGTTTTCGTTCATCAAGGTTAAGTAGAAGAAAATATTTTCATTTTCTTCATACATGCGACGTAAACCTTCACGCACAATAACCGATATTTCATAACCATAAGTAGGATCGTACGTCACACAATTAGGGATCAAACCTGCTTGCACATGTGAATGACCATCTTGATGTTGTAAACCTTCACCATTCAAGGTTGTTCGACCGGCAGTAGCACCTAGTAAAAAGCCTTTTGCTTGGCTATCACCTGCAGCCCAAGCTAAGTCACCAACGCGTTGGAAACCAAACATAGAGTAGTAAATGTAAAATGGGATCGTTGTCGCATTACAAGTAGAGTAAGACGTACCTGCAGCAACCCAAGATGCCATAGCACCTAATTCATTGATACCTTCTTGTAAAACCTGACCTTTTTTATCTTCACGATAATAAGCAACTTGGTCAGCATCTTGAGGAATGTATTTTTGCCCTTCGTTTGCGTAAATACCCACTTGGCGGAATAAACCTTCCATACCAAAAGTACGTGCTTCATCAGGGATAATAGGCACGATACGCTTGCCTATTTTTTTATCTTTTAATAGTGCATTCAATACACGAACAAAGGTCATTGTTGAAGAAACTTCACGATCACCAGAGCCTTTCAATATTGCGTCAAAGACTTTAAGAGATGGAATTTCTAACGTTTCATCTGCTTGTACACGACGAGCAGGCAAAGAACCTCCTAACGCTTCACGACGCGCCTTCATATACTTGAACTCTTCGCTATCTTCAGGGAATCGATAGAAAGGCAAATCAGCAATCTCATCGTCATTGATCGGCATATTGAAACGATCACGGTAAAGCTTAATAGATTCAACATCCATTTTCTTCACGTTATGAGCAACATTCAATGCTTCACCTGAGGCACCTAAACCAAAACCTTTTACTGTTTTTGCTAGAATAACAGTTGGACGACCTTTAGTTTCTATCGCTTTTTTATAAGCCGCATAAACTTTAACCGGGTCATGGCCACCACGGTTCAAACGATAAATATCTTCATCAGACATATTGGCAACCAATGCCGCTGTCTCAGGGTATTTATTGAAAAAGTTCTCACGAGTATATTTACCACCCTTGGCTTTACAATTTTGGTATTCACCGTCAACCGTTTCTTCCATAAGTTGTAAAAGTTTACCTGAAGTGTCACGGGCAATAAGGGCATCCCAGTAAGAACCCCAAATAACTTTAACGACCTCCCAGCCAGCGCCACGGAAAGTACCTTCAAGCTCTTGAATAATTTTGCCATTACCACGAACAGGGCCATCTAAACGCTGTAAGTTACAGTTAATAACAAATGTTAAGTTATCTAAATCTTCACGTGAAGCTAAACCAATAGCACCTAATGATTCTGGCTCATCGGTCTCGCCATCACCTAAATAACAGTAAACGCGTTGTGCTGAACAATCTTTAATACCACGATCGGTTAAATATTTAAGGAAACGCGCAGTATAAATTGCTTGTAATGGACCTAGTCCCATAGAAACAGTTGGGAACTGCCAGAAATCTTTCATCAAATGAGGGTGAGGATAAGAAGATAACCCTTTACCATCACATTCTTGACGAAAGTTATCCATTTGAGATTCAGTTAAACGACCTTCCATAAAGGCACGCGCATAAATACCTGGAGAGATATGTCCTTGCGCGAAAATAAAGTCACCACCGTCTTTTTCAGAAGCCGCTCTAAAGAAGTGATTAAAACCGACATCGTATAACATCGCAGAAGAAGCAAAACTGCCAATATGTCCACCTAAGTCTAAATCTTTTTTCGACGCGCGAAGTACCAGAACTAAAGCGTTCCAACGGATAGCTGCACGAATGCGCGCTTCAATCGTTTGATCACCTGGCATATTAGGCTCTTGCCCAGGAGGTATGGTATTTACATAAGCTGTTTTTGCTTCAAAAGGTAAATGTGTGCCACTGCGACGAGCGCGGTCAATAAGTTTTTCTAAAATGAAATGTGCACGATCTGGACCTTCATTTTCCAGAATAGAATCCATAGATTCCAACCACTCTTGGGTTTCCAATGAATCTAAATCAATTTTTGGGAGCTCAGACATAATTACTTAGTTTCCAATAGTTAGTAAGTGTATATAGTCATCATTACTCTATATGCAGGTTTATTGCGTTTCAAAACTAGCACTACGGCGTTACTCATTGTTGCAATAGCAAACCATTGCTGCAAACAAATGCCTTGTATCTATAATTTTGCACTCACACTAAACGTCAACATCTTAAATTATGATAGCTATAAGTTAAATTTCTGTGTTTAAAGATAGTCAACTTTTGCATATTTACATGCCTTGATTAACGTTAAACAGTTATTTTCTAAATTTTATTTTGCAACGTAATAGCCATTAATATTCACTACGTTGCATTCTGCGCATTGATCTTTCCATGCGACTATCTTCTTGTGACATTTTTAGTAGCACTTCTTCTATAAAAGCGAGGTGACGGTGACTTGCTCCCCAAGCTTTTTGTGGCTGACCACTAATAATTGCGTCTAACAAGCGTTTTCTAAATTCAGCCATTTGCGCAAATATATCTGGGCGCTTAGCTAAGACAGTAAGATTTTGCTCAATATTATCAATCAACAAACTCGACATACTTCGCGCTAAGTGCAGAGTGACCGCATTGTGTGACGCCGCACATATAGCAAGATAAAAGTCGAAAATAGCTTCAGCCTCTAAACGTAAATCATTTTCTAACTGGGCATTGCCGATACTGTCATGCTTTTTCTGTATTTCAGCAAAATCATTTTCAGTGCCCCGCATCGCCGCATAATATGACGACATACCTTCAATACCATGACGAAACTCTAAGAGATCAAATTGCGACTCTTTACTTTTCGACATTAATTCAAATAACGGATCAGACAAGCCTGATAGAATTTGGTCACTAACAAATGTGCCACCGCCTTGGCGACGATTTACTAAGCCTTTAGCTTCTAACTTTTGAATAGCTTCGCGTAATGAGGGCCGAGAAACATCAAATTGTTTTGCTAACTCTCGTTCAGGTGGTAATTTTTCACCTGCTTGCAAGCTACCTTCAAGAATCAAGGCTTCTAATTGTCGTAAAATTACATCCGACAACTTTGCTTGCTTAACTGGCTTTTGGATACCTGACAATGTCATAACTAACAGCTTAACCTATAGTTTTATTGGTCTAGAGTTAGATAAAACTAAAAAGTGATTAAACTTTCTTTGTAAATCTTCTAAAAACCAAGAGGTAAATTGGTCTTACCAATCAAAAAAGTGGTGTAAAAATACCAAAAAAAACACATTTTGTAAAGAGAAGATAGAACAGCTAGCCTGATTTTCCAAGTACTATTTTAGAGCTCGAACTCCAAACAACTGTTTGAATAGCTAGCACAACAACTCAAATAAAAGCCTTGTATCAAACACTATTTCGACCAAAAAAATGGTCATTAAGCTAAATTATTTTATCTGGTTAATCTCATTTTTATACGCATTGTGATTCGATAACAGATCAAAAAAACATCATAAAAATTATTGAACAGCCCACTATAAATTACGCTTAAATCTTAAAAAGGGCTAGATGTTAAATAAAATAGCCCTTTACAAAGGTGAGTTTCCATTAATTAAAAAGCAATTTAAGCGACACAAAACAATAATAAATTATGGGACTATTTTTAATTTATCGCTTTATCTGACCAATCTAAACGAATATCCCACCCTTCTACTCGATGCTCTGGCTCTAATGGTGCAACTGATTCATCGATTGTTTTATGAACGTTAATTGCAGGTGTAATATTAACATCGCGGCCATGAATAAAACTCTGCGTTCTGACAATTTGGGTATAGGCTTTATTCATGGCATAAGCACGTTGCTTGGACGGGGTAATTAAGGCATAAACGTCCGCTTGCTTTACTTTTTCCTTATTAACAGAGCCATCTTTGTTATACCACTTGCTCTGCATTTCCGTGTTTTCTCGAAATTCATTACCGCCACCATTAATTTGTAGATATTGTAAAATATCCCCCTCTTGCTGTCCTTTCGATGGTGCATCTTTCATGCCTTTTAAATTAATATAGCCCCAACCTGCTCGTCCAGTTACTTTTCTTGGAAAAGCAAACGTTTGATCAATAGTGGTACCTATAGCGGAGTGACAACCCATGCAGTAGAAAGTTTCTTCATAAGACTGAGGTCGTAACTCACCATTATAATCTTCTATGTAGCCTTGAATAAGCCAGCCAAATTTATTATTAAAACCACGGTCTTTAACACGGATATAACTGGGTAATTGTTCATCAAGTTTCTCTTTGCGCTCTCGCCGATAAGCACTATCTATTGCCGAGTCATTTAATAATTGCGTTTTTGTCATATAACGCAACTCTTTCATCCGCTGCGGAATAGTGGTTTCACCCTTTTGATCAATCCCAACATAACGAACTGAATGCATAATTTCGGTGTTAACCGGGTATTGTTGACGAGGCACCTTAATCTGCTTGGCATCGCCAACAAAGTATTCTTGAGCTAGCAATAATTCAACTTGTCCGGTTAATTGACCATCTATATTTAAGTCGCTATTAAGCGTTACTTCATCGGCTGGGAAAATATCTATTTGTGGTAAAGCCTTAATACTCATTTCAACTAGCGAAAGATTAATTAAATAGACATCTTCATTATATTCGCCATTAAGTTGCCTAAACTCTGCTGCTAAGCGAATTAATACATCATCTGTGGCGCCATTCGTTGGCCAAAAGGTTCCTGGAAAGGGCTTGTAATTAAACGCCACCCAACCTGTGCCATCTTTAGCAATACCTTTATCATTAAAGGCTTCACCAGCTAAATTATAGTTTTTCAAATCGGGAATAAAACCTTGCCAGTCATTATCTTTTAATGTCGTCAACAATTGACTGTAGTTATCTTGATCTATGTATTGTGCTATTTGTTGATCAGATATTTTTGCTATCCAAGGTTCGCGGTTAACAAATAAGTTTTTCCAGCTATTACCCTCACCTTCATCAGAAAAGTTGTAAAGCCCCTGATTAACCCCGTCATTACGTAAATTATTGCGGTAACTATCAGTTTCGCTATAGCTATAGGTTTGATGGCAGGTGTAACAGGGATTGTTACTCCCTGCAGTTTTGGTGTAACACTGCGAGGGAATAGGTGCTTCTTCATTAATACTACCATTAGCGGTTGGCGTGATTATTTCACTCATGTCAACATCGGGTAGTAAGCCCGGAATCATTTTTTCACTTTTTGATAAACTCGAAAAACCAATAAAGGAAATCGTCACTAGTAAACTAAATATTAACACGTAATTTTTCATAAGCTTTAATAGCCCCTCATTTATATATCAGTAAATTATACAAGGCTTTTATTACAGTTATTTGAAGCGAACTTTCATGTTTTCTTAACAATAAAGTCAAAAAGAAGTCACCTAATTGTCACACCCAGATATTACTTTAATAGCGTTTTTACACATAACTCTAGGAAGATAAAATGCTGAATCTAAAAAAAAGAAAAATAGCGACACTCATAGCAGTGATTCTTGGTTCGTCAATGTTAACAGCGTGTGGTGGTGATGACGGTAAAAATGGGACAAATGGTTCTAATGGCGTTATTGGATTAGATGGTAGCAATGGCAATGACGGTGTCAACGGTACTAATGGAACTAATGGAACTGATGGCGCTAACGGGAGTGATGGGGCTAATGGGCAAAACCTGACAGCTGCAGCAAAACTAACCCGCTTAGCAACCGTGCCAGTAGGGGCAGAAATTACGGGTATGTTTTTAACGGATAACGATGAACTTTTCTTCAATGTACAACACCCTTCAGATCTGTCAGGTAACGAAACACCAGCAAAAGTTGGCGTAGTAACCGGATTTGACTGGAGTACGCTTGACCCTATGACTGAGAGTTTATCGGTTCCAACAACCGATACAGAAAAAATGGCAGTACGGGTTGTTGCCGGAACTTACCAAGTTTTGGGGCAAGCAGGTGATACCTTAAATAACCAATTACCGCATGGTTTAGGCGCAATTGCTAGTGCTGATCAAGCCACTAAGATTAAGCAATCTCAAGATCCTGATTTTAATGCCTTCGTTCCAACCTCTGCCAGTGGTGACACAGGTTTTTTATTCACCGCATGGGAAGATCGCCCTGGGGCAATGAGCCGTATAGAACTATCTAAAGAAGACAGCGGCACTTGGACAATAGGTGATGCGATTAACGTTGATTTTTCAGCGGTATTAGGTACGTTAATTAATTGTTTTGGTACTTTATCTCCATGGAACACCCCATTAACGTCAGAAGAAAATTACGAAGCTGAAAATACCGAGCAATGGAATAACACCGCTTATTTAGATGGCTATCCTAGTTACCCAGATGTTAAAAACTTACAAACCTATTTAGCAAGTTCAACATTACCCAATCCCTATGATTACGGCTATATAGTTGAAATTACAGACCCAACTTCAACAAGCCCAACCCCAATAAAGCATTTTACCTTAGGTCGTGTTGCCCATGAAAATTCGGTGGTCATGCCTGATTGGAAAACAGTTTACACCACAGATGATGGTTCCAATAAAGCCTTTTATAAATTTGTAGCTACCAATGCTGGTGATTTAAGTGCTGGTACTTTATATGCCGCTAAATTAACGCAAGACGCAACAAGTGCGCCAGCAAAAGCCGGCTTTGATATTCAGTGGATTGAGTTGGGGAGCAGTAATAATACTGAAATAAAAACTTGGATAAATTCATACAATGGTATTACGGAAGCTGATTACATTGAAGGTGAAACCAGCTATATCACACAAACAGAAATAGATGATTGGGCAACCAATGGAACTGGCGACGACCGCTACGCCTTTTTAGAAACATTACGTGCAGCTAAAGCCAAAGGCGCAACCACTGAATTTCGTAAAATGGAAGGTGTGGTGATTAATTATGATGGTGTTGCTAGTGGTGCCGTACCTTACATGTATGTTGCGATGTCTGAAGTAGGAAAAGGTATGGTTGATAATGAAGGTGATATTCAGCTTGATTCATCAGCTTACTGTGGCGCGGTATATCGCTTTGGTGTCCAAACAGATTTCAACGTTAACCGCATGGAACCAGTCGTTGTCGGTGGCGCTTATAATTCAGACGGCGATGCCAATGGCAACAGATGCGATGTTAATGGTATATCCAACCCTGATAATTTAGCGGTGATGGACGATGGTCGTGTTTTAATTGGTGAAGACACCAGTAAGCATGTTAACAACGCCCTTTGGATTTATAACCCTAAAGGTGAATAATCTTTCAAAATTTAGCGTTAATATTGATAAAGCCCAGCATGTCTGGGCTTTTTTTCATATAAAAAACGAGGCAAATATAAGACTGTTTACCGCTCGATAGCAATCACTAGAAGTTGCTTTAATTTCAGCATTAAGAAATAACTTAGCAATACAAAACACTCACTAAATATTAACTCAACCATAGCAAGTAAATGCTAAGTAAATGCCATGGCAACTTAGCGTAAACAGCGGTATTTTTAAGCGATCAAACATATTATACCGTATATTTTATATCTTATTTGACCATGAAATACATTCTATGGTGGTATTGTACTATAGCGACATTTATAATTAGGTAAATCAGAATTAAACAAACAAATTCTATTGTAACTATCGCTATATAGTACCAAGTTGCTATGTAGTCATTTTGAGGAAGAGTATATGCTTTTTAATGGTTCGTTTAGCACAGACTGCCCAATTCGTCAGAAAATCCGTGAATTTTATCGTATTGATGAAAATATAGCAGTAGATCATATTCTACCTGTGGCAGAAGTTAATGTTAGTGCTAGAAGTAGAGCTTGGGAAAGAGCTCGCAAAATGGTTTTACAAATTCGTGAAGACCAATCTGGGAATGGCGCAATTGATTCCCTATTAAAAGAGTACTCACTCTCCAGTGAAGAAGGTGTGGTATTGATGTGTTTGGCAGAAGCCTTATTACGTGTGCCAGACAAACATACTCAAGATGCCTTAATTCGTGACAAAATTTCTCAAGGCCAGTGGAGCAGTCATTTAGGCAGCAGTGATTCACTGTTTGTTAATGCTTCATCATGGGGCTTATTAATTACCGGCACTATGGTTAATTATGCCGATAAACGCAAAAAAGACAGCTTTGGTTTATTGAAAAAAGTCATTGGACGCTTAGGCGAGCCAGTTATTCGAAAGTCAATGAACTACGCCATGAAAATAATGGGTAAGCAGTTTGTGATGGGCGAAACTATTCAAGCGGCAACAGCGCGTGCTGCCACTAAAGAACAGCAAGGTTATGTCTATTCCTACGATATGCTCGGTGAAGGTGCTCGCACCATGGCGGATGCAGATCGTTATTTTAAAGCATATCAGGTAGCAATAGATGCCATTGGCGGCGTTGCTCGCGCTTCGGGTAAAAGTGACCCTCGCAGAGTTCCTGGTATTTCAGTAAAACTTTCAGCGATTCATCCGCGTTATGAATTTACCCATAAAGCACGCGTTATGGCCGAAATTGTGCCAAAACTTAAAGCGCTTTGCTTACAAGCAAAAAGTTATAACATTGGTTTAACCGTTGATGCCGAAGAATCTGAACGCTTGGATATATCACTTGATATTATTGAAGCGGTTTTTAGTGATAACGAGTTAGGCGATTGGACAGGTTTTGGTATGGCTTTACAAGCTTATCAAAAACGTGCACTTTTTGTCGTCGATTGGTTACGTGACTTAACCCTACGTGCTAACCGAAAAATGATGATCCGTTTGGTTAAAGGTGCTTATTGGGATACTGAAATTAAGAATGCTCAAAAAGATGGTCTTCAGCATTTCCCTGTTTTCACGCGTAAGTCTTCTACCGATGTTTCTTACCACGCCTGTGCTAATAAATTACTGGAATACAGAGATAGCATCTATCCACAGTTTGCTACGCATAATGCTTACACCGCGGCAACCATTGTTGAGCTAGCTGGCGATGATAAAGAAGGTTTTGAGTTCCAATGTTTACATGGCATGGGCGATTCTTTGTATGACCAAATTGTCTCAAGTGAAAATATTCAATGTCGAATTTACGCACCTGTTGGTCATCATGAAGAGCTATTAGCTTACTTAGTCCGTCGTTTATTAGAAAACGGCGCTAACTCTTCTTTTGTTAATGCTATCGTTGATGAGTCTCAGCCAGTCGAATCTTTATTGGGCGATCCCGTTGAAAAGACCCAGCGCTTAAAAGATAAATATAACCAGCAAATAGTTAAACCTATCGCCTTGTATCATGATGCAAAAGGTCTGGGCCGTGATAATTCTAAAGGGCTAGACTTAACCGATATTAATGCTATCGCGCCGTTAAAATTGTCATTAGATAACTGGTTTACCGATCATCACATCAATGAAAATGATGTACCTGCAGGCTCGGTAGCGGTTAAAAACCCCGCCAACCATAGTGAAGTCATAGGTTTTCATCAACACCACACTAAAGATGACATGCTGGCAATGATCGACACCGCACAAGCAACATTTGCTTCGTGGTCGAAAACACCGGTATCTGAACGTGCCGATTTGTTATGTCGCGTTGCCGATATTCTTGAACGCCATATGGACGAACTTATCGCCTTATGTATTAAAGAAGCGGGTAAAATTGCTCAAGATGGTATTGATGAAGTCAGAGAAGCCGTTGATTTTTGTCGTTATTATGCTAACCAAGCGATTGAACTCGAAGAAGATGAACGCTTAGAAGCTCGTGGTGTAGTACTGTGTATCAGCCCATGGAATTTCCCATTAGCGATATTTTTAGGGCAAGTTGCTGCGGCAATCGCTACCGGTAATACCGTATTAGCAAAACCTGCTGAACAAACGAGTTTAATTGCCTTGCGCACCATTGAACTGATGGAGTCGGTTGGACTACCTGAAGGTGTTGTTCAAGCGGTTATTGCTCGCGGCAGCGAAGTGGGCAGTGTTATTGTGCCAGACAGTCGTATTCAAACCGTTATGTTTACAGGTTCCACTGAAACCGGCACAATAATTTCACAAACATTGGCTGATAGAGGTGGCGATCAGGTGCCTTTTATCGCTGAAACCGGTGGACAAAATTGTATGATAGTTGACTCAACTGCCTTGCCTGAGCAAGTTGTTGACGATGTTATTTCTTCAGGATTTCAATCGGCAGGTCAGCGCTGTTCTGCGCTTCGTGTATTATTTTTACAAGAAGACATCGCTGATAATGTCATTACTATGCTTAAGGGGGCCTTAGCAGAATTACATGTCGGTAACCCAGAATATTTAAGCACAGATATCGGCCCAGTAATTGATGAAAAAGCCCTCAGCGCGCTCAATGCACACAGTGACTATATGCAAACCCATGGTCAATTATTATATCAGTGTGAAATATCAGCTGAAGTGGCAGGTAACGAGCATTTCTTTTTTGCGCCTCGTCTTTATGAAATTAAAGATATTAGCGTCCTTAAAAAAGAAGTCTTTGGCCCTTGTGTGCACATTGTTCGTTTTAAAGGCAATGAAATAGAAGCGGTTATCGATAAAATTAATGGTACAGGTTTTGGTTTAACTATGGGTATTCATACGCGTATTGAACACCGTGCTTTTGATTTAGCTAAGTTGTCACGTGCGGGTAATGTTTATATTAACCGTAATATGATTGGCGCCATTGTTGGTGTCCAACCTTTTGGTGGCCGTGGTCTCTCAGGTACAGGACCAAAAGCAGGTGGACCCAATTACTTAACACGTTTAGTTATTGAAAAAGCTACGCCAGATGCCGAACAATTTAACTTACTACCTTCACAGGTAGAAGCCTTAGACGGTGATGCAGAATCAGATAAAGCCTCAACTTTGTTTATGGACAAGGCAAATGCTGCAGAAAAAGGCTGGCGCTTAACTGAGTTAAATACCCGTCTTTCTTGTGTTCGTCAGCTGTTAGCCAAAATTGCGCATATTGATATTGTTGAAGATTTAGCCGACGATTTAAATCTGACCTTAAAAGGCGCTCGTTCGCAGTTGATTGATATTGAAAAGCGTTTGAAAAAGCCGACATTCTTACCAGGACCAACAGGTGAGTCTAATGTGTTGTATTTGGAAAACCGCGGTAATATTATTTGTTTTGCCGATGCGACAGTGAGCTTTCACTTCTGGGTACTATCTATTGTAACGGCGTTGGCTACCGGTAATACCGTTGTTAGTGTTGTTTCTGATTTGTATTATGATGAAGCCATCGCCTTTAGAGACAAGTTCCTCTCTACGGGTGCCGATGAAGGTGTTTTTCAGGTTGCACGTTTACGCCACTTATCAACGATGTTAGCGCACCCTGCCTTGTCAGGTGTTGTGGTCGACAGTCATTGTGATCGTAAGCACTTTATCAGTGAAAAATTAGCTGAACGTCAAGGGGCGATATTGCCAGTGATCAGTTCAGAATATTTCGATAATTTGATCCAGCGTCTATTAACTGAGAAAACGATTAGTATTGATACGACTGCATCAGGTGGTAATACATCGCTGATGACCTTAGTTGAAGAAGATTAACAACTGATTGCCTAAAAAGTATGACCCGTTTCGGGTCATTACTCACAAATCAAACGAAAATGGGCATCATAAGATGCCCTTTTTATTGATATTTTTTGATATAGCTGTCATCAACGTTGTTTATATTGCGTTGGGCAGTATCCTCTCGATACGTCAGGAATTCTTAATTTTATATGCTTGGTTGAGCGTCCACTGACTCTTTCCCGCCATAATCTAAAGCTTCTAGGTTTTAAGTGACTACGCATAAACTTAATAATATCAGGCTCTTGTAAACTAAACTGATGTTCTATTGTTTCAAATAGTGTTCTATCTTCCCAAGCCATTTCTATAATTCTTGACTCTTCATCCATAGAAAATTGCATAAAAGGATCCTAAAGGTAATAAATAAACATAATCGTTATACCCGCCACTGATAAATAAAGACCATTAGCGCATAACTTTTATCCATTAACTCAAGGTCTGCCTATCTTGCCAGCGCTAACTCATGAGCCTATAAATTATCTAGATTATTCAATAACTGTGTTGCGTGCTCTCTAATTTCAATTTTTTTCGCAGTCTCCATTTTGTCCCAATTACGAATAGGAAAACTCATTCTATGATTGCCAGCAAACTTATCATAATTTTGATCAATAAAATTCCAATACAAACTGTTTAATGGACAGGCATTAGCGCCCACTTTTTCTTTAACGTTGTAATGGCAACCTTTGCAATAATCACTCATTTTATTGACATAATTACCACTAGCCGCATAAGGTTTTGTTGCTATCCAACCACCGTCAGCAAAAAGTGCCATACTGCGGGTATTAGGTAATTCTACCCATTCAATCGCATCAATGTAGATACCTAAATACCAATCATCGACTTGGCTAGGCTCTATACCTGCCAGTAAAGCAAAGTTGCCGGTGATCATCAATCGTTGAATATGGTGAGCATAGGCATGTTTTAGTGATTGCGAGATTGCACTTCTTAAGCACTGCATTTTAGTATTCGCGTTCCAGAAGAAAGCGGGTAAATCACGCTTTGCCTCTAAAAAATTCTGCTCGGCATAATTAGGCATGTTAGCCCAATACATACCTCTAACATATTCTCGCCAGCCTAATATTTGCCTAACAAAACCTTCGATTTGCGCTAAGGTTATTTTACCTGCTGATGCTTGGTAGGCAGCCAGAGCCGTTTCAATGACCTCAAGTGGATTAAGCATTTTACAGTTCAATGAAAAACTCAGCCGCGAGTGATACAAACTCCAAGCATAAGGTGACGCTACGGTCATCGCATCTTGAAAATTACCAAAGTTCTCTAACTGATGTTCACAAAAGAACGTTAATAATTCTAGCGATTGTTGGCGATTAATAGGATAAGCAACATGCTCAGATTCACGCCCTATCGTGTCAATCTTATGATGCTTTATCCGTTGTAAATAATCACTTGCTGGGTTGTCAAAGACCAGTGGTTTAGGGATAAATTTAAGATCGGTTTTTTTAAAAGATTGACGATTATTCGCATCAAAATTCCAAGCATCACCTTCAGGCTTAGCGCCATTCATTAAAATAGCAAAGCGCTTGCGCATAAAACGATAAAAATTTTCCATTCTTACGTGGGTAGCTGCTTTGAAATGATCAGCGAGTTCATCAAAAGGTAATAAAAAGTGTTCACTGTCGACTTCATAGACAGGTACTGATAATTGAGCTGACATCTCGCTTAATTGCGCGCGCAATCGATATTCATCAGGACGCACAAAACTGAAGTCTTCACTGGCATAAGTGGTCACTAACGAGGCGATCAAAGCAGGTAAATCTTGATGTTTTGCTGTTTCATCTAAGGTTAAATAGCAAACCTGATGCCCTTTACTCTCCAGAGTTTGAGCAAAATTATGCATGGCAGCAAAAAACGCGGTAATTTTCTGACTGTGGTGCTTAGTATAATTAGCTTCTTGATAAAGCTCTGCGATGACATATACAACATCGCTATCGACCTGTTCAAACCAGCTGTGCATAACATTAAGTTGATCTCCTAATATTAGCCTAAGATGTTTCGCCTTCATAGATTTACCTTACTTTACATTTAACTTTGAATTGAGCTATAAATAATTATTTTAGCTTATGCTGGTATTTTTACTACGTCGGCAACGCTCAGAGCAATAGCGGACATCTTCCCAACACGCTTGCCATTTTTTTCGCCAAAAGAAATTCTTTTTACAAGTCTGGCAATTTTTCTCGGGTAACGTTAGTTTTTTGTGCGTGATAACTTAGTCACTTTCTGCAATTTTTAACTGTTGAGGTTTTTTAGCTTTAGATATTTTTTTATTGCCTCTAACATGTTTAGCAACAATACGTTGCCCTTCTTTTTTTGTGGTAAATCGTTGACGAAAGCCCCACAATAAATCGCGAGCAATCTTGCCTGTTTCGTTGATATCAACCATAGGAGATGGATAATCCTCACCTAATTGGCATTGATAAAGCTGTTGTTCCATGGGTGACAATAACCAGGGTGTATGAATAACTTCATTGGATAACTCAACTAATTCAGGTAACCATTTTCTAAGGAATTCACCATGACTATCTTTCTCTAATGATTGCTTAACTGGGTTATAAACCCTTATGATATTAGTACCAGTAACACCAGACTGCATTTGAAATTGTGGGTAATGAATACCAGGTTCAAAATCAAGAAATAATTGTGCTAAATGGGTAACGCCTAATCGCCAATCCACCAGTAAATGATGGCATAAAAAACTCACTAGCATCGCCCGCATACGAAAATTTATATAGCCAGTTTGCACTAAACAACGCATACAGGCGTCAACTAATGGATAACCTGTTTGCGCAGTTTTCCATTTATCTAGTCGTTCTTCAACACTCAATCCACAATGAATATCTGGATACATTAAGTCATTATAGGCTTTATTAACGGGTCGCCATTGCATTTGATGTTCACTTTCAAACTTTTGAATAAAGTGACAATGCCAATGTAGCCGAGAAGCCAGCGCGTCTATTGGTCGTTTCCAACCCCGATCTGATCTTGTTATCAAAATAATTTGATAGAACTCTCTTAAACTTATATTGCCCCAGGCTAGATAAGGTGACAACCGAGAACAGCTTTTACGACTCGCTTGCGGTTTAGAGATATCAAAATGATACCCCTTACCACGACCCTTTAAGAAGGATTTCAGGGTTCTTTGCGCCCAAAGCTCGCCACCTTTGAGCATAAAATCATCTGTTATTGACCATGATATTGGAAAACTCGAGACAAATAACTTATCTATTAATGTGCAACTCACTAGAGCATCATCCGATAGATTGGCCTGTTCCAGCGGGGCTTTCATCACTTGGCGCCAGTGTTTGTCCCAATCAATTCTATTTTTTTTACCACGGCTTACTGCACCAAATTGACTCTCATTCCACACTATATCTTGTGCTTGGCACCACTGTTGGACCGATTTATCTCTCTCAAAGGTCGATAATAAACCCACTTCTTCATGGCTAAACAACCCCTTTATTTTAAAGACGTTATTGATTGCAACTAAGCCCGCTATTGCATCACCAAAATATAAATATACCCGTGAATTAAAAGCGGCTAACTGACTATTCATGTCAGCAATAGATTGCCAGATAAAACGCCAATGCCGTTCATCATAATGAGGGTCATTTATCAGTAGAGGTTCGAAAACATAGTAAAGCAAGGTTTGACCCGATTTAATCGCCTGCACTAAAGGTTGATGATCACTGAGCCGTAAATCACGTTTCAGCCAAACAACATTTACCGCAGTATTCATCGGTGTTTCTTCAATAAGTGTCTCAGTCATTTAGCGGTTGCACCGGCCAATCAGAAGCGTCGACAGAATCAAGAGGCTTACTAGAGTAATCATCTCGAGTAAGCCACTTAGCCTGATAAACTCCATCAGGGTCATACAATGCTGTTTGCTTTTCAATATTGAAATGTCTGCCACCTCTAGGGTCAACGCCGACACCCGCAATATACTGCCAATTACCCCAATTAACTCCAGCATCATAATCCATTAGCTGCTCTTCAAACCAAGCCGCGCCAAATCGCCAATCAACACTGAGTTCGTTAACCAAACAACTGGCTACAATTTGACGGGCTCGATTACTTATATAACCTGTGGCCATTAATTCATTCATACAGGCATTAACAAGCGGATAAGGAGTTTGACCTAAGCACCATTTATTAAAACGCTCAGGATAAAATGAAGTTAAGGGTGGATGTTCAGCCAAACCTTTAAATTGGTAGGTTTTCGCACCGACTTTAAAATGTAACCACTGGAAGTATTCGCGCCATAATAATTCTAAATATAGACATTGTGTTGAACTATTTTCCCCTTGCTGCTCTTCAAAATCAGTAATGGAGCGGTTTACTTGCCGTGCAGAGATACAACCATAATTTAACCAAGCCGATAACTTACTGCTATTATCCCAGCCGTCTAAATTATTTCTAACCTGTTTGTAATTTGAGGGCAGAGTTGACGAAAAATAGCGCCTGAGATGTGCTAAACCATTTTGTTCACCGCCATCGAAATTATAACCACGCTTAGCTCTTTGATAAGGGGTGTTAGGTAACCATTGCGGCCTAAAAATAGTGGGTGATGGCATATTTGCAAACATACTCGGCAAAGATTGAATCGTTGGAACAACTTCTGAAATAGTGACATCAGCCATAACTTTTCTAAACTTAGAGTAACTTGCCGGTAGCTGGTCAAGTTCAAAAGGAAGTGCTCGGTGTGGAAATAAAGTGAATTGATCAACTTGATTAACTTCTACTTCAGGCAAATGCTTAGCCAGTGTATTAATCAAACTATTTTCGTAAGTCCCCGGGACACGAGTAGTAATAACATCTGTAATTTGATATTTTTCACACAGCGCGGTTAAGCTCGACAGAGTATCGCCGTAAACAATGTAAAGCTGCTGTCCTAACGTTAATAAACTCTGATTAAAATCACTTAAACAGCTTTGTAAAAAATGCCATCGTTTATCACCCAAAGGTTTTGATTGGTAGTTATTAGGCTCGAACCATCTTTTGTCTACGACATATACACAAAGTAATTGTTCACTTTTGCTGGCTAAGTTGAGTGCAATATTGTCATTAAGACGAAGATCATTGGTCACCCAGTATAGAGAACGTTTCATAGATATAATTCAAATGGTTAAAAAAATTATATACGAATATACTCAGCGATTAGATCAACACTATTGAGTGATTATAGGCGAGGCTACATTATGAATGTGAGGCACTTTATCGCCCACTCAATTATAAAAAGAAGAAATTGTAGAAAATAATAGTATAGTCGGTTAGTTGAGGCTAACGTTAAGCGGATAAGAATTATTAACGCGTTTAATAAATAAAAAAACCTCTGCACTGCTGCAGAGGTTTTTTAATCAATTAAGCATCTTGAACAGGTTCATCCCAAGAAAGATGATGTTCACTTAATACAACCAAGTTTTCACTATTGATCAAGCGCTGTGAAGCACTATATCCGAGGATATTTTCAACCGTTTCATTTGGACGGCTTGAAATAATTGCTGTTTCATCTGATGAGAAATTACATAAACCACGTGCTATTTCTTCGCCTTTTTCATCATAAACGTGAAGCACATCTGCACGTTCAAAGGTGCCATGTATTGAAACAACATCATGACAGGTAAATCCTTCGTCACCACCAAATAAGGCATCAGCTACTTCTTGTTTTATCACTAGACTACCGGCCATTTGTAATCTGTCTGTTAACCAGATATTCCATGCTGATGATGGTGATGAGTGAGCAATACACTTAGTGTGTCTGCGTTCACCGCGCAATATTCCGGTAACAGGATCTTCCATCGTCCCTCTCGAAATTATAGTAGTACAACCAGCATTTTGCGCCATATTAGCGGCTTGTAATTTAGTCAGCATACCACCGGTACCTAAAGAACTGGTACCACTTGCCGCTTCCATATAACTACTAACATCTTCGATAGACTCAACGAAAACCGCGCCTTCTTCTGAAGGGTCTCGGTCATACACGCCATCGATACAGGTAAGAATAAACAAATATTCTGCGCCAATCATCTGAGCAACTTTAGCTGCAAGTCTGTCATTATCACCCACACGAATTTCTTCTGTGGTCACCGTATCGTTTTCATTGACGATAGGCATTACGCCTTGTTTTATCAAACGATGAACAGTGTTTTTGATATTTAAAAAACGACGTCTGTTTTCTAAATCATCTAGAGTAACTAAAACCTGAGCGATATCAAAACCATACTCAAGGGCAATTTGCTTGTAGGCATGCATTAATATCGGTTGTCCACAAGCCGCTGCGGCTTGTTTGTCTTGAACACTGGCGTTTTCAATAGTGCAGCCAACCGTGTTTAGACCTAATGCTACCGAGCCAGAAGATGTTAGTACAACTTCGTAGCCTTGTTCTCGTAACAAAGATATGTCACTTAGAAGACCGTGCATAAAAGCAAAACTAGGCGTTAAATTTTTAACATTTGCTAAGAGACTCGAACCCACTTTAATAACGATACGTGGCTTGCTTCGAGAAGATTTATCAGTTTTTTGTTGTTCAAATGAGGGCAAAATTACTCCGTGCTCTGATTAATTAAATTAAATAGCAGCTTGAATCGTTTACAAAATTGATTCAACAAATTGCAGCTATTTCCGTGATATTTTATTGTCGTATTAGAGTTATGCTTACTACTTATAAAGTCAGTTTTACTTGCGAAGGTCGCATTAAAAGTAGTAGATAAAAAATTACTGAAACGTCGGTTAAAAACGTTAGAATTTGACGGCAATCGACAAATGAGTGCAGATATCATATACTAAAAAACATATTTTTTCAATTGAACTCAAGATCACCTCTTTGAAAAATATCGTTAAGGACTTTTAAAAGTTCATACTGAACACCTGCAAAACGATCTGCATTTCATTCAATGTAAGCTAAAAAAACCAGGAGTTTCATGTCATTACTTATGATTGGTTGTGGTAAAATGGGCGGCTCATTATTGACTCGTTGGGCAACTTCTACAAATCACACTATCACTATTATTAATCCTTCATTAGTTAAAGCGCCTCAAGGTGTTATCGTCAAGCAAGCGATTGACGAGTTATTTGACCAGCGTTTCGACATTATCGTTATTGCGATAAAACCGCAGCTTATTGAACAAGTATTACCCTTGTATCGTCGACACCTTGCTGATTCAGGTTGCATTATTTCGATTGCAGCGGGTTATTCAGTAGCTTCAATAGAAAAACTGATTGGTGAGCAGGCCGTTGTGCGAGTGATGCCAAACCTACCCGCTCAAATTGGCCGAGGCGTTAGTGGACTTTACGCAAACTCACGTTGCAGTGCGGTTCAAATTGACAACGCTGTTGCGTTAACAGATGCGGTAGGTTATACCCATTTAGCCGCCACCGAGGACGAGCTAGACCGAGTAACTGCAGTTGCAGGAAATGGGCCTGGTTATGCATTTGAAATAGCACGCTGCTGGATAGAGTCGGCAATAAAGCTCGGCTTTTCTCCCCAAACCGCTAGAGAGTTGGTGTTAAACACACTCGGTGGTTCAATGGAGTTGGCTTTAACCAGTAAAGAAGATATCGAAAATTTACGTAATTCAGTGACCAGTAAAAATGGTACGACAGCTGCTGGGTTAAATGCGCTTATGCAAGATAAAAAATTAGAATTTTTGTTTGAGTCAACCGTTTCATCGGCTTATCAACGAGCAGTAGCCTTACGCTAATTTTTACCTCGTCAGCAATGACGTGCTCGAACATTTATTGATGAATACTATAGCTATAAATTCTTTAAACTGAACTTTTACTATTGCTTTGATATTAATATTAGCGATAAAAATAAAAGTCACATCATTCAATCAAGTTAGTTGAATTTGATCAAACAGTTTAGTGTTAAATGAACAAGTAAAAGGAAGACATTAATGTCAAATACCCCTAAAAATATTTCTATCGAAACAATGATCACAACCCTTGGTAAACAAGCAAAAGCTGCTGCGAAAGTGCTTGCTTGTGCAACGACTGAACAAAAAAACAAAGCATTAACGATTGCCGCAAATGCGTTACGAGAAAATATGGATGCATTACTTAAAGCTAACGCGCTGGATGTTTCAAGCGTCAAAAAAGCGGGCAAAGCCAACTCATTTGTAGACCGACTAGAACTTAACCCAGAAAGAGTTGAAGGCATGGCTGTCGCGTTAGAAGACATTGCTAAATTAGCTGATCCTGTGGGTCGAGTATTAGCCGAATTTGATCGTCCCAATGGTCTTAAAATAACCCGTGTAGCAACACCTATTGGTGTTATTGGGATGATTTATGAATCACGTCCTAATGTTGGCGCAGATGCTGGCGCGTTATGTCTTAAATCAGGTAACACAGTAATTTTACGTGGTGGCTCTGAAAGCCTAAATTCAACGCGTATTATTGTTGAATGTATGGCAACAGGTTTACGCGCAGCTGGCTTACCGGCTAACTGTATACAATTGGTTGACACAGATGATCGTTCTGCCGTTGCCGCTTTACTGCGCTGTGCTGATTATGTTGATTTAGTTATTCCTCGAGGTGGTCGTGGTTTAGTTGAGCTAGTAAGAAACGAGGCTCAAGTACCAACATTGTTGCATTTAGATGGCAATAACCATATTTATGTTGATAAAGATGCCGACTTTGCAAAAGCATTAAGCATTATTAAAAATGCTAAATTACGTAGAACCGGTGTCTGTGGCGCCACTGAAAGTTTAGTGTTAGACCAAGCAATAGCGACAGAATTTTTACCACAACTCGTTGATACATTAGAAGGGTGTGAAATTCGTGGCGATGTTGCCGCTCAAGCCTGTGATCCCCGTATTAATGCAGCGACTGATGTAGATTGGGATACTGAATACCTTGACGCCATTATATCGGTTAAAATAGTACAGAGCCTAGATGAAGCGCTTGATTTTATTGAAGAGCACTCTTCTAAACATACCGATGCTATTATCACTGAAAACGCAGAAATCGCGGAAAAATTTATGCGCTCTGTCGATTCTGCCGTAGTAATGCATAACGCCTCAACTCAGTTTGCTGATGGTGGTGAGTTTGGTATGGGCGCTGAAATTGGTATTGCGACTGGTAAAGTACATGCACGTGGACCCGTTGGTTTAGAGCAGCTAACCATTTTTAAATACCGAGTTGCGGGTCAAGGGCAAACTCGTCCTTAAACGCTTTTGCATAAAACACTACCACGCATAAAAGTGCCAAACTTTTAGCTAAAGCTATACCTAGTTAACACTTTTTAGTTAACGATAATAGTGCCTCTGACCAAGTGTTAGGGGCTAGCTATTTATATTAAGTTCAGACCTTTTTCACATAAATCCCCCATACATTTATCAAACGATTAAAACGTTAAAGCTACCGTTAGTTTAGGCGATGGATTAGTCTCACTTTCGTAAACCTTATCAATGCGCTATAGATTTAAATATTTGGTAAAACAGTATTTAAACCTTTCGTTTACAAATGTAGTTGGCTGAGAAATTCTAGCTATGTTATAGTTGTAACCCCTAGGACTAGGTATAGGATAGTTTATACTTGCCCGTCATTTATAAAGCCTTACCGTAAACCTATGATTTCATTATTAAAAAATGTAAACCTTTATAACCCTACTCCTATGGGTATTAAAGATGTGCTGATTGCCGGTGGAAAAATCGCTGATATTTTTGATGTATCCGATAATGCCGACCATAATATCCCTGATAACTGGCCAGTGGAAGTTATTGATTTTAATGGCGCATACCTAGTACCAGGTTTTATCGACAGTCATGCTCATATTACCGGTGGTGGTGGTGAAGCAGGTTTTTCAACACAAGTTCCCCCAGTTTCTCTTTCAGAATTTACCCAAGTGGGTGTGACAACCGTTGTTGGACTTTTAGGTACAGATGACACCACCCGGAGTATCGCCAACCTAATAAGCAAAGTTTACGGACTCCGAGAGGAAGGCATGTCGGCATATTGTTGGACCGGTGGTTATCATTACCCGTTAACAACGTTAATTGGTAGCGCAAAAGCAGATATTACTTTTTTAGAGCCAGTTATTGGTATTGGTGAATTTGCTATTAGCGATCATCGCTCTAGCCAACCAACTTTTGAAGAAGTAATAAAACTAGCTAGTGAAGCACATGTTGCAGGTTTATTGACAGGCAAAGCCGGTATTATTCATTTTCATCTCGGTGATGGTGAAAGGCGTCTTGAATTAATAGAGCGAGCGATTAGTGAAACAGAAATTCCTGCCCGTGTCTTTAATCCGACGCACGTTAATCGAAATAAGCCGCTATTTGAAGACAGTTGTAAATTGTTAACGCACGGCTGTTACATCGATATTACCGCTTTTCCTGAAGGCACAGCAGAGCCTGGTTTAGAGGCATGTGATGCCATAGAGATTGCCGTACAAAGAGGTTTACCTTTGGACAAAATAACCGTCAGTTCAGACGGTGGAGGTTGTTTACCTTGTTTTGATCAACAAGGTGAATTACAACACATGGACTTTGGCCGAGCCAGTACATTACTGGAAACATTACAAGCAACATTAAGAAAGAACATTGCGCTTGAAAGTATTTTACCGATGTTTACTAGCAACGTAGCTACGCTGTTACGTTTACACAGTAAAGGAAAAATAGTACGTAATAACGATGCCGATATGCTCGTACTTAACAACAAATTTGAAATTACTGACGTGATGATAAAAGGTCGTTGGCATAAACGTGACAACACAACAGTAGTAAGCGGAACTTTTGAGTAGAGGTAGGTATGTGTCCAGCAAAAATTGCTGATGGTCAGCAAAGGGGATTTATAATTCCAATCGGGGGGGCAGAAGAGCGTGTTGATGACCCAATAATTCTCCAACGTTTTGTAGAATTATGTGGTGATGAAAATGCCAATATAGTGATTATTCCAACCGCGTCACAGCTTGCTGAGACGGGGCCAAATTATGAAGTTATTTTTCGTAATCTCAATGTCAAAAATGCGATGTCTTTACCGATAAATAGCAGAGAAGATGCTGAGCGCGAAGATTATTTAACCGCACTTGAAAGCGCAACAGGTATTTTTATTACTGGTGGTAATCAATTACGCTTATCGACTATATTAGGTGGTACTTCGATTGCACAGAGTATAAGAAAATTAAATTCTGAAGGTGTGCATGTTGCAGGAACATCTGCAGGTGCCGCTATTATGCCTGAGCATATGATTGCAGGTGGCTCCACGGGGGCATTACCTAATGAGCAAGGTGTCACTTTTGCTCCTGGCTTAGGTTTGATAAGTAAAGTGCTTTTAGATCAACACTTTAGCCAACGTAATCGTTTGGGACGTTTACTTTCTGCTGTTTCATATAATCCTTTTGCTTCAGGACTAGGAATTTGTGAAAATACTGCGGCCTTTATTGCGCCAGACGGACTATTAGAAGTGGTTGGACACGGAAGTATTACAGTTGTTGACCCTTCTGATTTGCAGCACAGTTCAATGGCTGAAGCTCGTACAGGAGACTCCATCACCTTGATAGGGTTAAAGCTTCATATGCTTAGCCATGGTGATACTTACTGTTTACATACCCGAGTAGCTTCACCTAAAGCGGTTTAATGTCTCTAAATACAGATAAGTCGAGATAAAGTTTGCCCATGAATAAATGAATTGTTTATTCATGGGCAAATATATTAACATCTCTGATAAACGCTGGTTTTTTTCATCAAAAATAATTAAAAAACATCATTCTACAACCTTATTTACTATAACTTTTTAGCTTACTTTTATGCCGCATTCAATCATTACTGACTTTAGAGAATAATTATCTTGTCTATTAGTAAAAGCATGGTATCTTTTTGTTATACCATTATTTTTTTATGGCAATTTTTACTTCTATTTGATCTTGTAAAGATCTTAAGTGTAATGCGTTGAAACTTTTCGGTTTGTAACTCAACATATGCACATCAATAGAACCTGTGCACATATTCAGTTCAATATCTCCGTGATTTATTCCTCCCAATAATTGTCATATTATATTTTGTTGCACCTTATTTTCAACAAAAGGTTCAACTTGTAGGTACACATAATAATAATTCTAATCACCTGATTTTTGGACATATAATGAAAATATTAACAAGTAATGTTTATGTTGGCCCTAATGTTTACGCCCATTTTCCTGTTATTCGACACGCTGTTGATGTTGGCATATTAGAGCAATACCCTTCGGTAAAATTAGGTAAAGAATTCATTAATGGCTTAATTGAAGCCTTACCCGGTTTAAAAGAGCATGGCTGTTCATACGGCGAATCTGGCGGTTTTATTAGGCGCTTGCAAGAAGATGAAGGTACCTGGATAGCTCACATATGGGAACATGCAACCTTAGAACTGCAATGCATGGCCGGTACTGAAGTTACTTTTGGCAAAACCAGAGGCAATGGCGAAGTTGGTCAATATGACATGGTCTTTCAGTACAAACAACGAGATGTTGGATTAGCTGCTGCTGAACTTGCCAGAAACCTGCTTATCTCAGTTATGCCACTAGATATTCAAGCACAACTACAAACAAAATTAGAAGCCGATTTCGATTTTCCAGAAGAGCTATCAAACTTTATTCGTTATGCACAACGCAAAGAATTTGGTCCCAGCACTCAATCTTTAATAACGGCAGCCGAAGAACGTCATATCCCATGGCTACGTTTAAATCAGTACAGCTTAGTACAATTTGGCCATGGTAAATACCAACAGCGCATTCAAGCCACCATTACTAGCCAAACGAATCATATTGCTGTTGAAATATCCTGTGATAAAGAAGACACCCACAATTTATTAAATGATCTCGGTTTGCCTGTGCCTAGACAACAATTGGTTTATTCTGCCAAAGATGCCATAAAAGCGGCAAAACGTATTGGCTTGCCAGTTGTACTTAAACCCTTAAATGCAAACCATGGCCGTGGCGTCTCTATCGACTTAACTACTGATGAGCAAATTAATACTGCATTTGATTTTGCCCGCGAACAAGGCACCAGTCGAGCTGTTTTAGTTGAGTCATTTTTAACCGGTTTAGATCATCGTATGCTTGTTGTTAATGGCGAACTTGTTGCTGTCGCAAAACGTGTACCGGGTCATGTTGTTGGTGACAATAAACACACCATTACGCAATTAATCGACATTGTAAATGAAGACCCGCGTCGAGGTGTTGGCCATGAAAAAGTGCTCACTCAACTCGAAATGGACTCACAAGCAACACGTTTAGTTGAAGAAGCTGGCTATAGTGTTGATACTATATTACCCGAAGGCGAAATTTTCTATTTACGTTCAACCGCTAATTTATCAACGGGCGGCACAGCGATAGATATGACTGATGTAGTTCATCCCGACAATAAAGTGATGGCTGAACGAGCGATAAGAGCCGTTGGTCTTGACGTCGGCGGTGTTGATTTTCTGACCTCTGATATTACACAATCATATAAAGATATCGGCGGTGGTATCGTTGAAGTCAATGCCGCGCCAGGTTTTCGTATGCATGTTGCACCAAGCCATGGCAAACCTCGTGATGTTGCTGGCAAAGTTATTGATATGCTATTTCCACCTAATACACCCACTTGTATCCCTATTGCCGGCATCACAGGTACCAACGGTAAAACAACAACCTCACGAATGCTTTCGCACATTTTAAAAACAGCAGGGCATGTGGTGGGTATGACATCAACTGATGGTGTGTACGTTGATGGTCTTTTATCAGTAAAAGGCGACATGACCGGACCCGTTGCATCACAAATTGTCTTAAGAGATCCTTCAGTTGATATTGCTGTTCTTGAAACTGCCCGTGGTGGCATCGTTCGCTCAGGCTTAGGTTATAGAGAAAGTAATGTTGCCGCCTGCATTAATGTTCAACCCGATCATTTAGGCTTAAAAGGTGTTGATACCCTAGAACAACTTGCTGAAATTAAACGTATTGTTGTTGAAGTAGCCAAAGACGCGGTCATACTTAATGCCGACGACCCACTTTGTTTGAAAATGGCCGACCATACTAAAGCAAAACATTTATGTTATGTGACTATGAATTCAGGGCACGGTTTAGTTAGAGAGCATATTCGCGCGGGTGGACGTGCTGTAGTGCTTGAAAAGGGTATCAATGGTGAAATGATCACCATCTTTGATAACGGTGCGCATATTCCATTACTTTGGACACATTTAATTCCGGCGACACTGGAAGGTAAAGCCACTCATAACGTACAAAATGCGATGTTTGCCGCTGCCCTTGCCTATTCTCTAGATAAACCACTTGATGCGATTCAACAAGGATTAAGAACGTTCAACACCACTTTCTATCAAGCACCGGGGCGAATGAACGTCTTTGATGAACACCCTTTTAGAGTTATTTTAGATTATGCTCATAACGCCGATGGTGTTCGCCATATGAGCGAATTAGCGACTAAATTAGACGTTAATGGTAAGCGTATTGCGGTATTAGCCGCACCGGGTGATCGCCGCAATGAAGATATTGAAAACATAGCCAAAGCAGCCGCTGGACATTTTGATTTATATATCTGTCGCGCCGATGACAATCTTCGCGGACGTGGTAGTGATGAAGTGCCACAAATGTTAGCTGCAACATTAAAAGCACAAGGTATCAGCGAAAACAATATCTTGATGATACCTGACGAGGTCACGGCTACTGAAAAAGCCTTATCGATGGCAAATAAAGATGATTTAGTGATTGTCTTTGGTGATGCTATTACCCGTTGTTGGAAGCAAATCATTAATTTTAATGGTAATGAAGATAATCCAGCAGAAACATTAACAAAACCCGTGCATACGGTTGTTTCAATGTTAAACACCGATGAACCTGATCCCTTTATACTAGAATCAGGCATGAAGTTAGTTAAGGATGATCGAGGTGTTCGCATTGTTTCAACCATAGAAGAAGAAAGTGATTAAAACCAAGTTAATGCAGTTATTTGCCATTAACTGAAGATGAATAAGCTTAACCTCGCTAGGCGATGTGTTACCAACATAACCTAGCGGCATAGACTAGCGCAGCCTATTGTTAAACCAATAAAGCTGCGTATTAGTTTTTAAAATCATCATCGAGCTTGTGATACAAATAATGACCTAACAAAACCGTCTCAAAGTGAACAATTATATTGATACAGCTTTACCTTCTTCTCACTTTCCTAACAGCGCTGCGTTGGGAATAAATTTAATCAAATTGGTATACCATGAATAACACTATAACCTTAACATTAGATGACCAGCGACGACTTACCGGCAAAAGCTTATTATGGAATAAATCCGGCGCGATTATTGACGCTTTTGTCTCAGGCATCGATAAGCAAACAGTCGTTGATCAATGGTTAATTTACGTTAATCAGTTATTGGCAGCAGTCAACTGGCAAGATGAATCTACGTGTTATCGTATTTTTGAAGACGGCATAAGCCTTGCGATAAGTGCGCCAATGGATGCCCTGTATGCATCTTGCGATGTCAACGAAGCCGCATGGGATTTTGCGTGTAGCAAAATTTTAACCGGCAGTATAAGTGACAATCATCAACAAGAAATGGATAAAACCATCACTCGTCTTAAACAAATGATTGTCGAAGAGGCTAACCCTGCTCTGCTTAACTTAATAGATTTAGCCATAAAGAATCATGTCGATTATTTAGTTGATGATGATGAATTTTCGTTAGGTTACGGTAAAAGCTGTCAACGCTGGCCAGTGGCATCATTACCAGATCCAACGCAGCTCAATTGGCAACACTACCAATCAATTCCTATTGCATTGGTCACTGGCACTAACGGAAAATCAACCACCGTGCGTATCATGTCTGAAATTATTAAGCAGTCTGATAAATGTTGCGGTGTCACCTCGACTGACTTTATTCGTGTTGGCGAAAAAATAATAGATTATGGTGATTATTCAGGACCCGGTGGTGCACGAATGTTACTTCGACATCCAGAAACAGAAACAGCTATTTTAGAAGTCGCGCGCGGCGGAATATTGCGCCGTGGCCTGCCCATAGATCACGTTGATGCCGCATTAATTACCAACATAGCTGAAGACCATTTAGGGCAATATGGTATCAATACCGTAGCCGGGCTTGCACAAACCAAAGCGGTTGTTGCAAAAGCGCTAACCAGTGGTGTATTAGTGCTCAATGCTGATGATCCGTATTTAACAGCACTTGCACCAACATTAACTGTTAATAAATGTTGGTTTTCATTAAATGAAAATAATCTAGTACTTCAACAGCATAAAGCCATTGGTGGTGCTATTTGTTTCATCCGTGACGGCGCAATTTTTTATTGTACGCAAAATACCAGCACTGGTGAGCGCCTTGAATCGATGATCGTTGCCGTTAACGATATACCGATGACATTAAACGGCGCTGCCCAACATAATGTTCAAAATGCCTTAGGGGCGACCGCTTTAGCTAAGAGCTTACACATAGATAGCGCAGTGATTGGTCTTGCCTTACAAAATTTTTCAAGTAATGTTGACGATAATCCAGGCCGCGGTAACCAATTTAAACTCAATGGCGCTTCGGTTATTATGGATTTTGCCCACAATGTTCATGGTATGAATGCCATGGCACTGACCATGGCCAATATACCAGCATCACGAAAGTTTTTGATGCTTAGTCATGCCGGTGATCGCAGCAATGACGATATTATTAAAATGACAAAATCAGCCTTAAAAATGAAACCTGATATCTTGGTTGCGGCCGAAACTGTCGAGTACTTAAGAGGAAGAGAGCTTGGCGAAATATCAAATTTAATAGCTAAAGTAGCGATTGAAATTGGTATGTCTGCCGATAACATCTATTTTTCAGAGGGTCCTTATCAAGGTGCGCAACAAATTGTTAATCAACTGTCAGCTAATGATTTAGCCCTGTTAATCGTTTTATCTGAACGAAATGAAGTGATCGAGTTATTAACTAAAAAGACAAATGAAAAATAAAGTTCAATAATAGAGAACTTTAGAATGCCGCTGAGCGATTTGAAATAGCTCAGGCGGTTACTAAAGTTTACTTTTAAAAGACTAAAACAGCAGCTTCTGTTTTGAAAAGTCGATTGTGTTAGGTTTCATCGTTTGATTGCTTTGCGCTTTCCAGTAAATAAGGAGCAAGAGCGCTTTTAAAATCGAGTGTCGCACCTAACTTATTGGCTAGCAATATCATACCAGTAATTTTTCGATTGACTAATGCAACTTCAAATATCGGAGATGCTATCGCTGTTTTATCGGTAATTAATGGCATACTAACCTCTCTAATTCGCTTAATCAGTTGCTGTTTTTTTAAGTTGTAGCCCGTATTACTTTGTAAGCAATAACTGGCTTCAAAACAAGTCTTTAGCACCGTATCTATTGCAGTATCACTCATATTATTGTCAACTAAACCAAGCGAATACAGCGCTAAACGCATGTCGTTATTATCTTGGCGCTGCATAGCATCAGCCATAGCAAGATAATGTACTGAAGTATGTTGAGAAAGCTGCCGGCAAGCGCCAAAATCAAGTAACACTATTTTTTGTGTGTCGCTCTGATACAAGAAATTAGCAAAGTTGGGGTCACTTTGCATAAGTTTATGCGTAAATAGCTCTTGATAAGTTAAATCCATTAATTGGCTACAGACTAAATCCACAATACCAGCACTCATCGTACTAATATCAGTGATGGGAGAACCTTCGATATATTCCATCGTCAGTATATTTTCATCCGTTAGCTCGTCAACAACAAAGGGCACAATAAAGCGAGGGTCGTTACCCAGCTTTTTACGATAAGTGTTAAGAAATTCCGCCTCCTGCAAATAATTAGCTTCAGCTTTAAGCTGGGCTTTTGCTTCAGCAAGCACGCTAGTCAAATCAATATGTTTAGGTAAAACACCACTGAGTTTTAGTAAATTCATGACGTTATCAATATCACTGTCAATGCTTTCTCTAACACCCGGGTACTGGACCTTAATCGCCAACTGACGACCATCCTTTAGTGTTGCCCGATGAACCTGACCGATACTTGCCGATGCGATGGGGGTAAATGAAAAAGAACTAAATTGTTGATGCCAATCTTTAGACCAAGACGCAACCAAGGTTTTCAGTAGTTGCGCCTTAGGCATAGGATCAGCTTCTTGGCGCAATCGTGAAAGAATAGGTTCCCATTCGATAGGCAGTAATTCACCGGCATCCATGGAGAGTAGTTGACCAAGTTTCATCGCTGCGCCACGCATATGTGCTAAACGCTTGGTGATAGATATAGCGTTGTCGATATTACGTAAGGACTCAGTTAATGATGGACGCTGACCACTGAGCATTTGTTTTGTCGCACCTTTAACAATATTGCCGGCAACCGCTGAGGCCAAACCACCCAATTTAGCGAGACGAGCAATTCTTCCAGAAGGTACTTTCCGCTCTTTACGTTTTTCTGTCATCGCAAAATGGCTTCGTTGGGCATGTTAACTATTACCTTAGTGGTGTTTAATCTAACCTCCCTGCTATTTATAGCAAGCGTTGAGGGACAAGAATAAGATTAACAAAGATTAAGCCAACAACCAATGACATTAGAATCAAAAAAGACAGGTTACTTCAACACGTTCAATTACTACCTTATTTATAGGTATTCATATATTTCGAAGACTAAAATGAGATGTAAGTTAAAGAACATAGAAAGCCCTTAAGTTCCCTGTAGCTTACTCTATAAAATTATTTGGAATTGCACAGATTGATATGAAAGGATTTTAGAAAACTGCTTGCTTCCATTAACGAAAACAAGCAGTTACTAAAATTTGTGAGCTAACACTATAAGTCAGCTCTTGGTATGGAATTAAGGCTATGATTTAATTGCATTTAATAACTTAGCGCATTTATAAAGATAACAGATTTGTACTTCGATCTCGCCTTCAGAACGAGATAGTACTAACCGTCACTATTGCACACTGCTGACCTGATTTAGTCCTCAAAACTAGGTAAGTTTATGTTCACTAATATACGAATATAGTCCTTTTGGTCTGAATAAACCTATAATTAGGGTGTTCAGATCATGTGCCTATTTCATACGAATATTGATACGATATCATTTTGATGGTCACCGCTTTACTTTCGATGTCATAGGTACGCCCTAGCTTTAAAACGAATACTCAGGGCTTGCTTAAACTACTTATTATATTGCTTTCGAAGAGTTTGGGAACACATGTATATATGAAACAAGAGATTGGCATGACTTCACATTTAAGTAAGACTAACTACAAGGTATTTGTTGGTATTGATTGAGCAAATGACAAATACGATATTTACATTTAGGATCCACTCACAGGTAAACGTAAGTTTCTGTTATTAAGCATGAAGTAAATGAAATTGATAAATGGGTGAAAGGGCTTCATAAAAGATTTGGTTCACCTATTGCCGTTGAGTTAAGAAGAGGGCCTATCGTTTATGCCCTACAGCAATATGATTTTCTTGTAATTGTTCCAATAAACCCAACAACACTTGCAAAATACCGAACAGCTTTTAAAACCAGTAAAGCTAAAAATGCTCCCACTGATGCTGAGTTTGCATTAGAGCTTATGCTTCGTTACCCAAATCATTTTCCTCCTGTAAACCAGTAAAGCATCAACATGCGTAAACTGTTTTTTTTAGTGGAGCATAGGAGAAAGGTAGTAGATGATAAACAACGAGTGGTTAATCAGATGATTAATGCAATCAAACAGGATTATCCTCAGGCGAATGAATGGTTTTGCAAAAAAGACACACATATTTTTTGTGCTTTTATTACTTGATGACCAACCATTCAACAAGCTACAAAGCCCATAAGTCTACCTTAACAAAGTTTTTCAATGATCATGGTATTCATAACACTGCCATTGTTGATAATCGACTGTCACTGATAAAAAAAACCAATCCTCTCGCGGATGACAAAGCCATAATTGACAGTCATTCAATGTTAGTGGTTTCCTATGTTGAACGCATTGTCAACTCAATGAAGTGCATTCAAGAGTATAATAAAGCGATAACAGAACTAATGAAAAAACTTCCTGTCGCTCCTATTTTCAATAGTTTACCTGGCGCAGGTGCTGCCTTGTCCTCGCGGTTACTTGCTGCATTCGAAGAGCAGAGAGATAGGTTTAAATCAGCCAACTAAGTGCAACAATACGCAGGTATTGCGCCTATAACAGAAAGAAGTGGCTAAAAGTCTTGGGTTCATTGGCGCTGGCAATACTCAACATTTTTACGACAAAAATTTATAAAATGGGCAAGTCATTCTCGCCTAAAATATTACTGGGCTAATTTGTATTATCTACAACAAAGAGAGAGAAGTAGTTCTCACCAAGCAGCTCTTCAAACACTAGCATTCAAATGGATTAGGATTGTGTAGAAGTGCTGGCAAGATGCAAAACCTTATAATAACTCACTATATTTACGGGTTTTAAAATATAGGGGTTCTCCATTGATTTCAGGTTAAATTTAACTTGATATCAGGCTCAGGGCGGGAAGTAAGTTAGAAACTATAAATCATACCGTACCACCAATTATGGGAAATTATGAGTTATAACGCCACATTAAGAGGAAAATAATAGTTGGCTAAAATAAGCGACGAATGCGCAAATAATCAACTGTTATTTGTCCTGCTTGAATGGCTATTAAGTATTGGCTTACCTAAATACTGACTCACACCACATAAGACAATTATCGTAGCTATAAGCTTGTTAGGCCATTAATGGCTCTTTACACGAGCGACAATTAAGCCCTGATTGTTTAATTTGATGAGCATGAAACTTGTTAATACGATTATATTACCAAATATAAATGCAAAGAGAATGATTAAATAAAGCCACACCCAATCTTCAGGTAACAAATCCCAGACACTAACAACAAAATAATTTGCGAAAATTAATAAAATAAAGACAGTACTATAAATCCAATCATTCCTTTTGAAACGCTCCTCAAACTCTTTACGCCTTTTAATAAAGTCCTGTTTACGCATACTACTCCTAAAACACACAGATACAGTGACTCCCCAAGAGGCACGAGCCTCTGAACGTGGGTTAGTTTTACAAACCAGAGCTATAAAATATGTGTCAACATTATCAAACAGGGGCTAGCATAATAAAACACAACATACTTTTTATTGGCTTAGATACCCATAAAACATCCACGGATGTCGCATATATCCAAGACCAGCGTGGCGCTAAATCAACACATCTTGGTAAAATATTCAGTAATAAAGCCGCTTTTAAATAACTAGCGTGACAATTACAATCAAAATACCCAGATGCCACACTTAATTTTGTTTACGAAACAGATCCTTGTCGCTATTGGATTTACCGTTTACTGACCAGATTTAATCATTGCTGTTATGGTATCGCTCCTTCGCTTTCCCCTAAAAAAACCAGGAGAGAAAATAAAAATCGATAAGCGTGATGCCCTTAACCTCGCTAAATTACTTAAATCTCAAGACTTACCCCCTATCTATGTCCCTGAGCCCAAAGATGAAACCGTTCGCGATTTATCACACGCCCGTAAAACCAGCATCAAAGATTTAAAAGATGCAAAATACCAACTAAAAGCTTTGCTGTTACGAACAACATCAACAGCAAAGTAAAAGATAACTGGTCATTACAGCACTTACCTTGGCAGGGATGAATTAGTACGACCTCATCCCTGCCAAGGTAAGTGTTTTACAAGAAGCCGTTTCAACTATTACCGAAAGGTTAAAACATTTAAAACGTTGGATTATGAATTAACCCATCAAATGAAGCGTTGGCGGTTTTATCCGGTAGTCAAAGCGATACAGGTTATGCGTGGGGATAGATTATTAGTCGCAACTGGCGTTATTGCTCAATTAGGCGATTTATCACGGTTCGACCACCCCAGAAAATTAATGAGCTACCTTGGTCTGATACCAAGTGAACATTCAAGTGGTGCAAAAAATCACTTAGGGGCTATGACCAAATGCGGTAATAGCCATACAAGACGACTACTGGTCAAAAGTGCACATTCGTACAAACAAAACGTCAATGTATCAAAAGAAATGTGACTTAGGCAGGAAGGCTTAAACAAAGAAATTGTTGGTATGCTATGGCAGCACAAATGAGGTTATGCAGACGATACAATCGTTTGATGTAAAAGGCAAACACCGTGATGTCGTCACGGCTATTGCTAAAGAAATGAACGCTTATATTGGGGCTATTTCTCGAAAGGTCGTACTACCAAAAATTGACGTAAATCTTCGACTATCAATAGTGCCCACATGAGTCATTTTATAAGAAAAAGTGTTGAGTTAGCGCATGGGTTCAAGCATCGGGTGTGGCACAATCACCGACGGTGTTGGAACGGCAATAACCTAATGGTTATTGAACCAAAAACGTAGACTGAAGACAGGTGCCACAACGAAATGAGTAAGGTAGACCCTGCTAATTAACAAGTTAGTGATCCACAAATATCGGCATGATAAACGACGAAATTACTTGTTTCATTCTATGCGTTAACTCACTCAATTAAAAAAGTGAATAAAAGGTCCTTAAATTAATGAACAAGGATCAGTGTATTTAACTTAACGTGAAAAGTCATACCAAAGCCCCATTAAGAAGCTTTTAATTGTTGGCTAAAATGTAAAGTGAAGCGGAATCTAGCCAACTGTCATTTGTTAAATATCATTAGCATGTGGGGTCTTTATATAACTTATTATTCCATATCAACAGGTTAACATTCAACAAGTGTAACTTAGGCTAGGTCAATGATGCAGACGATCTCTTCATGCTACTGATACACAGTTCTAATGAAATAATTTTTATAAATTACGGATGTTTAACTTGCAGCCACTGCAAAAAATAATTATACAACGAAAACTAATTTGCCTTATGATAAAGATAAGCACAAAGAAATAATATCAATGCTAAAATATGTGGCTAAACCTTTTTTCCATTGACATCCTGTATGCATAAAGTTGAGAATGCAATTAAAGACGGTATGATGGATAGATTTGGTGAAGGCTCTCGGCTTGGTACATGAAGGAGAGGTAAGACAATTTCATTGAATTCCTTTTCAGTCAAATCGGTCGGTATGATATTCCAGATGGGCTTTTTCGGATTTTCAGCCATCAATACTATTGTCTATTATGAAAAATGGGTAGTTTATCTAAAAAACGTTATATAAAGGCCTTTAAGATAAATTCACTGCTCTGCAGAAACCCGCTATGAGTTGATAGTAATCTATTAAAATGAGTTGAAATTTGAGTTGATATTGCAGCCTAAAGAATTAATTAACCTCTACTTGCAAATGATTAGAGAATTTTGCCAGACAGTAAACGCAGTACTTTATTTGCCTGCACTAACTGAACATAGAAATAGTGAAATTCTTATTGAGTTAAATCCCAAACTTGCTATTTATCCATTATCCACCCCACAAGATGCACATCAGTTTATTCAAGTACAGGAAAATTTAAGATCAGAGAGAAATACGACCAATGAACTTTTTGTTAATGTAACTCCAAAAAACGATAATTATTTTAAAATATTTAGAATAGACCTAAACAAAGCCACTGAGATATCACTAAAAAATTCAGGTGATCTACAACTAAAAACAAACCCTATTAAAATAAAAAATTATTGTTGGTTAGGGCTACGTTATGAAAATAACGAACAACTTAATATGTTTTCTGAAAATCATCTACCAACAAGTCTATACAAAATGCTACTGGCTTTTGCTGGCTCCTTATCAACGTATTGTCAGCAATGGCAGTCAAGTCTTTTAGACCCGTTAACGCAATTATTTACTCGTAATGAGTTAAAAATACAAATAGCGAAATTACAAAAAAGGAAACAAAAATTTGTCGTTATCCTAATTAATCCTAATGACTTTAAACAAATCAATAAGCAATATGGACGTAAAGCTGGAGATAGTATTCTTATTGAAATAGCCAATAGGTTAAAAATTAGCTTTGCTGAACATACGCTTATAAGCCGTTATGGTGCAGCACAATTTGCTGTTGTGTTACCTTTTTTTGCCACGGAGAGGAATGACGATTTGGCACAATGCCAAAAATATACGGAACAATTAACAATAAATCTATCACAGGCTAACTTTTTAAATAACACCTGCTCAATTGCATTCAACTTTGGCCAGAGCCTTAATTTAAATACTATGTCAACAGATATAACATTGCAAACGTTACTGTTACGAGCAGAGCAAGCACTGGACGTTGCAAAACTTAAAGGTCAAAATATATCGGTAGTATGGCATAAAGCGCTTGTTAGCCAATGTAAAGAAAAAGTAGACAAATTACAGGGGATTTTTACCACCTCTGAAAGTAAAGATTATCGGAATATGTTGTTACTATGGGATGTCATGTCAATGGTCTCTGTGGCTACTGAGCAGAAAGTACTGGCAACAAATTTTATTGAAAGACTATTAGCTACTTTCGCTGTTAAAAATATTTACCTTTTCCTTGAGGCGTCAAATGACAACGCCGCTTTAATTATTGGGCGGCAAGCACAAAAACAAAGTAAAGTTGATTTGTTACCTTCACACAGCATTACGGAACCACAGCTAGCCTTAGTTGATAAATGTAGAAGTAAAATATCCAATGTCGAAATCGTATTTGACGAAAATAATCAAAGTTCACCATTATACGCATATGCTTTTCCATTCATTGCTCAGGGTAGCTATATAGGTTGTTTATATGTCGATGGTTCCGAAGACAGTTTATTGATTAATATTGGTGAAGTTTTACTCTTAGATGCTTTAACCAGTCAGTTGAGTGCTGCTTTTGAGCGACTTTTTCTACAAACAACACTTAAGCGTAATCAAGAACTTGAACAGTTACGTCTGCAGCAAGAGTTAAAAGAGTTACGTTCGGCAATACAGTTTTCTAATCTGGTTTATTGCTCTATACAGATGGAAGCACTGGTCAATAAAATACAAAAAGTTGCGGTAACCGATGCGACAGTACTCATTGTTGGAGAAACAGGCACAGGGAAAGAATTACTCACTCATACGTTACATAAACTTAGCTCAAGAGCCGACAAACCTTTTGTGTTGATAGATTGTGGGGCGATTCCTGATGCTTTAATTGAAAGTGAGTTGTTCGGTCATGTAAAGGGAGCGTTTACAGGTGCGGAACAGCGGAATTTAGGGCGTATTATAGATGCCATTGGCGGTACCTTAGTGCTTGATGAAATCGGGGAAATACCACTAGATGTTCAAAGTAAGTTATTGCGCTTCGTTCAGGAAAAGCAAATAACCCCTATTGGTGGAGGTAAGACCCAAGTCCTTGATGTCAGAATTATAGCCGCGACCAATCGTAATTTAGCTAAAGAGGTTAGTGCAGGTCGATTTAGAGCCGATCTGTATTATCGACTCAATGCTGTTGAGATTCACGTGCCACCATTGCGAGAAAGATCGCAAGATATTTTATACTTGATCAAACATTTTATGACTAAGTTCAGTGTACAATATCATAAAGAAAAGTTGCAATTGAGCCCGTCAGCCGCCACAGCGGCATTATCTTATCATTGGCCTGGAAATGTACGAGAATTACAGCATAAAGTCATGCAGGCAGTAATTTTCAGTGAAGGAAATATACTATCTCCACATAACTTAGCGTTAGATATTGACGGCATTAATCCCCCAAAAACTCATCATAATTATGTGAATACTATGATTGATCAAAATATGGATACTTCTCATATTAAAGTCAGCAGTGAAAAAGGTAATATAATGACAGAGCAATTGAGTGATACAATTTCAATTCATACGCTATGGCAGCAACTTGAGCAGCAGCTCTCGCAGCAAATAAGTGCCATTACTGAAAATACTCCTATAGTGCCAATTCCGCTAGGTAGCTGGCTGAATGATGATCTGATTCTTATCGCGTATCAAGTTTCTAATCATATTTCGCGCCAAGCGGCATCATTACTTAGTATCCCTGAAAGTACTTTTCGTCGGAAATTACAAAAAGCAGAAAATAAAAAGCAAGCAGGCTTAGCGCCTCGTCCAAAAAATTGGTCTGAACTCACATCTTTACTGACGCAACTTATTAAACTTGATATCGATATGATTAAAAAGAGTAAGATAAAATTACTGAGTCAAATAAAACTCAGAATCCCTGATAATGTTAGTTTAACAGCCCAGCTTATGGCGGTAAGTGAACCTACGTTACGAAAGTTAGTCTCAAGCTAGCAAATATCAATTAAAGCAAAAAAGTAATAATCATTAAAATTATGGCGCGCCGAATATTTAATTTTTGTGCGCCATTTTTTTTGTTTATAATTAAATTATGGCGCACCACGTTGTAAGTATTATTACTGCAAAACCTTAACCATATGATAATATTGATTTAAAATAAATTGGCGCAATCATTGCTGTTCATAAATCTTTTAACAAGTAATGTGCATTTTCTTTGGTACATTTCCTCAAATAAAACATGGTCAGTAACTAGGATGGTATTTATGACATTTAGCAGAAAACAAGCAATATTATTAATAGGGATTTTATCTCTTATCTTTACAACCGTTTTGTGGATGACAGCTAAAGCGCCAACACAAAGTTTTATCGTTCAAGGGAAAGATATCCAATCAGTTACCCGTTTAATTGAACGTGTCGGTGGCCAAATTACTCATACATTACCTATCATCAAAGCTATTGGAGTCAATCTTACAAAGCAACAAAGAAAAACCTTACAAGGCTATGCTAATATTCGCGCTATCTATCAAAATCGCACCATTGAAAATGATGATTTGAAAGGAGATGATTCTGGCGATTTAAATCCTGATTTAAATTATGCCGCAAGAGTTGAAGCAGATCGCCTTCATGACAGCAATATCAATGGCAGTGGAATTACGATTGCATTTATTGATACGGGGATTGATAAAAAGTTAAAAAATATAGCAGAAAATATCACCTCAGATATACGATTATTAGTGCAATTTGATGCGATCAAAAACGAGGTAGATAATGCTTCATCTGATCAAAGTGGCCATGGTAGTCATGTGGCGAGTATTGCTACTAGCAGCGAGCGGCAAAAAGATGAAGAAAACTACACAGGGATAGCACCAAATGCCAATATTGTCAGTGTAAAAGCATTTGATGATCAAGGTAAAGGTCGTTATTTAGATGTGATTAGAGCATTAGACTGGGTAGTTAGCAATAAGGATACTCACAATATTCGTGTATTAAATTTATCATTTAGTGCAGAACCACAATCATTGTATTGGGACGATCCAATTAACCAAGCCGTGATGGTTGCATGGCAGTCAGGTATTGTGGTTGTTGCTTCTGCTGGAAATAGAGGGCCAGAAGCCATGACAATCGGCGTGCCTGGTAATGTACCTTATATCATCACGGTTGGGGCAATGAGCAATAATAAAACCAGCTTGATCACTGATGATATTCTTACCGGATTTTCTTCATCAGGGCCAACCATTGAGGGGTTTGTTAAACCAGAGATTGTTGCGCCAGGTTCTCGTTTATTAGGCTTAATGAAAGAAGAAACAGTAATAGGTAAAGCGCATGACGATTTCTTTTCTAGTAAAAATCATTTTGCGATGTCAGGCACTTCGCAAGCAACAGCAGTAGTAACAGGTGCTATTGCGTTAATATTACAACAAGATCCCTCATTAACACCGGACATGATTAAATGTAAATTAATGGCAACAGCACAACCTGCGTTATCATCTGAAGGAAAGTTAGCCTATAGTATATTTCAACAAGGGGCAGGAATGATTAATGCTTATGAAGCTGCCTATAGTACCAAAACAGATTGTGCAAATAGTATGCTTGATATTGAGATGGATATTCAAGGAGAGCAGCATTATGCTGGGCCAGCTCGACGCGACCAAGCGGGTAACTACTACATTGAAGGCACTAATGAGTATACCTGGGATGGTGGTTACGCCTCTGATAGTGGTTATATGTGGCGAGATGGTTATATGTGGCGTGATGGTTATATGTGGTGTGATGGTTACTTGCGGGGTGAAGGTTATGTTCTGCGGGTAGGTTA
>NZ_JACGVZ010000011.1:0-131912 GCF_014077465.1 Colwellia sp. BRX10-4
TAATATATAACGTAATAAATTTTAATATTTAATATTTAATATTTAATATTTAATATCTATAAGCTTTTTCTGGGATTTCTCTCACATAAACAGTGAACGAAGCAACCTGTTCATTCGGTGCCAGTCCACTTAAGCTTGTTGACTGAAAACCATGTAATTCAAGTGGCTTCCAGGGTGTTTTTCGTGATTCAATCACAAATCCTTGCGCATCAAACCAGTTAAAGTGGTATTGCAATTTCAATGACTTTTTATAGGTGCTGTTAAGCTGTAGGTTTATTTCTAGTAAACCATTGGTTTTTCTTGATTTTACATCAATAATTTTTAGCTGTTGTGCTAATTTAGGGTTATGGACCTCTAAATGCTTCGAAAACTCATCACCTTGTGTCATCGCACTGGTGCCGATCCCCGAGGTTATTGGCGCAGCGCAACCCAGAAAAAATATTGAGCTGAACACCGTAATAGCTGAAATTCTTATAAAATAATGCATATTTTTATCCTTACAAATTTATAGTTTGATAACCGGTAAAGTTACCCAGAGCGGTAAAATTAATGAGCGTTGTTCTATTTTCTGATACGTCAATGTCAACGACCTGCTTTTTACCAGCATATGAAATCATCAATTTTTTCTGACCTACTGCAACATTATCCAACCTCATTATTTGTACATTATCAGGCAAACTTGACCAACTGCGAGTATCGGCTTTTTCTGAAGCAATATTATAAAGGCTGGCTAAAATATTACCGACATCGCCACCCGACTTGCTCAAATTCTGACGTATCTGCTCTTTGGCGACTAAACGTATCGCTTGTCTTGTTACCAAACCCGGTAATTTTTCTTTTAAGTCTTTGCTTGCTAAAGACTCTAGCCTGACAATTTCTTGCGAAAGGTAACTTTTTTCATCAATACTGATACTCAAAGGTATTAATGCCGATAAGCGCCCTCGATAAACAGGTAAAGCAAAAGTAAAAAATTTAAAATCTGAGCGAGTATTGAAGATAGGTAAATTTAAACTTGCTTCTTCTTTTGCACTAACAATTCCTTGTTCGAAAATAACGACTATTTGACCTGTGTTTGTTTTATTTTGTCCTTGATAGCGACCAAACCTTTGCTCAAAGCGCGCAAGCTCTTCATTCATATCTAGCTTATTGGCTAATCGTAAGACATCTTGTTGCAGAAAAGTATTGTTGGGATATATTTCTAACGCTCGCTTATAGTCAATATAGGCATCATCAAACTTTTTAGCTGTTTCATACAATAAACCCGAAAGATAAAAAGTATAAGCATTTTGAAAGCTGTTTTTTAGATCGCCAATCAGGTTATCCATTGATGGGAAGTTATCATATAATTTATTACTGTTGATGCCTTTTTCGGCCATTTCTTCTTCAGCTTTGTAGAGTTCAGCTTGATTGGTTTTTAATGCACGTTCTTGCACTAAATTAGCTCTGCGCACTTCAACCAAAGCGCCCTCTAAACTGCCTTGATATAAATAATTTAACGCTTGATAAGAATGCAACATACCTTGCTCGTATGAAGGTATTTCATAGCCAATGGCATTGTCATTAGTCACCACCGCACTGACTTTTTTCAAGCCACTGCTTATTTGTATTTTAGCTGCTTGTTCTTGATCCTGTACTTGTTGGTAGGCTAATTCAAAACTTTTTTGACTCGCCAGCCAATCATGAGAAAGAAACTGTAAGCGGGCTTTTTCTAGTTGGCTCAAGCCATAATTATTATGCTGGCGATTAACCGAGATAACTGATGTTGTCGCAACAACGAAATCACCTCTTAACTGAGCTGAACGAGATTCTTGCATCTGTTGACTGTAACCAAAAAACAAATCACTCATGCCTATAGATGTACAGCCAACAAGCGTCGCTACTGAAAACATAAGACAAAATTTTATTAATAACTGTTTACACATAAAATTTTCAAGTAACCCTAAATGATGAAGACATTATAACACTTTACTAGCTAAGCCTGCGCTTGATTCGCTAGATGTAAAATTAATACGAAACAGCCCAATAGGCAATACAATAATTGTGAGTAAATTGTAAGAATTTTGTAATGTTCTGAGAGTGTTAACCGTTAGCAAAGCTTAATTGCCCTATTATTGACATATTTGGTCAGTACTTTGCCCTAATACCGCCCCCGCTAACGCTCAATGCTTTGCTTTAATATCGGCTACTACTTACACAAAAGAGCAAGTGATGTTTACTTCTAAAAAAAACCGACAATTTATAGATTACCAAGACTCATACTATTACCGACAACAGAATAAAAAACGTCGAAATAAATGGTTAAAGTTATCACTACTAGTGTTTCTTATCCTATTGTCTTCTTTGGCTTTAGTGCGTTATGCGCAAAGTAGTGAAATGGCTTTGACTGAAGATACAGCCAATAACAATACGCTTATTTACGGTCCACAATTATTATTTGATCACCCAAATCCAGCAAGGCAAGTCAATTTACCCCTTGATATTCAAACCAATGTTGAGATTAATGGTTTAATTGCTTATGTAGAAATAAAACAAACCTTCGTTAATCCTCATGCAATTGCTCTAGAAGGAACCTATCAGTTTCCCTTACCTGAAGATGCCGCCATAAAACGGTTAATGATAAAGGTTGGCAATAATGAGATAGTTGGCGAGATAATGGCAAAAAAAACCGCTAAGGCTTTATATCAACAAACGAAAAGCCAGGGAAGAAAAGTAAGCTTACTCGAGCAACAACAACCTAATTTGTTTATCAATAAAATTGCTAATATTCCACCACAGGCAAGCGTTATTGTTACGCTAACTTTTATCATGCCAGTTTCTTTTTCACAGGGTAATTTTGATCTACGATTACCATTAGCAATGACTCAAAGGTATCAACCCAAATTATCCCAGCCATTATCTGAAAATCCACAAGTAGCAAAAGCTTCTGAGCTTACACAGCAACGAACAGTGTACTCTGCACATAAATCACCTGCACAGCTACACACATCAACCCTAAAAGCGCCTAGCCACTTACCTTCAATGGCCAGCAGTCAATCATCAATTAATATTTCCTTAAATTCAGGTATTGCGATTACTGCGATTACTAGTGCTAGCCATAAAATAGTAATGCGTGCGTTAACCCCCCATCAAAATGCTTACTTTATTACCTTGAGTCAGGCCGAAGTGAACGCTAATAAAACTTTTGTTCTAAGCTGGCAATTATTAGCCAGTGAGCAAGCTAAAATCAGCAGTTTTACTGAACAAGTAGCAGATGAATATTATACGTTGCTGACCTTTTTTCCACCAAAGACAGACCTTGCACAAGTGATCGCACGAGATATCATTTTTATCATTGATACCTCAGGCTCTATGCAAGGTTCAGCTATGGAACAAGCAAAAGCGAGTCTCTCGTTAGCCATATTACAACTTAACGATAAAGACAGTTTTAATATTATCGCTTTCAATGACACTACCGAATTACTCTTTACCAGCACCAAAATGGCTACAGGTCATCATATTAAAAAAGCGCAACAATTTATTAGTAACTTAATGGCCGATGGTGGCACTGAAATGTACCGCCCCTTGAGTAACGCTTTGCTGATGAAAAAAAGTGCTGTGCAAGCAGCACAGGCTATTCGCCAAATAGTTTTTATTACCGACGGCGCTGTCGCTAACGAATTTGAACTTATGCAGCAGCTTGAAAATGCCCAAGGTGATTTTCGTTTATACACCGTTGGCATAGGCGCTGCACCCAATGGTTACTTTATGAAGAAAGCCGCTCAATTTGGTAGGGGTCGTTATGTTTTTATTCAAAGCCAAAGTGATGTTCAACAAAAGATGAGCGATTTTATGACTAAAATAAGTCAACCCGCCATCACGAATATCGACTTAATTATTGACAGCCAAGTTCATCAACACCTCGAGGTTTATCCTAAAAGCATCCCTGATTTATATTTCGACGAGCCCTTGCAAATAGCGATAAAATCTCAATTTCCTATAACGAGTTTGCAATTAACGGGTGATACCGTCATTGCGCCTTGGTACCAAGAATTAATTATTGATAGCGAGCAATCATCAGCAGGTATTTCCTCTCTTTGGGCGCGTAGAAAAATAGAAAGCTTACTTGATAGCTTAGTCAGCGGAGCAGATAAAGCTAAGGTGAAGTTTCAGGTGATTACTACCTCACTCAAGCATCAAATCATATCGCCCTATACCAGCTTTATAGCCTTGGAGAAACAGCAAAAAGACGGATTATTACTCGTTAAGCATAGCGTTTTTCAAGCCCATGAAAGTTTAATGGTCGCTATGCCTAAAACAGCATTAGGGTGGAAATTACAATTTCTGCTTGGCATGGCACTCTTGTTATTGGTGACTATGAGTGAGGCTATTATATTGCGGGGGTATAATTGTATTAAATTAAGGGGGACACTTGAAAAAATTAATTAGAACATCCTTATTGATAATAGGCAGCTTGCTGTGTTTACAAGCCAGTTGGTTGCCTACTAAAGCCTGGTTATCTCAGCAATTAATCAATTATAGCTGGCATCAGACACTGACTTTACAGCAAAAGATAAAACCTTGGCCATGGGCTGATACCTACCCTATTGCCGAGCTTTCATTTAAACGCTTAGCAAAGTCTCTGGTGATACTTAATGGCGGCGACTCAACCACACTCGCTTTTTCAGCCGGGGCTATTACTCCTTTTAACCAGGTCAGCCGTGTCCAACCTTTTGTGGTTGCTGGACATAGAGATAGCCACTTTTCATTTTTAGAAGAGGTAGATATGAAGGATATTATTTCACTAACTGACCGATATGGTCAAAGCCAGCTTTATCAAGTTGAAGCGGTTAACATTGTTGACGCTTCAACAGGCCAAATGCCATTGCTAGCTGATGATTCATCATTAATATTAATCACTTGCTACCCTTTTAATGACTCGAGCAGTAATAGCAATGAAAGATATGTGATAACCGCAAAGTTGCTATAAGGGTATAAGTGGTTATGGGGTCATTAAGTCAATAACTCTATTATTACGGTATTTAACCTTATAAAATCTATTAAGAAGTACCACAGCTATTTACAGTTTACCCCGCTAACATTAATTACCTGAGGGTGTTGGTAAAATGATTATCTAAGCTATAGTCATATATATGATGGATGAAATTGTATAAAACTTATGAAAGGACTAAAGAAAAATTTAGTATTAGGCTTAAGGATGTTATTGGTGTTTTTCTGCGGCCAGGTATCGGCAACTAAGGTCAGCATACTCACTGAACATTTGTCTCCTTTTCAAATTGTCACGACCAATGCAATAGAAGGCTTGTCAACAGAAATAGTCGAAGCGACTTTAGCACAAGCTCAGTATGAATACGCCATCAGTGCCCACCCATGGGCGTTGTCTTATAGAAGAGCACAGCATGGAAAAAACACCTGTATATATTCACTTGCTCGTATCCCACAGCGTGAGTCTTTGTTTAAGTGGGTTGGACATATTGCTTCAAGTACCACCTCTTTTTATTCCCTTAGGAATAGTCAGATAATTATCTCTACTATCGAGGAAGCTAAAAAATATAATATTGCGGTGATACGTGACGATGTTGCTCACCATTTTTTATTATCAAAAAAATTTATTGAAAACCAAAACCTTTATGTGGTGGACAATTATGATTCCTTGTTAAAATTATTAGACCTATCTAGTCGCCATATTGATTTGGTTGTTCTCAATGATGATTTACTTAGAAATAGAGTAAATAATTTGGGAGAAACATCAAAATATAAAAATGTATTTCAGTTCAAGACGTTAATGCTAAACTTTCATTTCGCTTGCAGTTTAAATACAGAGCAAGTCATTATAGATAATCTTATCAATGCAATGAAGCTACTTGAAAAAAGTGGTGTGTTTTTAACTATTAGGAAGAGGTGGGGGAAAAACATGGTGAGTTTAATTAACTAAATACACACTCTCAGTAAAATTGATGCTTACCTGTGTGCTATTACCACTATTCTCGTAAAACATTTAATCGCCATTGAACAGATATTTTTACATAATAACAGAGCCATAATGAAAAAAAATAATAAAAATATGCTAATAAAATTTATTACATTGATGGCGTCAATAGGCAATCTTATCACTTTATAGATAAACACTCCAGATTGAAACAATTAATGTCACTCCATTTGGCCATATTGAGGACAATGGTAAGTCAACTGAAATGATGTTCTAAATAAGTAATAGAATTGCCGAAGTAGCTGGGGTTAACTATACCAATAGGATAATTCATTATGCTCTTACTATTATTCACCTCAAACAAGGCAAATCAGATTTTGTGCTACGTTTCAATAATGATCAGTATCCCAAGGTATCCATCCCATTAGTTTCAGTGATCACCATGCCGATTATTATACTGTCTAGGGCGGGAAGTCACTATCGAGGCCTAAAGGATTTCCATGGAAAAACAGTGGGGGTGGTGCAAGGCGGTGAATTCGATGTCAATTTTGATAATGACGCTGCTATTAATAAAGTTGAAGTCAATAATTATACACAATGCTAAAACTGTTAATCCGTGGTCGAATTGATGGCTGTATTGGTACCAGTGTTGGACTATATTACAACGCTAAGCAACTTGGCATAAAACCTAAAATATTGAATTCACCATTACAACTAAATTACAAAGACTTTGTACTTCATTTTTCTAAAAAGAAAATAAATATCCAGACCATGGAAATATTAAAAAAATCAGTAGAAAAGCTTCAAAGTAATGGTGAGATCCAGAAAATCGTCAATAAATACATCGGCGATTTCAAATAGCGGCTTTCATCTAGTAAGTAATTTTTGTTAACCGCTTAAAATCCATAGAGGCGTTAAATATTGTCGGTATTGAGTTTTTATATTTTAGAAAAAACTAATAGCCGATTATTGGCGGGCATTGGATAATCGTCAGTTAACTCAAGTCCTGCTGACGTTGCCAATAACAAGACTGCTTCAATATCGCGAATACCGCTATCCTTGTCTTTTTCTTTAAGCCACACATCGAAGTCTGCGTTACTCTCACTAGAGAACTGCCCTTGATAGTTAAAAGGTCCGTATATACAAATACTTGCTGAAGATGATAAGTTTTGCGCAAGCCCCTCAAAAAACTTAACCACTAATGGCCAGCTAATAATATGCAGTGTATTAGCAGTATATATGCCATCAAGGGGTGCATTTTGATTAAGCTTAGGCCAAGCGCTATTTAAATCAACGACAATAGGCCTTTTTACATTCAACCCCTTGCTTTCATCAAGCCACGCATTAATACCCTGGTGATTTATTAGCAAATCACTGGTTTGCCAGATTAGATGGGGTAGATTTGGACCAAAGAAGGTTGCGTGTTGCCCTGTTCCTGAGCCAATTTCAAGGACATGCTTAGCACTTGCAAACACTTTCGTTAAAACATTCAAAATAGGTGATTTATTGTTTTCACATGCTTGGGAAAAAGGTTTATTCATTATTTTTTCTTAAGTTGATTCATTGTTAGATAACGTTTTGAACGGTAACGCCTGCTTGCATTGCTGCTGGTACGTTAGCATATGCTGTTGCTCTTGATGACAAAAATTCTTAATTGCTGCCTTAAAAGCTGGGTGTTTTATCCAATGATAAGAGTAGGTTAATATTGGCTCAAAGCCCCGTTGAATTTTGTGTTCACCTTGAGTACCCGGGTTAAAAACTTGCAAGTTGTGTTCAATACAAAACTCGATACCTTGATAATAACAAAGCTCAAAATGTAAATTATTATAATGTTTAGTGCAGCCCCAATATCGTCCATATAAGTGAGTATCATCATAAAAAAAGAGTGCACAGGCGATATCTTCTTGCTGATGACTGGCGATGATCAATAAAATATTATCAGTCATACTAAGCACTATTTGCTTAAAAAAATCATAGCTTAAATGTGGTTGATGACCTCGTTTTAAATAAGTTAATTGGTAAGTTAGATAGAAAAAATCAAGTTCTTGTTGGCTAATTTCGCTATTTTTCAGCTGACGAATTTTAATCTCTTGTTGAATAATAGACTGCCTTTCTTTGCGAGTATTTTTTCTTTTGCGCGAAGTAAACGTACCTAGAAAGTCATCAAAGGTTTTATAATCACGATTAAACCAGTGAAATTGCACCGTATTACGTTGATAAATATCCGCGGGTAAAACTGTTTTTATTTCATCACAGTATAATATGTGCCAACTATTAATATTTTCTTGCTGGCAATGTTCAATTAGCGGTGCAAATAACTCATTTATTTGTAATTTTTCTGAAAGTAATTTATTACTGGTTACGGGTGTAAAGGGGATAGTTGCGACTAATTTAGGGTAATAATTGATCTTATTGCGTTGATAAGCCTCGGCCCAATCCCAATCAAAAACATACTCCCCCCAAGAGTGGCTTTTCAAGTACATCGGCATCACGCCTGTGAATTCACCGTTTTTTGATGTCACTAAATGATGAGCTTGCCAACCTTGTTTAACACTAACTGAGGCACTTTTTTCAAGCGCACTAAAAAACTCATAAGCAAGAAAAGGGCTAGGTGAATTATTTAAGGCCTGCCAATCAATAGCACTTATTTTGTCAATATGGTTAAGAAAATTAATTTTCATATCAGTATTCAATTGCGTTTTTCTCGCCAGCCAATGGCTGTTTATCTAGCAATAGTGACTTGGTTTTACTGTCAAAATAGCATTATTAAAGGATGTTACGTCAATGATAGCGCTATTTTTTATTGAAATGTATCACTAAGCCATATTTTTAAATTATCAGTGTTGGCAAAATAAAAAATAGCCAATAATAAAAAAGAGCCCTAAGGCTAAGTAACGTAAGCTGATATTTCGCTTAGATATAGAGAGTATCTAGTACTAGAGTTTATTTAACAGCACTTATACAATACATCTTTATAGTAAATAAAGGTTGAATTACCCGTGTCTGAGAAAGTGATTAACTTCGAGTTTGAAAAGCATAATAAAAACAGTATTCGATATCAAGAAGTACCTGAGAATGGAATGCCCCCCGTTTTAGGGTCTATCTATGTGCAGAAATGGTTTGCCGGTGACAATAAAAAAATTGAAATAACTATTAAAACAAAAGATTAAAAGATAAAACAACTAAAGCCCGATTCCTACTCTATCGCGCAATTAGGCGATGCCGTATTAAGGCCTCGTGCAGCTGAGTTGAAAGATTTAGGATGAGGAGTGCCAGCAATTAATAAAAGGCTGTTAGCCGAAGCCGGTGTTGTTGGCAATGCAACGCCGCAGTTCCATCACATTAGTGCCAAGGCATAGTGACATCAGGGTACGATATTATCACTGAAAAGGTATTGAACAACAAAAAGAACTAACCGGTTTTATTGGCCAGTTTTTTCAACAGAATTTAGACCATTTAAACGGCTTAACTTTTATTGATAAAGATGAGTCAACAACAGACTTAGTCATTAAAGATCAAAAATTTACTGGTGTAAACGTTAAGAACTAATAATGCGCTTTACTCACATTAACTTGACTATAAATAGTTGCTAGATAAATAAAAATAAAGCTTTATACTATTTATAATGATTAAATTTATAAAAATAATACCTTTACTTCTCCTTTACTTCTCCTTTACTCATTAAGTGCATTAGCACAATGGAGCGCAAAGCCAGATTTTTCGTTATTAGAAAAGGACAAAATAATTCTAACAGTAGCTATGGAAAATATTGGTTACTACCCATTTTACTATCCAGAAAATGGTGAAATAAAAGGTTTTTCGGTTGAAATACTTAATTATATTGAAGCGCATTCAAACTATGATTTTGAGTTTATTATTCTCCCTTTGCCAAGGGCGGTTCACTTGGTTGCAGAAGGCAGGATCGATTTAATACTGACCTTATTTAAAACACCGAAGCGCGAACAAATGTATCATTTTATTGAGCCTTCTTATGCTAATGAAATTAATCAATTATTCACTTTAAAAGATAATAATTTTGAGTTTGATGGAAAATTAAAACAACTAACACCCAACTCTGTCGGCACTATTAGAGAATATTCCTACGGCGAATATTTTGATGGTGTCAGCTACCTAAATAAATTGCCCGCATTAACAGAAGAAGTACTTTTAAAACTGTTGCTCGGCAAACAAATAGACATGTTAATCAGTAACCCATTAGTGTTTAATCAATTAATTTTAAAAGAAAAGGTTGGCGCCCAGGTTAAGGCGATAGAGCCACATATATCAATGACTCCTGTATATATGGCGCTAACCAAGAAGAGAAAAGACTCGCTAGCAATTAAAGCAACACTTGGCCAACTCACTGAGCAGTTAAAGGCGTCTCCTTACTATCAAGAATTACTCAATAAGTATCAGTTGAGTTTTAAATAATAGAGCTTAATCAACGGCGCTTGCGGGTTTTACTTACTAACACCATTATTTTCAGCAGATTAAACTAATATTATTCGTTTATAATTTGCTATTACTTAGTTAAAAATCCCACTATCATTCAATGATAGTCTCAATCATAATTACGGAGTCTACAATGTCTACAGATACCTATGTACCACCAAAGATATGGGAATGGAATAAAGAGTCTGGTGGTAAATTTGCCAGTATTAATCGCCCTATTGCAGGAGAAACGCATCAAGGCGACTTGCCCGTAGGTAAGCACCCTTTCCAGCTATACTCGCTGGCTACCCCTAACGGTGTCAAAATTACCATTTTATTAGAAGAGCTATTAGCGTTAAATATAGCTGAAGCCGAATACGATGCGCACTTGATTGATATAATGGCAGGCGATCAATTTAGCTCAGGCTTTGTTGATATCAATCCCAACTCTAAAATACCGGCTTTAGTTGATAATAGTGGCGATAATAAACTGCCAATTTTTGAATCTGGCGCGATACTCCTGCATTTGGCTGAGAAGTTTGCTGCCTTCATACCCAAAGAGCCGTTACTTAAAGCACAATGCTTATCATGGCTATTTTGGCAAGTGGGTAGTGGCCCTTATTTAGGCGGTGGGTTTGGTCATTTTTTTGCTTACGCACCCGAAAAATTTGAATATCCAATAGAACGTTTCACTATGGAAGTTAAACGACAACTCGATGTACTCGACCGTCATTTAGCCAATAATAAATATATGTGTGGCGAGCAATACACTATTGCAGATATCGCTATATGGCCATGGTATGGAGCATTAGTACAAAATAAAGTCTATGAAGCTGCAGAGTTTTTACAAACGCAATCCTATAAAAACTTATTGCGATGGACAGAAGAAGTTGGCAATCGAGCAGCTGTTAAGCGTGGTTTAATGGTCAATCGTACTTGGGGAGAGTTAGAAGAACAATTACATGAACGCCATGATGCCAGTGATTTTGAACTTAAAACTCAAGACAAGCTAGTCGATTCTCAATAATCAACTCGGGTCTTTAGCCTGATAATTGTGCTGCCAAAATTTTTTACCCGCAGGCTCATTGACTAATGAGCCATGACCACCTTTGGCAGTAACAGGGGAAAAAAGTTAAAAGACAAAAATATCATGACTCTCTGCTTATTCCTTAGCAGGAGTCTTGATTTATTATCGGATTTATTTAATGTAGATTCGAATATACTAGGTGTTTAATTCGTATTTATCGAAGTATTAAGGCTAACTTATACGCTGAGTTTAGCCTTAATAACTTATACTAACAAGCAGATAAACCGCATAAGAAAACGTTAAATTTAACATTAAAATTAATGTTTTCATTGGGGTAAACGGACACTGCAACTCAAAATTATATATAAGAAGTCAATAAATTATGATTCTGGCTTAATGATCTCGTTAGCCTGCGTACTTTTCTTTTTTATTAACCAGTACGTTACTCCAAGAGAAATAGTCACCAAAGCAAGACCAACAATTTGATCTGCAGAAACAAGTTTAAGATCTAACACAATAACTTTACGGGCAACTGCCATCAATGCTGTGGCAACAACCAATTCTACCGGGATAACGTTTGAGCCAAGGTACAAACGAATATTGATAAAGATTTCAACCGCGATTAACACCACCATAAAAGCGCCAAAAGTTTGTAAAATATCATCAATATCTAAAAGAAAATAAGGCGGCATCGATAGTTTCAAATAGAGTACATAAACCACATCAGCGATACTCCAATAGATCACTAATACCATTAACAAGGCCAGTATTCTTATCGCAAATCGAATCGAGCGATGCAGTACCTTTAACAATGGGTCTGAATGATTTTCAGGTAATTCTTCGTGTCTCATGGATCTTCCTATATGAAAAGCAGAGTAAATATATCGATATATCTATGTTCATAAAGCCATAACGTTATGATCATAGAAAATATCAATATTAAAAATACGGCTCGAAACTAGCAAATATTCGCTATCATAGCCTGCCCAAGGTCAATATAAGCGTTAACATCTTCATTCATTCCCTTGGTTTTAATATGATCAGCAAAACCAAGTCGCGCCGTCATAGCTAGCCAAAATATGGCACTAATTAAGCCAGCAATACGCCACAAATTAGTCTTAGCCCACTTAAGCGCCAACGTAATAGAGAGGACATAGATAACAAAACCCGCAAGTTTAGATGATGCCCAACCATTAACGAAAGGATACAAATTAAGCGGGTTAACGATCACCAAATAAATAAAAGTAACAGCAAATAACGTATATAAAATATGTGGTCCAATTTTTAACAGTTTGTTGTTAGCTTTTTCAGACCCTTTCATCATTAACACAAAGTTAATGAGAAAAAGAACAAAAGTAAGTGTAATTATGGTTATGTGTAGATGCTTAATTATCATGTACATGTGGTTGTTCCCTAGAAATTCATTATGTATTTTATACTTAGGCTGTCAGTATATCGTTTATTTACCTAAGCAACTGCTATCTTTTATATTATTTTAACAAGTTTAGCCAAGATAAGCTGAGCATATTCATTGCACAAGTTTCTCTGTTGATAAGTTTTTGTGTCATGCAAGCATTTAGTCAAGCTTACTGTGCTTTTTTTCTAGATAAGTTAGCGAGGCTTCTAAAGCTTCATAGCGCAATGAATAGATATTATCATTGGCGACTAAATCCAATACATTACACTTTTCGAGCTGTTGATGTGTTTGCTTATTTGGGCACAATAAAAAAACTTCACATTGACCATCTTGAGCATCTTTTACTGCGTTTTCTAGCGCAAGACCTACCGTTTCATCAATCATAGGGACATCCGTTAAATCGAGGATCATGACCTCAAAATCTGCAACACTGGTATGCTGACGAGAAATAGCTTTTGATACACTAAAAATCATCGGCCCTGATAAGTAAAAAAATAACACCTTACCATTCGCTTTATCGAGTAAGCCTCGTTCAAGCACAGTTAATGGCACATCATTGCCATCAGCATCACTAATTGCTTTAACCTTTCTGGCTTGCTCTCGACTTAAACGCTCAATAACAATGATATTAGAAATGAAGACACCAAGACCTACAGCGACAATTAAATCAACAAAAATAGTTAATAACATAACACCATACATAATGGCCATGCCTTGAACACTGACTTTATGAGCACGTTGAATAAAGCTCCAGTCAAGAATATTAAAACCTACATAAACGGCAATCCCCGCTAACACAGCCATGGGGATAGGCTCAGTTAGACCAGCAGCCACTAACACCACGAATGCAAGTACCAAGGCGCGAATGATACCTGACACAGGTGAGCGTGCACCCACTTGAATATTAGTCACGGTACCCATAGTTGCGCCAGCGCCCGGTAAAGCACCGAACAAGCCAGAGATCATATTAGCGATACCTTGTCCGCGTAACTCCTTGTCGGGATCATGTTCTTTTCGTGTTAGTGAATCACCAATCACAGCAGTTAATAAAGTATCAATGCAGCCAAGTGTGCCCAGAACCAAAGCATCTATTACCATAGTAGTAAAGATGTCGACGTTGAAATGAGGAATGACTAAAGAAGGTAAACCTGCCGGTATCTCACCAATTCTGCGGATGTCATCGCTGTTGAAAAAAATTAAAGAAAGTACAGTAACAACAACTAATGCAACCAGTTGAGCTGGAACATACTTGCGGTAATGCTTGGGTAAGTAAAATAAAATACCTAAAGTCAGTGCTCCTAAAAATAATTCACTGAACTTAATATTTGCGAGTATATTAGGCAGTGCTGATAAGCTTCCCGTAACGCCACCAGAAGGTGTCTGATGCCCTAACAACGGAGCTAACTGCAAGATAATTAAAATAACACCTATGCCTGACATAAAGCCAGAAATCACACTATAAGGCATTAGCGTAATATATTTTCCGAGCTTTAGTGTGCCAAGCAACATCTGAAATGCACCGGCCATCATTACAATAGTAAATGAAATTGCCATGCCTGTTTCTGGATACTTTGCCATCATGCTGGTTAATATGGCGGTCATAATAACGGTCATTGGACCGGTAGGCTCTGATATCAGACTAGATGAACCACCAAACAATGCAGCAAAAAAGCCAACCATTATCGCGCCCCAAAGCCCAGCTTCAGCGCCAGCTCCTGACGCAACACCAAAAGCGAGCGCTAAAGGCAAAGAAATAATTGCGGTAGTTACACCACCAAACATATCTCCTTTGAGATTGAACTCTTTAAAACGATTTCCAAACACAGCGCAAATCCTTACTAAAAAAGATGATCAGGCCAGATAACCTTTTATCTGACCCGTAAACAAAAAAAACATATAACCTAACGAATATCATTCAACTTGAGAGCGCATTCAAAATCATCCATTTGTTGAACAAGACTTACTCGGTCTTTATCGAAAAAATTAACATGACCCAATTTTCGTTGTGGTTTTACTGATTTGTTGTACCAATGCAATGTTGATAAAGCTGAAAGCGAAGTCATTGGTGGTTTTTCATTACCGATTAAATTAATCATACCCGCTTTGCCAAGCGACGCTGTGCTACCTAGCACTAAGCCAGCAACCGCTCTTATATGATTTTCAAATTGGCAGGTTATACTCCCTGCTTGTGTCCAATGTCCACTATTGTGAACACGAGGTGCTAATTCATTGATCATTAATTCACCATCAACGACAAAGCACTCCATCGCCAGAACACCAATATAGTCGAGGGCATTTAATACGCTTTCCATATACGTTTGAGCTTTAAATGCTAGCGTATTATTTTCATCTACAGCGGGTGCAATAGACTGCAGCAAAATACCATTTTTATGGGTATTCTCTGTTAAAGCATAGTGTTCGACATTGCCATTTTTTGAACGAACCGAGACGAGAGATATTTCGCGTTCGAACTTTATCCAAGCTTCAATAATATAATCTTCGATGTTTAAACGGTCAAAGTCTTCAATATCTGACAAGGTTTTTAGAACCCATTGATTTTTACCATCGTAGCCATCACTACAAGATTTAACCACCATAGGTAGCTGTATGACTTTCAATGCTTCACTAGCTGGCAACGAATAAGCAAAGGGTGAAGTCGGTATTGATAATTTTTCTAATAATTGCTTTTCTCGATAACGATGCTGACAGGCAGAAATTGCTTCAATGTTTGGCAAAACATCACAATATGCTTGCAGAGCTTTAAGCAATTCTATATCTACTTGTTCTTTTTCTACGGTAATTACATCAGGCTTTCCAAGGAGGTTATAGAGCTTATGAATATTTGGCTCTTCCTGCCAATTTTTAGTCAGTGTAACCACTCGACCTAAACCGTCAACACAATCAGTTACTTGCTGGAGATTATCATTAATAAAGCTGAATTTTATCCCTAGTGGCAGTCCTGCAAGTGCCAACATACGAGAAAGTTGTCCACAACCTACAATGGCTATGCGCATTATTCTACCTCCCATGAGACACTTTCACTTTGCTGTGAACGCCATATTTGTAGCTTGCCTTGCAGTACCGTATCATTAATGGCAAGGATTTGTGAGGCCATTAACCCCGCATTAAATGCGCCTGCTTCGCCAATACCTTGGGTGGCAACTGCAACGCCTTTAGGCATTTGTACGATAGATAATAGACTGTCCATTCCTTTGAGTGCTTTGCTCATTACCGGCACACCAATAACAGGTAACCAAGTTAATGCGGCAGCCATACCGGGTAAATGTGCGGCGCCACCAGCACCAGCTATAATCACGCTGTACTCTTTATCGGCATTCTCGGCAAAGTCATATAAACGTTTCGGGGTACGATGGGCTGAAACAACCATAGCTTTATACTCTATGCCCAGTGCTTCAAGAACTGTAACCGCATTTTTCATCACTGGCCAATCTGACTGTGATCCCATGATAATCGCAACTTTAATTTTTTTCATTGTAAATGGCCTTATTTTTAATGGTTAAGCGCTGGCTTAAGTTAAGCATCAATCAGCTAATTAAATATTCTGATAATATTATGACAAAAAAGATAAATAGATAAAAATTGATATTACTTATACTATAAATAGATAAAAATCTATTTACGGGGTGTAATTATGAAATCAAGGCTTCATGCTCATGTTGGCACAATCAGGCAGCTGGAAATATTATTATCTGTTCATGATAAAGGTAGTATTAAAGAAGCGTCAAAAGCGCTTTTTCTAACGCAACCAACGGTATCAATACAAATGAAAAAGCTTGCAGAAGCAATGGGAGCTCCACTATATAACTATACCAATAGACAGATATTATTTACGGATATAGGCCTAGAGTTAGTGAAAACCGCGGTAGAGGTACTTGATAGTTTTTCACGACTTGATATGGCGATAGGCAATATTAAAGGTTTTAAGTCTGGCACCTTAAGGTTGGCTGTTGTCACCACTTCTAAATATTTTATTCCCCATTTGTTGGGACCTTTTTTAGAAAAATATCCAGATATAGATATACAGTTAAATATTGGTAATCGACAACAAACAATTGATCGCCTAAAGCAAGGTATTGACGACTTCTATGTGTTTAGTCATCCGCCATCTGATATTGAAACTGAGTCGATTGAATTTTTAACCAATCCGCTGGTAGCCATAGCACACCAAGACCACCCCATCGCTAAAAAGAATAACCTCACTTTACAAGATTTAAGCAAGGAACCTTTCATTATGCGTGAAAAAGGTTCTGGTACAAGGTATGCCATAGAGGAGTTTTTAAAGCATCATAACACTAAGCTAAATGTGAAAATGACCATTGAAAGTAATGAGGCAATTAAACATCTGGTGATGTCAAAGCTTGGCATCTCAATATTATCAGCGCATACCTTGATGTATGGTGGACAAAGTGGGCTAGTGCGTTTACCAATAAAGGAACTGCCAATAAATGCTCATTGGTTTTTTGTTTGGTCTAAATCAAAACGTCAAACCCTATTAGCGGCTGAATTTCTTGCTCATATTGAAACTAATGGCCGTTCATTATTACAAAAAGAAATGATATCAAACGATATTTTATCTCGCTAAATCACTGCTAAGTTAGCCTACTGAGTAAAGTGGGTTAAACGATGGGCCAATTAAATCAATGTTTTCATAAGGTTGATACCGGTTGAACAGCCAGGTATTTCACCCTTTGATAAAATAGCGTATTCGCCGTATTATTAGAAAATAGAGGTCATTGAACACTAAGTGCATGTAGTACTTAGTAATAATAATCGCTCCTTTCACTATACTTTAGCTTACTGTCGTCTAAAAGTACCACTGAACAGCATGGTTAAATTGAGCCAAAATATCCTTTTACTCCCTAGCGCCTTATCAGTAATTCATACTACTTAAAAAAAAGGTTATCAACTTTTAGTTGATAACAAAACAATTACAATCGGCTTTAATTACAGTAAATAGTTAGTTATAAATAACTCAGCTAAGCAGTTAACAACGATGTTGTCTAAGCGATAACATCGTTGTTAACACTTTGGCGCTGAGTCATAGTAAATAATCATTTTTAAAATTAAACGAGGCACTTATGGAATTAACAATTACCGATCTGAAAATTGAACTTTCGTCAGAAAACTTATCGCACATCCGAGATAAAGCACGTCACATGTTTAATAAATTTTATGATCGTGTTCAAGTAATAAAAGTGACCATTGATGATATTAACGGCCCCAAAGGTGGTAAAGATAAGCACTGTAGAGTGGTTATTTACAGTAAAGGTATGCCTGATATTGTTGTTACTGATAATCAAAGCTCTGTAATGTCAGCGGTGAATATTGCCCTATCAAGAGCAAGAGCAAGTTTTTTAAAAAAGGTAAAACGCCAGCAAAAAAATTATCCAACTTGGTCTCCTAAAAGTGATATTGAACTCTCTAAAAGGGTCGAACTAGAGCGTATTGAATTAATGGTTAACTAACAATGCTATCCGCTGTGTTCACCCCTTACCAATAAAATATCGAGTAAATAACGCAACTTATTTACTCGTTTATTTAATAACTCGGTTAGTGAACACCATAACGCTCGAAACTTAAATGATAATAATTATATTGGCGCATGGGTCATTCAATAAGCACATTATGTAAAAGGAGGTAATCATGTTCGCAATATACACACCAAATGGACGAAGCTTTTCAGGCCCACTGGAAGAGCTTTATCATGTTCAAAAAACACAATTGACTGAGCAAACACGAAGTTTTCAGGAGCTGGATGAATTCTCACCTTCGCTAAAAAAAGGTTACTCGCCGCCGCCAAAAGCTATTAATGCTTATAAAGATGCTATCAGTAAAACTGAGACAAAAGAGTTAATATGTCACGCTTATCAAATTATGACTTACCCTGTTGCCGTAATATCAGCCAGTGACACTTTAACGACGGTTATTAAGATATTCACCGAGCAGGCATATCAAGAATTTCCAATTGTAAATAGCCAACAACAACTTATGGGTAGCTTATCTAGACAACAACTGTACGAATATCTTTTAAAGCATGGCACTGATGTTGATAAAAGTGCAAAATCAAAAAGTGTCGCTGATTTATTTCTCAATGAGCATTCTAAAATTTATACCGCAGAACCGGTTACAGACATCCGACGGATTGCGGTGCTACAAGTAAAAAATCGTTTGCATACAATTCCTATTTTAGAAAACAATGGCAAAGTAGTGGGTATTATTTCGCGTACCGATATTATAAAAGCAGTCGCTATCGATCCTCCGTTATCATTGTGGTGTTAACGAAGAAAGGATAATAAAGTGCTTTAAAAAGATGACCGTTTGCCCTTAACGCAATAATAGCGGGGTAATTGTCGAGCTGTTAAATTAACTTCCCAGTATTTTCAGCGGTAATGACAACGCACTGTTGCCTGTTTGACCAACAAACCAAATAATGCCACTTAGTCCGCCTAATGTAATGACATACCATAATACTGAGACAATTTGAGCATAACGGTTTAGAGGTAATAGGTCACTCAAATGTCGACGTTTATATTCAAAGAAAATTTCTATACTACCAATAGCAAGTAAAAAACCTAATAGCGCTAAACCAAAGTGATAACTAATATAAACACCTAATGCTGCACCTAATACACAAGCAACTAAACCAACGCGGGTATTAATTGAAAAGGCAATACTCTTGAGTATGTGTCCACCATCTAAGGGTAATACCGGCAACAAATTAAATAGATTAAGTAAGGCGTTAAAGACCGCTAAACCGGCCAGTATTTCTAAATCAGTTAGCCAGTAAGCTACCAAGCAAGCAATAGAGAGTATTAGGCCAAAGAAAGGGCCCATTATCGAAATAACAACATCTTGCCAGCGGGTATTAATTTTATCGTCGCTCAATGCTAAGCCTCCGACAAAAGGAATAAGGTAAATACCTTTGGTTTTCAATCCAAAGTATTTCATCGCCTTAATATGTCCATATTCATGAAAGACGAGACAAAGAATAAGTGCTATGGCAAATTCAATAGAAAATAACCAACTATATGCGGCTAAACTACCAGCAGCAAATAGCACTTTGATGACTTTGGCACTTTTTAACAATTTCAAGCCAAGTCCAGCCATGCCAATGAAACTAAATTTCATCGGTTGCTTGGTAGCTTTGCTAACTTGGCGTTGTTCTATATCTTTTTCAATGAGGCAATCTTCTTGTTGAAGTTTATTATCAATAAAAAGCTGGTATTTAAGCACAAAAGGCTGCCAATGCAGTGTGCCTTTAAGTTCTATATGTAATTCACCTTGCTCACTTTGTAGAGAGAATTGATGTGTAAAGGTATCGTTGCCATCGACAGCGTCAATTTGTGAGACACACTGGTCGTCCCAAAAAAGTTGTTGCCATCCCGCCATTGAACCTTCTAATCGTAGTGTTTTGTTCAAACACGTTACTGCTAATAGTTGCACTTTATAAACTCAGTAAATAGAACCTTGCCCGATTATCACTATATTTGGAGGTGCAGCAAGGTTTATTGCCACTATTATTGATTTATCAGCAAACAGATAATTGGGTGAAAATTTTTTTATTCGCACCGCGATAGAAAAAGCCAGCTAAAGCTGGCTTTATAGTAAACAATTCATTAAGTATCAGCAGTTAAAGCAATACTTTATAATAACTTTTACTTAGGCATTAAGACTGTATCAATGACATGTATGACACCGTTACTTGCTTTAACGTCAGCCATAATTACTTTCGCATTATTTATCATTACATTGCCGCCGTCTACTTTCACCATCAACATTTGACCTTGTACTGTACTAGCACTGTCTACTTTAACAACATCGGTAGACATCACTTTTCCAGCAACGACGTGATAAGTTAAAATAGATACCAATTTATCTTTATTTTCTGGCTTTAATAGCATTTCTACTGTGCCTGCAGGCAACTTTGCAAAAGCTTCATCAGTTGGTGCAAATACAGTAAAAGGCCCTTTGCCTTTGAGTGTATCGACAAGTCCACCGGCTTTAACGGCAGCAACAAGGGTATTAAAAGAACCATTTGCCGCAGCTACATCAACAATGTCTTTTTTCATACCATGATGTTCAGCATGAGAAGTCGGCATAAAAGCTAAGCTGGCAACTACAAGTAAACCTGTTGTAATAAATTTATTTAACATGTTAATTCCTATTTAATAGATAATATTTAGTTTCGACCATTGTTTACGTACGGTTAAACAACTAAGATCAGTTTAATTAACATATTTATAATAAAAATGGATAAAATATAGTCACACCCACCCTATCTACTAAAAAAATCATCCCTTATGCTACAAGTATACTGTCACCTTATTCTTTAGTAATAGCCTAAGCTCACCAATGAACTATGGCAAAAAAACTATAAAATTTTATTGTCGAAGTTCAGGATAACGTCTGAGTGATCAGGACTAAATTATCTTAATAAATTTGCGAAAATACTTAAATAAATATATTTTATAAATTGTTTATGAACGGTTAGGTTATTTAAAATAATAAGTGAGATAAATAAATGTCAAAAAAATCAGCTAGTGATATCCCTCAAAAAGCATTTGACTGGTACGACGAATACGCTCATGGCGGTATGGATCGCAGAAGCTTTATGGCAAAGTTAGCGACTTTAGTTGCAGTGGGATACTCAATGACAGTGCTAACAGCAGCATTGCTTCCAAATTATGCCCTAGCCGAACAAGTTTCTTTTAATGATGATGAAATAAAAGCTACCTATGAAACTTTTGATTCACCCGAAGGTTACGGTAAAGGTGTCGGCTACTTAGTAACACCAACCAACAAAGCAGGAACCTTGCCTGTTGTTTTAGTTATTCATGAAAACAGAGGCTTAAATCCCTACGTAAAAGATGTTGCTCGACGTTTAGCTAAAGCGGGGTATCTTGCCTTTGCTCCAGATGCATTGTTCCCTTTAGGAGGATATCCAGGTAATGATGATGAAGGCAGATCTATGCAAAAGTCGATGGATGCTGAAAAAATACAGCATGACTTTGTTGCAGCAGCAAAATTCATCAAAAAACATCACAGAAGTAATGGAAAACTTGGTGCTGTTGGCTTTTGTTTTGGTGGTTACATAGTCAATTACTTAGCCGCAGTGGAGTCTGATTTGATTATTGCTGGCGTACCTTTTTATGGCACACCAGCCAAAAAAGAATTGCGTAAAAATATTAAGGCATCGTTACTGATTCAATTGGCTGAACTCGATGAAAGGGTTAATAATTCTTGGCCTGACTATGAAAGTGACTTAAAAATTGTTCAAGCTCCCTATCAAATGCAGATCTATAAAAATGCCAAACATGGCTTTCATAATGACTCGACCAGCCGTTATGATAAAGAAAATGCCGAGCTTGCCTGGCATCGCACCCTAGCCTTTTTTACCGAAAGACTGGTATAAAAATCATCTAAAAACACTTTATTAACGAGTTAAGCGAGCAAAGTCATCAATAAAGCAGACTTGTACTCGCTTAGCTATATTCAGCGTTTAGCGTTTAGCGTTTAAACTCTGATGTTTTACTCCATTGTGGCCAAACATTTTCTTTAGAAAGCTGATAACCAATGTCAAAAAATGCTTGCATATCTTCTTCAGCGCCAGAAAGATCCCATGTATCATTATATTCATCACAAGGGTTGTGATAACACTTACCAAGACTTTCCTTTAACTTGGTTCGCAACATTTTAGTCGCTTCATCAACGGCAGTTTCTCCCGTTTTAGCATATAACGCTGGAATGCCGACATTTGCAAAGGCAAAGTGATCAGAGCGGTAATAGATACCCGCAGCAGGACGAGGATCCCCGGCGATGGTGCGGTTTTGCTTCTTCGCTGCATCACTAAGAAAGTTATCAAGTTCTGACTGCCCTAATCCATAGACAGAGACATCGCTACTGCGACCATTCACCCCTAAAGCATCCATATTAATATTTGCAACTGTCTTAGCCGCTGGAATAATAGGATTAGCCGCATAAAACTTAGAACCTAACAACCCTTGTTCTTCTGCAGTTACTGCCATGATGGTAATGGAACGCGCTGGTGCAACAGGCAATTTAGCAAAGGCTTCAGCGACTTCAATAAGTGCCCCAGTACCCGATGCGTTATCGACAGCGCCATTATAAATTTGGTCGCCAATTAAGCTGGTATCTTTGCCTAAATGATCCCAATGTGCGGTATATAAAATATGCTCATCAGGCTTAACGCTTCCAGGTAAAGTGGCGATAAAGTTATAAGATACAGATTCTTTCACAATGTTATTTACAGTAACAGAAACAGTTAAGTCGCCCATATCAAGATGATAACTTCCCTTGGCAGCCGCAACTTTAGCCTGTTCGAAGTTGACACCGGCTTGAGTAAATAATTCTTTGGCAACCTCGCTATTTATCCAACCTTCAACCGCAACACGGTCTTTATTTTTGTCTTCACGCACAAAGCCAAATTGAGGACCAGACCACGAGTGTTCTACTACCGACCAATCATATGATGCGGGAGCGGTTTCATGAATGATGATCGCACCTTCAGCACCTTGTCGGCTGGCTTCTTCATATTTATAGGTCCAGCGCCCGTAATAGGTCATCGCATTACCGTTGAAAAGTTTAGCGTCTTGAGTTGCAAAACCCGGATCATTAACTAAAATAACAACAGTTTTACCTTTAACATCCAAATCTTGGTAATCATTCCAGTTGTATTCTGGCGCGTTAATACCGTAACCAACAAAGACTAATTCTGAGTCTTTAAGTTGTTCAAGGTTACTTATGCGAGCAGAGCCCATTACCATATCCGTTCCGTATTGATAATCTTTATCACCAATTGACAATGTCATGTCTGGTGATGCCTCAATTGACACCATAGGTACAGCTTGCAGGAAACTATTACCATTGCCTGGCTTAAAACCTATTGCCGTTAATTGTTTAGTTAAGTAATCAAGCGTAAGCGCTTCACCTTTACTTGACGGTGCGCGCCCTTCAAACTCATCTGAAGCAAGTACTTTAATATGCTCAATAAGTTGTTCTTTGTTAATGCTTTGATAACTCGCCACAACATCTACTTCGGTATTTTTTGAAACATTACTTTCTTTGCCACAGCCACTTACCAGCGCTAAAGTAAATAAGGTTAAAGCTATTTTATTTTTCATTTTTTATACTTTTATTAAGAATGACACTTGGATTATAAACGAGTATTGGCAGCGTTTGATAGACTTAGTTAAAAGTTATAGTTAGCAAAGAGTTAACTAGTTAATAGAGTATTAAGTCAGTAAATAGACGCATAATATAAGCAAGGTCATCATATGAATAATATTAAAATGATGATCTTGTGTGAAAACGCATAATGTTTGAGATTACCAATAACTAAATGAAATTGGCTTCTAATGATCATTTTTGCCACTTTTGAGACATTAGCACTAATGCGATAAAACTGAATTTGGATTAGTATTAATAACACTCCATTAATAGCCAATTGCTATTTGTCATGCTTGAATGTCTTTTTATTTTTTATCAGAAAATAATATCGAATCCAATAGAAAAAGGGTTACTGCATGTTTATTGATGTTACTTTTTAGGTATTCAATTTTTAAAGAAAAATTTTCCGTAATATTATAACTAAAACCTAAACCACAGATTAAATCAGTTCCTATATCTTTTATGTGAATTAAGTTATTTTCCTCCATAGGAGAGTCATTTTTCATTCATTCTTCTGACCACCGCAAAACCCCTAATTTCCCATATAAAGAAAGATCACCAAAAGGATATTTAGCGAGCATTTCAATAGAGTATCCGTCTCCCGTAAACTCTTCTGAAGCGAAAAATAGGTCTTTCTCCCCAAATTTAAAAGAATTTACTTCGATAGAGAAATTTTTATCAAAATTGTAACCTGCACCTACTTTATAAGGAGTAATATCTGCATCAGCATAGCCAACTATGACTATTGATGCCCCAAAATAAAATTTTTGTACCTCTTTTGATTTACAATCAAAATGTATAAATACAAAACTTATTAATATTACACCAATCCATTTGTTCATTTTACTTTTCCTTAAAATAACTGCGTAATTAAAGAGTAAGCATAATAAAGCTAAAACTTCTTATGTAAACTTCTCAGCAATGTCCGTCTAATAGCTTCTTATAAACTTGCCATAAACTAGCTTGCCTTTATTCCAACAGGTTTTTGTGAAGTTGATTTGCTGTTATACATAATAGTACTCCTTTTCTTGAAGGGACTATAAGTATGGTTTAAAACACTAAAATTTATATATAGCAGACATTATGCGTATGTAAGAGAAGAATGCTTCTCTTAGCCAAAAGCGGAAGTAAGTTATTGGCTACTCTTTAGGTCAACTGAGCGCTATTAATAGACTTAAGAACAACAATACCAAGCTATCCATAACAATTGGATCAGATCAAAGTAATGGACTACAATTAGTGTAACTTTTTAATTAGGGTCAAGAAATGTATTGTTTATTGGAATATGAAGACGCTTCTGAGTCAGTTAAAGAGATTTATGATGATATATTTGAGTATTTAGGCAACGAAGGTCTTGTTGATTATTTTAAAGTACTTGGCAACTACAACGCTGTTGTATTAGAAGTAACGTGGCATGCCCTAAAAAACATTTTAGTGAAAGGTGAATTACCTCGGCCATTAAAGGAACTAGTTTTTGTTGCGGTATCAAATGAAAAAAACTGCAGCTATTGCACTGATATTCATACAGCGATGTGTAAGCTTCTTAATGTAAATGAAGGGGACATTCAAAAAGTATTAGAAAAGGCAACTAACTTAAACCCCAAAAGGGTTAAGCTATCCATTGCTTTTTCTAAAAAAATGGCTATTAATCCAGAATCAATTGTTGAAGCAGACCATCATATTTTACTCGACTCTGGTCTGACAAAAAGCCAAATATTTGAATTGATGGCTCTCGTTAGTTTGGTCAATTATTCAAATACACTAGCGCAAGGTATTATGATTGATGTTGACCAAAAAGTTGTGAGTTTGCTTAATAATGCCTAAGAACCTAATTGATACATACCAATTAGCGTCTTTAATTGAATTAACAAATACAATGGCAGAAGATAGTATCAATCCTTCTATAGATGTCAGTAAAATAATAAGTCAGTCTGTCGATAAATTGATGTGGATTATCAATTTTGATCTATGTATTATCCTTGAAAAGTCAAAAAAATGTCACCTTGAACTCGTTTTAAATAACGAGGATACAAACCATGATTTCGAATCGTTAAACCAACTACCGATTTTAGACTATATTAAAAACATGCCAATTTCGTTATCTGAAAACAACTATCACCTATTTTACAGTGTGTTATATAAAGACAGTAAAAGCTCTAAATTGATACTCTTTTTACAACGTTCTGAACGTTTTTCTTCCCAAAGTTCAATTGTGTTAGAGCTATTTTGTGCATCCGTCAAAAAACTATTGGAAACCAAGAATAACGAATTTAAAAATAGACAATTACACAATGAAAAAGAAATTTTAGAAGAATCCAATAAGCTAAAGTCTATGTTTTTGGCCACTATCTCTCATGAAATAAGAACACCAATGAATGGTATTTTGGGAGTCGTACAGTTACTAAAAGATACGCAGCTCAATAACCAACAATCAGAAATGCTTGGTACAGTAACGAATTGCAGCGACGAATTATTAAGAATACTCAATGACATATTAGATTATAGTAATTTAGAAACCGGTAATCTTGAGTTAGATGAAGTTGATTTTAACCTTATTCAGTCTTTAGAAGAGGTGGTTAAACTATCTTCTGCTGCGGCTGACCTTAAAAGACTTAGAATAACCACTTTTTTTGATGGCGATACACCCATAATACTTAGCGGTGATATAGCAAGAATAAAACAAATAATAATTAACCTATTAAATAACGCCATTAAATTCACTGAAGTAGGTGAAGTTAATATTGCTGTGAAATGTGAAAAAAAAGGTCTCTCTCTCTATCAAGTTAATATAATTGTAAAAGATACGGGGATTGGTATTAGTAGACTCGATCAGAAAAATCTATTTCAACCATTTACTCAAGCCAATAATTCAATGAGTAGGAGGTTTGGAGGCACAGGTCTAGGACTTGCTATTTCAGCTAACCTTGCCAAAGCATTGGGTGGCAACATTAGAGTCGAAAGCGAAGAAAAAAAAGGCACTGTATTCCACTTATCTTTTCCCTTAAAAACCATTCAGAATATTCAAGAAGCCTATGTTAAAAAAAGCGCTAAAGGTGAATTATCTGATGCTATCAACCTTAATCATAAAATACTTGTTGTTGAAGATATACGTATAAATCAGACCATCATAAAAATGATGTTATCTAAATTAGGTTTTGAATGTAAAGTTGCCGCTAATGGTCTTGAAGCATTAGAAGCGTTAAATAGTGACAAATACAGCATTATTTTTATGGATTTACAAATGCCAGAAATGGACGGGCTGACTGCTGCAAAAGAAATCGTCAAACGTTACGGACAAAAGCGCCCCATTATAGTTGCCATGACGGCTAATGTACTAAAGAAGGATAGAGAGGATTGTGCCGCAGTAGGCATGGATGACTTTATTCCAAAACCGCTTTTAATAACAGAACTAGAAAGAGCGTTGTCTACTCGTTATCAACGAAATGGCGAATTAGTAAATATTTAATTGAAATCCCCCTCTAATTAAAATCATCATCCAAAGTTTAATATTAGTGACGTCGATTTGATAGAATGAGATAAGTAATATAAAACAAAAAGTTTTTAGATAGTGTCAGCAATGCTTACTGAACGGCTCCTGTATTAAAATCCAAATGGTCCGCTATCGTATCTGAGCTGACCTTATTGGATCGTTGGCGAGTTACAAAATGTCTATCTAGTGTAACTTAAATGTTAAATTTTCTCATCGTGTGACGCATTTCTCATTATGTTTGACGATCCACATATGTGTAACGGGACGGTACAATTTAATTAGAGGATCCGTTAGAGTTATTATTACTTTCAATAACGAGATTAACATGAAGGTATATACAATCAGATCAGACTACATGCATCAAATCTCAATTACATATACGCTTACAATGTATTCCTCTCCGTCGTTAATTGCTTTAATTTCCTCTACTTCATAATGCAAACCTGATTCCATCAGCCACTCACCCATTGCACCTCTTAATTGTGTCGACCAGACTAAGGCGACAACACAGGCATCAATATATCTATATTCTTCACTTCTTTTGTCACGGAGCTTTTCAACATCTTTTTCTACTTTTTTATACCCTCCATGAGGAATCGTCACATGACCATCTCCAGCACTCTGGAACAAAGACTCAACCTTTAATTCAACACACATACTTCCATCAACATTTGAAATAAGAAAGTCGACTGATAGGTTCTTATATGTATATATGGCTTGCTCTCTTTGAACAGTCGGCTCATCTGGTAGTGTTTTATACTTTGCGTCAAGTTCAACTTGTACCCAACATTCCGCGCCTCCTTTTGTTAAACATGCAGCTATAAGTTTATTGTAGCGTTCGCATTGAGAACTAATAATTAAATCTTGAGTCCAACCCATTATTTGCTTTGATGTAATATGCATAAATATTTCCTTATAAAGTTACGCTTAATGTATCGTTAATTGCTTGGAAAAGAATTGTCATAATCTAGAAATAACGATGGACTATTAAAAAGGTAGGTGTCTTTTCTAAATTCAACAACTTCACTAGAAACGTCCCACCAATTCTTATTCTGTTTTAAAGGGATTTTTTCACATTCTGTACGACTGACATGTATCATTACCACCGAAATAGAAGGAATACCTAAAAGACTTTCACAACATAGGGTTAAGTGTCCTAATCGAGAGTTCCCGCTTTGGCCTTCTTCCTTTTTAATACGCTTTGATGCCATATACATATTGGAATATATTGATCTGATTTTTCGCTTAACGTCAGGGGGAGTATTGCAGCCTAAGTGGTCATTAGAAGGTTTATCAGCAAAATCTTGTTCGTGTTTGATTTTGTATGCACAAGACTCCTTAGATAGAAGTAAAAAAAGTGGATGATTTTGCAGCAACTGTTCGAGAGCTGAATGTTCATAAATTGAAAAGAATTTACCCGTATTTGGATCTATGGTTGTTGAAATAGTTTTAGTCATCATGCACAGGCATGATACTGCTTCCATGAATATTCTTATCAAATTGTCAGGTAGTTTCTCAGAGGGATCTTGATTAGTTTTAATAATAATATTACCTGTTTCGTTTAAGACAACATAGCATTTCACATCAACAACATTACTCTTGCCGGTGATTTTATTTATCTTTCTTTTGATTAGAATAAATGTGGTATTGACAATAATAATTAGCACTACAAAGATTACAATTATCCACAAGCCTTGTTGATGAGCTAGCATGCCGTTGATTTAATGCCCCACTAATGGTTATTTAAAAATTATACGCTTAGACTGCTTAGCCTCTGAATTACTCATTACAAAAGCTAAGCTATAAGTTACGATAATTAGCTGGCTCCAACCTTGTATGCACCACTTGATACTGCTACGGTTTTAGGCTCACCCGTCCCCTTTTTCACAACGACAAGGATTGCTGACTCAGCTTCTTGGGGACCACCTGCAACTGTGAATATAATTTGATCTTCAGTGAAATCAGGAGCTGTGAATGTTGCTGTTGCATTTGGATCAGCCCATTTAAGTTCGACTGTAATTTCTTCTTGGCCAGCACCTGTACTTGCAACAGCTATAGGTAAAAATTGGCCTTGTAATACATAAGGATGACTCGGTGTTAATTCTTGCCCAGACTCAATTGTCGCGTAACTATTACCTTTGTCAGCTAAATTAAATATTGTAGGGGTTCTCAGCAGAAGACCTTCCAACCAACTTATCATCTGTAGATATTTTGCATCTGAATTAATAGAATCTAAATCACCAGCATATTCATGAATGAAGGTTGGCGTGACAAACATATAAGTATCTTTATGCAACTCTAATTTAATGCTTTCTGAATGTCCTTTTATACAAGGTCCTACTTGAAAAGACGTTTCGTTTTTAGTCATGTCAGCATAAACAACGATTGCGCTTACAGAAGGCATTCCAAGTAAATATTCGCATACAAATACTATGTTACACACTTTATTGTCAGTATGGTCATTGCTTGCTGAAATAGTTAAGCCTTCTTTACCAATCGAGTGGATCATTGAAGTTGCAAAACCTAATGCGCCAGTACCGGTTGCTAAACCAAGCAATGATTCAATAAGCTCTTTACTGAATGTCGCGCCACCGCTTTTACTGGTATGTGTTACATCCTCTTCTGTAACATGAACAAATAATCCTGACCCTTTTATCACACTTTTTAAAGCTGCATAATTATAAAGTGAATAGGGTTTTCCTGTTATAGGGTTTAATGTCGTTGACATAGCACGAGACATACCAGCGAAAAATACTGATACTTCTGCAAATATCTTTTGAACCTCTTCTGAAATAGGCGTATTCGAATCAATGGTACTAGACATCATAATGTTGCCTGTCTGATTGAATACATAATATTTTGTTGCTTCAATATTATGTGGGTTCTTAGGAGGCGGTTGAATTTCTGTTGCTTTAATTTCTGGGGTTGATGTGGCAGTCATATTTATACCTTAAATAAAGTTTAGAGAGTGAAAGGCATGTGGGTTAATTTTCTACAATTAACCCTCATTACTCAATCACGATTTCCGGAGGCAACCTCTAAGCGATACCCAAATGTTTTAATTATGAAGGGGGATATCCTTATACCATATAAACACTAAAAAAGGAGGGTTCCTAAAGCATGTCAGTGTTAACTTTCCGTGTTCGCAAATAATCATAGGTAAAAAATATAAATTACGCAAACGCTAACCCAGTCATTTAATTTATTTCAACTTATTTAAAAAAAGTCTAAATATTCATCTAAGAAATATAATTCTAAGAGGGTTGATAAAATCAAAGGGTAATACAGAATCTGGAATCAATATAAACATTGATATAGAAAAGCTCATTCATAAGGTGTATATCTCAACAAATGCTCCAAAATGGTTCTATGAATTAATTGAGCAGATAGTTAGACGATATGGTTATGATTTTTAGGTTTGCCAATCATCATTACTTGATGAGCCATTTTTCTAAATAATAATATAATATTTCTAATCTGAATCAACTTTTCAGCAAAAAAATGAAATGCCCCCTTTGTGACATAAGTGAATATTACCTAAAATCCTTTAATTTCAATACGTGACATACTGAGTAACAAATATCATTTAGTGATTTGTAGTCTCAAACATTATGCGCAGTCACAGATTAATATAATTTCTGTATATGAGAATTCTTGAGTAGGATTTTCTGGGCTGTAGCTAAACTGAGTTAAATTATTTGAAACATTTACGCCAAAAGTCATGATGATATTTAGGGTAATACTAACCGAAATTTATAGCTCGTTTGTCAGACAGCTTTAAGCTCATAGCTGCTGTTGGTGTTTCGCCTCTTAACGCAAACTAATGCCGCACTGAAGACATTAGCATTTGAGAATTTATACTGAAAAATTTTGTATTTTTTGATCTAGAGCGGACATGGCTGAACAATCAAATTACTATTCCAACTTCCCGATAGTGGACGTTCCTCATAAATATAAAAAATGATGAGTTTTGTCTATGAATCGCTCAACCTGAATGTAAAATAGACTGTGGCGTCGTTCACAGGATTTCATTAGCAAAACTGATTGTGCTTTACTGGAATTAGCGATACTTTTTAATTCATAAGACTGAAGAACGATGAACCGCCGCCATCAATACAACAAACAGTCGAACAGTGAGTTAATATTAATTAAGAGCATTTATCTGGTACCGTTATGAAGCGATACGAAAAAACCAATGATTTTTTAACGTAACATGATATTTGAGATACTTTACATTCTCATATTAAAGACATCAGTCAAACTTTAAGCTTACCTTGTCGCAGAATGAAAATAATAATGCAGCGCTTCACATTCAGCAGGACTGATTAATTATAGTTAATTGAGCAATTCCCGCTAATCTTATTCATATTAAATGGCGTATAAATCACCATTTTTATCATTTAGGCTTCGATTCAGATAATAATTTTTCAAACTCATTAATAGGTATTGGCTTACCAAAAAAATAGCCCTGAAAATTTTTACACCCTTGACTTAATAGAAATCTTTGCTGTTCTTCAGTTTCTACACCTTCTGCAATCACATTCAACCCCAAACTATGTGCCATCGAAATAATAGTCGTAACAATGATTTCATCGCTAATATTTATACCTAGATCACGTACAAAGGATTGATCAATTTTAAGCTGATACAATGGCAATCGCTTTAAGTATTGTAACGATGAATAACCCGTACCAAAGTCATCTAATGAGAACTGAATACCAATTGCTGCCAAATCATTCATTTTGGCAATAATCTCTTCTATATTTATCAACAATAAACTTTCAGTTAACTCGATTTTTAGGAGTGACGAATTGATGTCATAAATATCTATAGCATTTTTGATTGTGTCTACAAAATTAATTTGATGAAATTGCTTAGCGCTGACGTTAATTGCTATTGATAGTCCTGCGGTATCAGCATTACTTTGCCAAGCTTTAAGTTGAGCACAAGCGGTTTCCAATACCCATATTCCTATTTCAACAATAATACCTGAGTCTTCTGCTATTGAAATAAAATGAAAAGGAGAAATTAAACCTTGCTTAGGATGAATCCAGCGTATCAGTGCTTCCGTACCTGATGGTTTATTTGAACTATCCATTTGTATTTGATAATACAACTGGAATTGTCGATGTTCTAGTGCGTAGATCAAATCACGTTCAAGCTCTACTCGGTGATTAATGGTAGTCTGCATCTGTGGTTCAAAAAAGCATAAGGCATTACGGCCATCATTCTTAGTCTCATACATGGCAATATCAGCTTGTTTTAACAGTTCTTCAATTGTTAACTCGTGGCCGAAAAATAATGTCGCGCCAATACTGATAGTACCAACATGGGTATAGTTAGCCATTTTATAAGGCTCGTTAATCTTATCTAATATTTTACCTGCAACAACTTTCGTCTCTTCTTCCGCAGTCATTCTGTTACAATTTAATCCCTCTAATAGAATGACAAATTCATCGCCTCCAAAACGTGATACCGTGTCAGTATCTCGTACGCAAGCGGTTAATCGTTTAGCCACTTCTTTGAGTAAGATATCACCTATATCATGACCCTGTGTATCATTAAGTGTCTTGAAGTCGTCCAGATCGAGAAACAGCACAGCGCCATAAAGGTGCCTACGAGCGCTAAACGTTAATGCTTGTTTTAACCTGTCACTTAACAGTCGTCGATTAGGTAATTGCGTTAGGGGATCATAAAAAGCAAGTTGCTCTATTTTAATGGCATCAGCTTTTTGTTGGCTAATGTCTGCAACCATTGCCATAACATAATCAACACTGCCATCTATTTTACGAACACAGCGCACCACTAACATGGTGGTAATAACTTTGCCTGTTTTACTAATAAAACGCTTTTCCAAGCTGTAACCTTCAACTTTATTAGAAAATATGTTATTAAATTGTTGTATATCGGTTTCTAAATCATCAGGGTGTGTTAGTTCAGCCCAAGTCATCTTTTGTAGCTCTTGTTCGGAATATTCCAACATATTGCACAAGCAATTGTTGACACTTATCCAACCTCTTTCGGGAGAGGTGATAGCTAAACCCACTAGATCTAATGAGTAAAATGAAGCCAATTGCATTTCTCTTTGGGTTAAACTATCGAGCATACGATCGAACTGTCGAGCGAGTAATGCCGCTTCATCAGTACCCTGCATGTTGACACGTAAATGATTAGCACCTGCTTGTACTTTATTAGCGACCTTTTGAATAGTAAACAAGCGGCGGGTCAAGTAATGGCTAGCCAGTGTGGTAATGAGTGTACCCAATAAAATAGTAATTAGTGCATAATAAAAACCATTTGTTTTAATTTTTGCTATTTGATCGACAAAGGGTTTACGGTCTAAACCAATACGTACCCAGCCAATTTTTCGGTCCGCTAAAATGATGGCTTTGGTGACATCAATAATATTAGTGGTCAAATGTACAGTTTGATGTTCGTTTTCTTTTGGTAATTCAGTTATGTACAAGCCGACTTTATCTTTCTCCGTATGTGCCATAACTTGTCCACGAGGGTCTAATACTATGGCGTGTTTTAAATCGGGATAGCGAGAAACACCATCGACAATGTCCTGTAAACCACTGAAGTCTCGTGAAGCGACCCAGATTGCCGATGAGGTCGATAAACTGTCAGCAAGGGCAACGGCTTGAACTTTATATTGTTCGATTTTAACCGTTTGCGCGTGATGGATAATATTCCAGACAAATAACCCCATCATTAATGTCACCGTTAGCGTCATACCAACAATTAATTGACGATGTAAGCTTCCTAACATTAATTGTTGCAGCGTTTTAAACATTATTTATTCTCCACTGGACGTACTTTATCTTCGAAGTTTTTTATGTAAGTACGTACGACATCATAGTCCTCATCATTGGCGCTAGTGATTCGAGCTGTTTCCATGCCTGTGAGAATAACTTGCCCATGCTCTGAATCACCTAAATTGATGAGTAAACTCTGTATTTGTTTACTAATTTTGTCAGGGACATCATCTCTTATCATTACTGAATTATTAATCAATGAGGGCGTTTGCCAAACAACTTTCAGTTGCTTTGCTTGTTCGGGGTTATCTTTTTTAAATGATCGCCAAGATGGTGGCCAAGTGGCACCTACAGTGACATTACTAAGATAAACATTCATGATTGAAGACTCTTGAGAACCAACATAAACATTTTCAGTATGTTGATTGATATCGATGCCATGAGTGTACAAAAAATATTGCGGCATAATCGCGGCGGCAAGTGCTGTGGGCGCTGGGTAACTTACACGTTTACCCTCTAATTGAAGGGGTTCAATAATATCATTATCTTTACGAACAATAAATATCCCCTTAAAATCATCAGCGTCTCCTGCCATACCTATAACATGATAACCGCTATCCATTGCTTGCAGTGTCTGCCAAGGATTTGGTAATAACAACTCCGGTTGGCGGGCACGAAATTTCTTTTCAAACGTACGATAGTCTCGAGATGCTTCCAACTCAATCTTAATATATTGTAGTTCGCTATTTAGGTAATCAACCAGCGGTTGATAAGCCTCGAACAATTTTTGAGGATTATGTAACGGGTGAATAGCAAGACGATAGATTATAACACCATTGTCATTGGGTGAGGTACTACTATACTGCAAGGTATTGTCAGTCGTTTTTTGCTCACAGGCAGACAAGAGATAGGCAATAAATATAATAAGTAATTTTTTCATAGAAAGTCCACTTATTATAGTAAGTTATCTTTTTGAATTTGATAATAACTTATTATTATAAATTTGATAATAACTTTTTAATTTGAAAAAATCACTTGTGTAATATACCACATATACCAAGATACAAAAGGTATGAATTGCATGGGTTTTGATTAGGATATCGATCAATAGACAATAAATATATTATTTCAAATTTGGGTAAGCAGTGCCAAATATCTTGAAAAACACTGCTTGCCTTTGAACGTCAGATACTTGGTATGGGGTTTTATTAATTCAGACTAAGTTTGTATGAAATTAACCTAAAACTGTAAACACAGTAAAAACTAAATTAGAATGGCATTTATTGGCTTATAGAGATACGTTGATGATGAGACAGTAAATTGCTTTTTGTGATAATTAAGTAAGTCGCAAAACCTATTTTGTCAACGTCCGCTTAGTCGATGATCATTAGGTTGGCTATCGACCTGCTTAGATCAACCAACGGTTGTACTGTTGACCTACATCAACGCTCACAATATAAAAATATAACTTCTTCTTTACGCACAAAGTTAGCATTAATAATTTGATGATCAACGACCGCAATAGTGGCTTAGTTGTCTGTCAGCGTAAAGGTAAACTAGGTCTTCTGAACACTACAAACAGATAAAAAAATCTATTGATGCTAATGTCTGCTATCGTATTTAAGAAGACATTAAATTTTTCAACTCGTTATGTAAAGTGCAGAAAGTGATCCTAAATACTCCATTGAATCTCAAATATTATGACTGAACAATCGTTTGTTCAAACAAGCCACCTTAACTGTATCCCTTTAAAAAAAACCAACCGTAAATGAGACTAATATCAATCATTATGCGCAGTCACACTTGATAATAAACTTACCGTTTACCTACAATGCGCTTTATCTGTGCCTGCAGATAAAGCGCACACTGAAATCTACAGCAGAGTTTGCTTGGCTTCTTTGAAGTTTAACTTGGCATAAGTCAATAACAAAATACCACCCGCAACGATAATAGCCGTTAAATATAAGGCATAGTTATAAGTGGTAAATTGTTCAATAAGTGCCACACAATACAAGGGGGCAATAATTTGGCCAAGGCCGTAAGCTGATGTGATTGCGCCCATGATAAAGACCGGGTTTTTATTGGACAGTTGGCCAGCGAAATTCATAAACAAAGCAACTAAACCTATAAATGTTGCACCAAAAAACAAACCACTAATAAGGTTCATAATAATATTATTCGAAAAAGTAGGAATTAAGATACCAACAATCTGCAACAACATAGCAGCCATCATGATATTAATACTGCCAAAGCGATGTGCTAACCGCATCCATATAATACAAGAAGGGATGCCAGCAATACCAACGACTAACCATACATAGCCACCATATCCTGCTAATCCGTCTAATGAATTGACGATATCAGGCAGAAATGTTGCTTGTACCACCATACCGATACCTTCGGTAAAGTAAGCCAAGATTAAGACAATAACCATAGGTGAAAAAAGCGTTTTATCAAATTTGTGTTTCACCACTTCACTGCTTGGTTGTTTATCAAACCTTAAGATATAAGCCGAATAACAAGATAAAAAAGCGCCAAGGATAGCGAGTACTAGCCATGCATCTTTCCAATCGCCACCAAAATAAAATACCGCTCTCATAACTAAATCAGTAATGACAATTGAAAAACCTAAACCGCTAAAGTGAATGCCCATCGCCTTAGTCTTATTGGTGGCTTTTAGCTTTAACATAACAACAGCAGAGCCAACAACGAGTGCCATTGCAGCACCAAATCCCGCCAATAATCGCGCAATAATCCATAGAGTATTATTTTCGGTAACGCCTAAAACAAAAGAAGAAAGCACACAAAGGCACAAACCAAATCTGAAATACCTAACCTTGGCATGTATATCTTTAATAAAAATAGAAAAAACAGAGCCCATCAAATAGCCAAGATAATTGATTGAGGCAAGTACACCAGCGAAGGCGATGCTGATTGACTCCTCTAGCATAGTCGGTAACAGCGACGTAAAAACAAAACGAGCAACACCAACCCCAACCACAAGGGCTAAGATACCTGCTAATAAAATTGAGTGGTTACTGTCTCGGTGAAATTGTGGCATATTTGTCCAAAAAACATTTCTTCGCTATATCTTACACTTTATAACTAAAGGGGTAGATAGGTAAATCACCAATAGTGATAAATGCTATACAAGATAGTCATATAAATAAGAATCACCAGAGACTTTATCTTTATAGATTTTTTTACCAAAAATGAGTGCTCAGCCATGATAATATTTAGTGCAATGAATACTTTTTCGCGTAAGTAAATATTATTTCAATGTGCAACTTAATAGCCCCCTTTCTATATAGCTTTACTGCACTACCCCACCCTTTATAGCCCCTTTAATTTTTAGATTGTCAGTAAACTATATGTTGCTATTGGACTCAATGTAAATATGTTACCGTCTAGCTAATGTAATCGCTCAGGTTTATTATTTTTAATGTCATTTGAATTGATTTTTCTGTTCTTAGCCGGTTTTTTTGGTGGTGTGCTTAACTCAGTTGCTGGTGGCGGCAGTTTTATTACCTTCCCCGCACTTATTTTTGTTGGCGTTCCTCCCATTATCGCAAATGCGACCAACACTTTTGCCTCATGTGCTGGCTATATGAGCGGTACTTATGCTTTTCGAAAAGAAATTGCTGCTAATAAAGCTCAACTACCATTCATTATAACAATCAGCGTAATCGGCGGTATTATCGGTGCATGGTTATTACTAAAAACACCTGAAGTGCTGTTTCGTGAGGCTATCCCTTGGTTACTGTTATTTGCGAGTGTATTGTTTGTTTTTGGCGGCAAGGTTAATGCTGGACTAAAAAAAATGGCCGTCAATCACCAACATGCCTCATCAATAGGTAGTTTATTACTGATCATTGTTCTGTTAGGTATCGCTATTTATGGTGGTTTTTTTAATGCTGGTTTAGGCATAATTACTCTTAGCTATCTAGCCTTAGCTGGTCACACTAATATCAATACAATGAATGGCTTAAAGCTATTGATATCTTCGGCAGTGTCACTAATTGCTATCACAGTGTTTATTTACAATGATGTGATTGCCTGGTATCAAGGAACTATTGTGCTGTGTGGCACATTAGCTGGAGGTTATATTGCCGCAAATGTTTCACGCAAACTGCCACAAGCCAAGGTCAGGTATTTTGTTATTTTCGCGAGTACTATAACCACCCTATATTTCTTTTATGATATTTATACTAGCTAACGTTTAGATAAGCTTTCGCCGCGCAACAGCTGGTGATATTAATGAGACGATAAGTTAAGTGGCAGCGTTTATTGGTTAAAAATGTAACCTAAGCGCATTCGAATAAGAACCTTGTAAAACTCATAGCAGCTTATGTAAGGCCGATTAAATCCACTTAAATACCATTTGAACCTTCATTTATAAAGGGTTGTTAGGACGTTTCTTAACTTTCTTTAGCTATTTCACGCAATGCTTGTTCAAAAACATCCGCTGGCTGACCACCACTGATCAAATGCTTATCATTGACTATCACGGCAGGTACTGAGCTTATGCCCATCGATTGATAATGGCGTTGCAAAGTACGCACCTCTTCTTTATATTCATCAGAGGCCAATATTTGTTGAGCCTTTTCTTTATCTAAACCAACACTTTGCGCTACATCGAGTAGCTTTTGATGATCACTGGGATCGCCACTCTCTTTAAAATATAGATCAAACAAGGCGAGTTTAAGTTCAGTCTGCTTATTATATTCTTTCGCCCAATGAAGCAGCCGATGGGCATCGAATGTATTATATATTCGACCGCCACCACGGTTACCAAATTCATAACCAAGCGCTAAGCCTCGTTGCTTGATCATCAATCTATTTTGCTCACTTTGTTCAACACTAATGCCGTATTTTTCAGTAATGTGTTCGGTAATATCCTGACCTTCTTTTGGCATATCAGGATTGAGCTCAAACGGTTGCCAGGTGATATCAACTGAAATATCATCCGCAAGTTTGGTTAATGCTTGATTTAAAGACTGATATCCAATAATACACCAAGGGCAGGAAACGTCGGAGACAATGTCTAATTTAAGATGTTTATTCATATTTTTTCACTTGAAATTTGTTGGTAAAATAACTTAAATTATTTGCAGCGTATAAACCGAGTAAAAACAACCTAAGTAAAGAAAATAACCATAACAAAAATGGTTAGCGACAGATTAACATAAAGTAACTTTATACATTGCAATAACAACCTTTAGCTTCTTTAACAACAAGATTAGCGGCATAACCTTTTAAGTAATTATTTAACATAGTCTGAGCATAACCTGATGTTTGCGAGCAAGCTAAACCTTGTCCATAAGGACCAAAATAGACAACCTCTCCTAATTCATCTATTAATGCTACAGAGGGCGTTGAGGGAATAACATTGTGCTCATTAATGACAACATTTTTTATTAAAAAATCATTAGCACCCGCCAGTTTATTGAGATCTTTAATATGTTTTTCACTGTACTGTTGGCATTTACAACTAGCTGTAGAAAAATGTAGTAGTGTTTTTTGACCCGTAATATTGGCCGGCTTGGCAAAAGGTAGCAAATAACTTGATAGCTCCTGATACTCTACACCCACTAATTTATTATTCTCATCAAACTCAACAAGCCTATCTTTTATCAGGTAACCAAATGCAGATAGCGTAAAAGCTATCCACACGGTAAGTACACCCAACTGAAGTTTTGACATTAGTTTATTTAAAACGAGCAATATTAAGTGCCATTGCATTCGAGGTAACACTAACACTATCCGCTTCTGAAGCTAATGCTTGGACTCTTTCTCTGTCGACTAAAGCTGTATCTCTTAACGTTTCGGCACTTTTTGCTATATCTGCAGTGGTTACTGATTGCTGCTCAACCGCTGCGGCGACATTAATCGATATAGCACTGGAATGCTCCACAAGTGCTGACGCTTGAGCTATTTGTTTTTGAGCTTTATCAGCACTTTCAATGACCGATTGCACAATCCCAATGCTATGGGTCATTGAGTCTGTTGTTAACTTAGAGTAACTTTTTAACAGGGAAAGCGTTTGACCTATTTTGTCAGTACTTTCTTTAGTGCGAGTTGCTAACGCACGTACTTCATCGGCAACAACAGCAAACCCTCGACCTTGCTCTCCTGCTCTTGCTGCTTCTATTGCCGCGTTTAACGCTAATAAATTTGTTTGCTCAGCAATACCACTTATTTCAGATAACACTTTCGAAATAGCTTCTGTAGAGTTAGCGAGATCGTTCACTTGTTCACTGGTCTTTTCAAGTGCAGATGTTAAATTTTTGTTTTGATTATTAATGCTAATAATTTCTTCATTAGATGCCTTCGTAAAGTCAGTAGCTTCTTTCATCTGATCACTTAATTGGGTCGTTTCTTGCGCGATAGATGCTACTGTCACTGCCATTTCTTCTGCTGATGTCGCAATCACTTCAGTTTCTTGTTGACGCTGTGCTGTCGAGCTTTCAAGTTCTTCTTTGGTTCTATTTAAATTTTGTGAATTAGCATTTAATTCTATAACTTGCTCTTTTACCCCTTGAATAACCTTTGATAATAATTCTAATAATTCATTAAAAGACAGTAAAGTTCTATTATTATTGGCCCTTGCCTTGATACTCAAGTCAATCGCATTGACATCTACCGTTAATGAAGTGGTAACTGATGATAATTCTTTACCGACTTCACTTTCTACTTTCATAGAGTGTGCTATGTAGCCAGCAATAATAGACTCAGTAATAGCATAAACAGCATGTATTATCACGGTTGAAAAGAGTAATCTATCTTCGTCAAAGATATAAACACCCGTGTCATTTACCTGTAAGTAGTAAAAAGAAAAATGGTGTACGGCAACAACAAGAATAGCGGTAATAAATACCCGCCAATCTTGAAAAATAATTAAAAACGCTAAAAGGATAAAGATTTCAAAGTGAACTTCAATTAAGCCCTGTGCTTGGTGAATATGCAAGGCTGCAAATATCATGACTGCGAGCGCTGAAACATGACCTGAAATAGCACCAGCTCCAGCTGTTTTGTAGAAGTATATCGGCACAAGTAATGCGGGTAGGCCAATAATAAGTGCTAATAGGTATGAGTCGTAGATGAAAGCCAAGAGTAAACTTTCAGCAAATAAAACACATAAAAGGTATGTAAATAGTGTGTTATTTTTATTCATTTTTATCCCGTTATACAGACATAATTAACATCAATTTCATTATTGTTAAAGTTCGATATATTAGGGTTCAATTGCTACCATCGCCAATAAAACCTGACCCTTTTAGTCCCTGTAAATCGCGCTTTAAATCAAGATACCATAACTTTAGTTCAATAAAATTGACAAATCAATATCGTAAAGATTTAAGTCAGTTAATTTAATTGCTACTGGCTAAGTTAGATGATCCCTAAGCGGTTAAATATTTATAAAAATATGTTTTATTTAGCTTGGCTGTGCAGGCGATATAAAAAATAACCCAGTCTCAAGATAAAAACTCAATCATAATGGTGTATCATCTGCCTACTTTTGCTTATAACATTAAACCAATACTAGTGACTTCATGAATTATATTCCTTTAGATGACCTTAAAAATGCTTGGATTTTTAGACATAAAAGCCTGCCGATCGATGATAAAGATAAAACAAAAATAAAACCTATGGTTCAAGCACGCGCACAAGTTGTTTGGGATACCTTTATTAGTCGGCAAGTTGACCATCCTGATTTTTTCAAAAAGGGTGATTGGCCATTTGAAGAAACAACCTGGCAGAAAACATTGGCTTGGGAAAGTGTTTGGGACAGTGAACAAGCAGAGTTGCCTGCAGAAGTTATTGCTCATTTAGCGTGGGACAATAATACCGTGGTTTATTTTTGTAGTGCAAAAAACAATGTCATTGAAACAACTTGGGCTGTTTTCCAACGTTGTTGGAAGAACTTTCTCTTTATGGATGATGGACCACTTCTTATCGGAAAAAAGCGTAAAGAAGCGGTACAATTTTTATCTAATGGTCAATGTAAGCTTGGCTTAAAAAAGTAAAAACAGATACAGCTGATTAAATTTAGGCTTAGCGCTTAACATGTTCAAGTTCGTTAATATCGTCTTCACCTGACAATAGCACAGCAAACCAACGACCTTCTTCTGCGTTCTCTAAGCCTATTTTAATGATCATGGTTAATGGCACCGAAAGTAACATCCCCACAGAGCCAAGCAACCAACCCCAAAAGATTAACGACAGAAAAATTACTAGGGTTGACAGCCCTAAGCCTTTTCCTAAATAACGAGGTTCAACAATATTTCCCATCACCATATTAATAGTGATGTAGCCTAAACCGATAAGGCCTGCCTCAGGTAAACTCAATTGTAATACGGCCAGTGACATCGCCGGAACCGCTGCTATAATAGAGCCAATATTAGGAATATAATTAAGCAGAAAAGCAAGCACTCCCCAAAGCAAGTAAAAGTCTAAACCAAACGCCCAGAGCATTATTGATACTATAGTACCGGTAGCAATACTCACTAAGGTTTTTATCGCTAAATAGTTATTTACCGAGGTAAGAAAACGGTCTATTTGCTTTAAGCGCATTTCGGGATCCGCTAAGGCAAAATGTAACTTCTTAGGTAAAGAGGAAGCTTCAAAAAGCATAAAAATAACCGTAATGATAATAAGAAATAAATTGGCCATCACACTGCCTAATCCACTAAGCATATCGGCTGCTAAGCCCATGGCTGCAGCGGGGTCAAAATACTCCATTAATAACGCTGACGATATAATGATATTTTTATCGGCTAACTGCTCAGTTATCCAAATAAACTGTACTCTTAATTGCTCGCGATATTCAGGTAGTTTAAGGGATAGTTCAGTAAGTGATTTACCAACTAAACCCGCAAGAGATAAAGCAACAATAACAAACAAGGCTATGACTAAGAGTACCGCTATTACTTTTGGTATTTTATAACGGCTAGCGCGGGCAATAAGCGGATTACATATAATAGCGATGAAAACAGACAGTAAAAAAGGCACTAAAATATTAGCGGCCGTTTTTATCCCTGCAAAAACAATAAACAGTGCTGCGGTTACTACCAGCATTTTTACTGCGCCGCCTGATTTTTCCATTAATCCCATAGTGTTAACTTTATCATTTAAAAAACGTTACTATACCCGAAACTTAAATTTAGTGTTAGTAAACTTAAGTTTCGATTGTTAACAAGCAAGCGCGGTTTACATAGTTCGACGGATCAAGGTCAAACTTGACATATTCAATAATCGCCAACAACTTAGCATGCCCATAATACCAACAAATCCAGCGCCAGCAGCAATACCCACTAACCAGTAGTTGAAATGAAAGCTCGCAGACATTTCAAAGACTTGCGTTTGCAAGAAAAACACCGCTATTTCCATCGCAATACTCGCCATTAACCCCGCAACAGCGCCAAGTGCAACAAACTCAAACAATACACTATTTCGCAGCAGTGAACCTTTTGCACCTAAGGTACGCAATATCGCTAACTCTCGCTCACGCTCTTCCATACTTGCTTGCACTTGTGCAACCAACACCAAACTACCCGCTAAAATAACTAATACTAAAATAAGTTCAATCGCGATTGAAACTTGCTCAATCATGCTGGTCAGTTGTTTCATTATTGCACCAAAATCCATAATTGAGATGGTAGGATATTGGCTTAAAAAGCGATAAACTTCATTTTTTTGCTGGTCTGATATCATCCACGCCGAAATAGAAGTGGTCTCTATATCGATAACGGCAGCTTCATTGAAAACCATAATAAAATTTAACTGTCGACTCTTCCAGTTGACGTCGCGAATACTAGTAACTGGCACGGTGAATTCGTCAGTACCAATCGTGAAAGTGAGCTCATCGCCAAGCTTAACATCTAAACGTTCAGCCATACCTTTTTCCATAGAGACTTGCGGTAATGTATCCTCTATTTGCCACCATTGCCCTTCGATAACTTCATTGGTCAAGGGTAATTGCTCTTGCCATGTTAAACTTAATTCACGGCCTGCACCTTTTCGCTCTTTTGGCTTTTCTTTATCCTCTACCTTCGCTTTATCTGCGTTGGTCGTTGCTGAATCTTTATTATCATCTTCGTCAATCCTGACTGTTTTTTCACCATTAATCGCTGATAAACGTCCTCGAAAAACAGGATAAAACCCCTGGTTATCGAGATTGAGCTGCTCGGTAAAAGCTTTTAGTGGTGCAACTTCTTCATTGGCAATATTAAGTAAATAATGATTAGGTGTGTTTTCTGGGAACTGTGCTTGCCACTCATCAATAATTGAACTTTTCATTACCGTTATTAGCAGTAATAACTGAATAGCGATAGTAAAACTGACTAGTTGCACACTGTTTTCATTGGCGCGGCGCTTTAAGTTGGCTAAAGCCAGATGCCAAGCTTTACCGGCTTTAGCGCCAGCACTTCGCCCTGCTCCCATAATTAATCGCCCTAAAAGCAATAAAACACCAGAAACTAATATACCACCTAACAACAATGACAAACTCATAACGAGATCGCGACTAAATAACATCAGAAGCGCAAAAAGTGCCAATAGTGGAATCACTTGATGCCAACCAAACCTTGGTAATTCATTTTTGCTAAAACCGCGAATAACATCGAGTGGTTTCGTTGAAATTAATTCAGTAATAGGATGAATGGCAAAGGCAACCGCACAAAGCACTCCGGTTATCACAGCAGTAATAAATGGTTTAAACGTTAGTTGGCTCTCATCTAATGACAAGTAGCTCTCTATAGCACTCACACCCGCGAGCATCAGCATATAACCAACAATAAGCCCTACTATGATACTTATTAAGCTAAGTAAGCCCCAGTGCAGCATATACAATTTTTTTACATGTGATGTTGAAGCGCCTAACGCTTTAAATACTGCAACCATAGGTTGATGACGTTGCCCGTATCGTCGACTGGCGACAGCAACAGCGACAGCAGCAAGCACAATACCTAACATACTGGCTAATGATAAAAACTTCTCTGAGCTATCTAATACCTTTGATAAACGATTTTTTGCTGATTTAGCATCGTACCAATTTTGAGTTTCATTAAGTTGTGGCTTTATCCAGGTTTCAAATGCTTCAATATCGTCACGTTCCCCCGCAAACATATATTGATAATAAACGCGACTGCCTGGCTTTATTAATTGCGTTTTCTCTATATCTTTAATATTAAAAAATATAGTGGGTCCGGCAACAAACATACGGTATGAACGGTCAGGAATTTCTACAATAACACCGGCAACAGTCAGTGGGAGCACCCCTACTTCTATTGTGCCACCAATTTTAACATCTAAACGGCTAAGAATACTTTCTTCAACATAAGCCGTTCCTTGTTTTGGCGCACCAACCGAGCTGGGTATTTCTTGATCTAACGACGTTTTAACGAGAAACTCGCCACGCAAAGGATATTTTTCAGAAACAACATCAAGTTCAGATAACAGCATGTTGTCACCTGAAAATACCATAGAATCCAGTAATATTTTTGAGGCGACATTTAGCGATAAACTGTCACTTTTATCAAGATATTCGGTAGGTATTACTCGGTTAGAGCCCAGCACACGATCAGCTGCTATGGTGTTAGCGCTGTTGGTGATGATAGCTTGCTTAATTTGCTCTGAAAAACCCGTTAATGAAAATACGGTACCGACTGCGAGAACAATCGCTAAAAATATAATGGTTAAGTCACCGCGGCAAAACTCATGATGTAACAGTCGTAATGATTGTTTAACCCAAGTATTTGATGGTTTTACCCTTAATTCAGTCATCATTAACCTACTTTCATATGAGCAGGAAGTTCATCTTGATTGGCATTGTTGAGATTAATCTCTTGTAGAACGCCGCTGTCCATTTCAACTTGACGTTGACAGCGCTGGGCTAATTTTGGATCGTGAGTAACCAATATTAAGGTAGTGCCATGTTTTTCATTTAATTGAAAAAGTAAATCGGCGATATGCACCCCTGTTTTGGTATCTAAATTTCCGGTAGGTTCATCGGCGAATAATACGTCGGGCTTGGTAATAAAAGCGCGAGCAATAGCGACCCGTTGTTGTTCACCACCCGATAATTGTGACGGATAGTGTTCGGCACGTTCACCAAGACCTACAGCTTCAAGTAACGCCAGTCCTTGCTGTTTTGCATCAGGTAAATTTGCCAACTCAGCCGGCAACATAACATTTTCAAGTGCGGTTAAACTGCTAATTAATAAAAATTGCTGGAAGATAAATCCAACGTGATCTGCTCGTACTTGACTACGTTGCTCTTCATTAAACTGGTGCAATGGGTGGTTTTTAAGATAAACTTCACCTGATGTAGGTAAATCTAAGCCCGCTAAAATAGCTAACAAGGTTGTTTTTCCTGAGCCTGATGAACCTACTATTGCTAATGTTTCACCTGTATTGACCGTTAGGTCAACAGGTTGAAGTAGATCAAGAGTTTTCTCTTCTAACTGCACAGACTTAGTTAACGCACTTACTTTTAATATGGCTTCGGAATTTGACTTCATGAATAAACATCCCATTTATATTTTGTTTTTAAGCTTAATAGCTTTAATTTCTATATCTTTTTCGACATTGGCTAACCCTTCAGCCAGGCATTCTATTTTACTACTAGGTGATAGTGTTAGTGCAAGCTATGGAATGAAACAAAACCAAGGCTGGGTTCACCTGCTAAATACACAATTAACTACGCAAAAAAGTCCTTATAAGATCACTAATGCTAGCATTAGTGGTGAGACTACAACAGGCGGTTTATCAAGGTTACCTGGGATATTAGCCAAAGAAAAGGTTGACCATTTAGTGATAGAACTTGGTGGCAATGATGGCCTTAGAGGCTACTCACCAAAGAAAATTAAAAATAATTTGTTACAAATGATAAAGCTCGCTCAAGATAAAAATATTCCAGTGACACTCTATCAAATCAAAATAACCCCAAATTATGGGCCTCGTTATAATAAAATGTTCGAACAAGTATTTATTGATGTTGCCGCTGAAACTAACATTAACTTGTTACCTTTTTTTGTTGAGCCCTTAGTCACCGACGCCAGTTTAATGCAAAAAGATGGCATTCACCCTAGTGTTAAAGCTCAGCCCATTATTGCTGAATTTGTCGCTAGTCAGTTAAAAGAAATCATGAAAAAATAATATGGACTTTATTTGGATTCTATTTGCCTTCGGTTGTGGGATGGCGGCAAAGTCATTTTCATTACCACCATCAATTGGTTATTTATTTGCAGGATTTTTACTAAATTTTCTCGGTTTTCAAGCCGACGACAGTATCAATACATTAGCAAACCTAGGCATAACCTTAATGTTATTTACTATTGGTTTAAAACTCAATGTTAAAGACTTATTAAAAAAAGAAGTTTGGTTAGGCAGTTTGTCTCATAGTGTCACTTGGGTGTTAATCGGTGCTTTGCTGCTAAAATTATTCGCCCTTGCTGCTATTAGCTACTTTGCTGACTTGTCTTTCTACACCTTAGGTTTAATTATTTTTGCCTTGAGCTTTAGTAGTACGGTTTGTGTCGTTAAGCTTATGGAAGATCACGGCGAAATGCGCACGCGCCACGGTAAATTAGCCGTGGGGATTTTAGTGATACAAGATATTGTCGCGGTAATATTTTTAGTGGTGGCGACTGGTAAGTCCCCAACATTATGGGCTTTACTGTTGTTAAGCGCCTTTTTGATAAAGCCGTTAATCAATAAACTTATTGACCAAGTAGGCCACGGTGAGCTTATTCCGCTAACCGGGTTTTTCTTAGCCTTTGGTGCCTATGAACTTTTTGAGTTAGTGAGTATTAAAGGCGATTTAGGCGCCCTGCTCGTCGGGATGTATTTGGCTTCGCACAGTAAAGCCAGTGAAATTAATAAATCATTGATGGGCTTTAAAGATCTCTTTTTAATTGGTTTTTTCTTATCTATTGGCTTTACCGCATTACCCACATTAGAAATGCTTGCTATGGCAGGTCTACTAACTTTACTTATCCCTGTAAAATTTTGCTTGTTCTTTTTCTTATTCACACAATTTAAATTACGTGGCAGAACCTCTTACTTAACTGCACTAGCATTAAGCAATTTTAGTGAGTTTGGTTTGATCATCGCTTCGCTATCAACAAAAAATGGCTGGTTAACAAATGATTGGTTGGTCATTTTGTCATTGGCCGTTTCCTTATCGTTTATTATTACTAATATCACTTATAACTATGCTCATCAGATTTTCACTCGGCATAAATCGTTTATTTGTAAATACGAAAGAAAAAGTAAACTCAGCGAAGATAACTTTATACAACCTTGTGATGCACCGATTGTTGTAATTGGTATGGGACGCGTTGGTATGGGCGCTTATAAAGCTTTAGACAGCCAGGCTACGGGTCAAGTATGGGGATTAGATGCCGACCAAGGTAAAATCGCTTGGTTAAATGACAATAACGTACAAGCATTTTGTGGTGACGCTGAGAATATCGATTTTTGGGAAAATATAAAAATAGAGAAACTAGAGTTAATCTTGCTCGCTCTGCCACAAATTCAAGATATTAAAAATATAACCTTACAATTAAGACATGCAAATTATCAGGGTCAAATAGCCGCTATTGCTCGGTTTGATGATGAGCGCCAAGAGATTGAAACCTTTGGCGTAGATAAAGTGTTTAACTTCTATACTGAGGCTGGCGTTGGTTTTGCTGAGGAAAGCTTAGCGATGATCAAACCTAATAAGCTGTAATATAATGACTTGAACCAGTAATCAGGTCACTAAAGATTGATTGCTAATAAGTAACAGATCACCTTGTTACTTTGCTTTTACTATCGCCTTTAGGCTGCTCAGTAAACTCATAAGATTATCAGATAATAAAATAGTGATAGCACGACGAAAAGCTAAAGCCCCCTAGCAGACAAACTCGAAAAGGGTGACCTAAAGTCACTTTGTATGTTGCAGGCTTAGCAATGTAACACAGGATTGCTTAAATGCTTAAAATAGACTTAAGGTAATCTTCTTGTTGAAACATCAAATTTCAGGCATAAAAAAACCGACAATAAGTCGGTTTTTTTATATCATTTATAGCACTGAATTTTTAGTAAACTCGGTACATAAAAAGTAAGTGGCATCCCTAAGGGGATTCGAACCCCTGTTACCGCCGTGAAAGGGCGGTGTCCTAGGCCTCTAGACGATAGGGACACTAAAACTATTGAGCAACTGAACATTGAGCAAACAAGGTTCAGCTACTTAGAAAAGCATCAAACAAGATTTTCATCTCGCTTTTATGATTGAAACGTTCTTCAACCAAAGGAAACAACAAGACCTAGTTTGCTATACCCTTTTACCTATTTATTAACTTCCGATAAAGGAAATAAAAAATAAGTGGCATCCCTAAGGGGATTCGAACCCCTGTTACCGCCGTGAAAGGGCGGTGTCCTAGGCCTCTAGACGATAGGGACACTAAAACTATTGAGTAAGTGAACATTGAATAAACAAGGTTCAACTACTTAGAAAAGCATCGTACAAGATTTACATCTTGTTTTTATCATTGAAAAAATTCTTCAACCAAAGGAGATAACAAGACCTAGTTTGTTATACCCTGTTTACTTATTAAATTACTGCCAATATGGCGATAAAAAATAAGTGGCATCCCTAAGGGGATTCGAACCCCTGTTACCGCCGTGAAAGGGCGGTGTCCTAGGCCTCTAGACGATAGGGACACAAATACTATCGTGAAAAGTAAACTTTTCTATTTTAAGTGATAAAAAACACTTAAAACCAATATTATTTAAATAAAGATTAACTTAATTAAATAACTTAAAACTTGGTGGAGCTATGCGGGATCGAACCGCAGACCTCTTCGCTGCCAGCGAAGCGCTCTCCCAGCTGAGCTATAGCCCCGCTACAAATTAATAACATGGCCTAATATGCTATAAATTCATTGCCTAACAAATGATTAATCACTCGTTGAAAGCGAGGCGCATTCTAAGCACCCGCCCTAAAACTGTCAACTATTATTTTAGATAAAAAGGTATTTTTTGCAAAGTTTTTAGTTAAGTGTTTACTTAAGCGTCAAGTTGACTATTTTTTGTTTAATCAGTGATTTATCAATATCAACTTTTCGAAAGCGCTTTTATTTATCTGCAATTAAGCGATGTCACTAATGTTAAACGATTATTTATCTACAAGGTGATATTTTTTACTTGATTTCAAAGAATACACGAAGGCAAGCTCAATGAAATAAGGGTTTATAGTTTCTTTATGACAAAATTGGGGGTAAAGTTGCACTAAGATATAATAATAAGAATTTTTCATGCAGCTAGAAAAGCTAAATGTTGTCGCTATTGGTGGCGGACACGGTTTAGGTCGTGTGTTATCTACTCTCTCTTTTTTAAAAAAGCAGTTAACGGGTATAGTAACCACAACCGATAATGGAGGCTCTACTGGCCGCTTACGCAGGCGCAGTAGTTCTATTGCTTGGGGCGATTTACGTAATTGTTTAACATTACTTGTTGATGAGGACTCTGTTGGCAGCCAATTATTTGATTTTAGATTTGATGGGCAAGATGAACTGGGTGGTCACAATCTAGGAAATCTTATTTTATATGCCCTGGAGAAATTGCAATCTCGGCCACTTGATTCAATAAAGCTTGTCAGACGTTTATTAGGGGTTAGAACGCCTTTGTATCCAATGTCAGAGACACCAACCGATCTTATGGCCTTCTACCCCAAGGGACGTTGTAAAATAGGTGAACTCTCAGTTGATAAAATGCCAATAATGCCAGAAAAATTATTATTAGCCCCGTTGGTTAAAACCTTACATTTGTGCATTGAGTCAATAAGGTCTGCTGATTTGATTATTTTAGGCCCTGGGAGCTTTCTTACCAGCGTTATTCCACCCTTGTTAGTGCGCGATATTACTAAAGCGATTCAGGCAAGCTCTGCTCATTGTGTGTTTATTGAGAACTTAGGTCCAGAAGACAGTCCAGCCGCAGCACTATCGTTAGATGAGAAACTTAACTGGATTAAAGAAAATATTGGCTGCTTACCTATTGATAGTGTTATTTGTCAAAGTGAAACAGTAACATCTACTATTTTACCCGTTATTCATTGCGACCTATCTAGTGATTCAGACAGTCATTACCATGATAAAGAGAAGCTGTTACAGGCATTAAAACTTTGCATAAGTGGTATTAATAAAAAAAATAGTATTTTTGCCTAATTTCTAGACTTCTAATAAAAAACCGTAAAATGATCATCCATTTTACGGTTTTTTAGTTTTTAGTTTTTAGTTTTTAGTTTTTAGTTTTTAGAAGCCTCGTCTTGGCTAATACGGCTAGCAACAGCACCTGTTTGATTTTTATATTTGGCATCTTCACGTTTATTATAAGGACGTGCAGCGCTTGAAGACATAGTTTCAAAGTTTAGTGCAGCTATTTTCATTTTAGGACGAAGCGCCAAAGGAAGCTTACCACTATTATAAAACTCTAAAACAATCTGTCCAGACCAACCGGGATCGATGCGATGCGCGGTGACATGGACCATTAAGCCCAAGCGCGCTAATGATGAACGACCATCCAACCAACCAACGATATTATCAGGTAGGGTGACCGACTCATAGGTAACCGCTAGCGCTAATTCACCTGGATGTAAAAAGAAAGCCTCACCATCAGCAATAACAATTTCATCACTCATTACTGAGTCCATCGCTTTTTGCATTTCAGCTTTGGGACCACTTAAGTCGATATAAGGTGCGGTATGATCTTGAAAAACGCGAAATTCATTACCTAAACGAATATCAACACTTACCCCTGAAATCATACTGCTATCGGGTGCGGGTGTAATAATAATTTCACCTCTTTCAAGCGATGTTTCTATGTCTTTGTCGGACAATCTCATGTTAGTTCTTCTTACGTTATTACTTTAAGGTTAGGAAATTAGCTATAGAGACTAATCTTCAATCAATAGTTTTGCGGTATTTGGACTGCGCGAATCCAACTGCAGATATAACTGTGCAGCGATAGTTCGCACTATCTTACGATATTGCTCACTGATGTTACTAGTGTTATCTGTTAATAATGGCGAAACCCCTTGGTCTGCATCGCGACGAATACTGACATCAAGCGGCAGTTGTCCTAAAAGTTGCGTATCATATTTATTGGCAACCCGTTGGCCTCCACCTTCACCAAACAAGTGTGATTGATGACCACAACTTTCGCATTGGTGATAACTCATATTTTCAATAATACCGAGCACAGGTACTTTTACTTGTTCAAACATCGCAATACCCTTTATCGCGTCAGCCAGTGCTATATCTTGTGGTGTGGTAATAACCACAGAAGCTGCCACGGGTACTTGTTGTGATAACGTTAATTGAATATCACCGGTACCTGGGGGCATATCAACAATTAAATAATCTATACCTTGCCAATCAGTTTCGTTAAGTAATTGACTAAAAGCTCTGCTTGCCATTGGGCCTCGCCAAACAGTTGCATCATCTTCATCGACTAAGAAACCCAATGACATTGCGCTTAAACCATTAGCATTTATTGGCGTGAGTAATTTACCATCATCAGAGCTGGGCTTTGCTCCTTTTAAACCCAGTAATGTAGGAACTGATGGGCCATAAATATCCGCGTCTAAAATGCCAACCGAGGCTCCTTCTGCGATTAATGCATAGGCAAGATTAACCGCTGTTGTCGACTTCCCTACTCCACCTTTTCCAGAGGCAATAGCAATAATATTCTTTATACCTAGGAGTTCATGGCGCCGAACCGGCTTAACATTATACTTAACATCAAAACGAACGGTTTGCTTAACTTCTTTAGTAAGCATTTCACTTAATAAGTGTATTTCACTATTGCAGGGGAAAGGTAAAGACAATTTAATAACAATATCATTGCCTTTTTCTAAGGTAATTTCAGGGTCAATATCAGGATACAGCATTCCTTGAGGAAAATTTTCACTGCGATAACGATTTAAGCTATCAACAAGCGTTTGTTTAGCGTCACTGGGGAGTGTTTTTGACGAAAATATCTTTGAGAACATTTTAAAAGGCACTTTATCGCGTTTAGGCAATAATTATTAATGAAAAGTAATGACAAATTCTGTACCATTCCCCTCATAATTACCACCAATAAATGTAAACTTTATATGTCGTTATCAGAGTCATCATCAACTGCTAAAAATAAACGTAAAATTCTTGTAACTTGTGCGCTGCCTTATGCCAATGGCTCTATTCATTTAGGTCATTTACTCGAACATATTCAGACCGATATTTGGGTGCGTTTTCAACGTATGCGCGGCCATGAAACTTATTTTGTTTGTGCTGATGATGCCCATGGCACGCCTATTATGCTTAAAGCGCATGAGTTAGGGGTAACACCTGAAGAAATGATCAATGGTGTCCGTGAAGAGCATATGAGCGACTTTGCAGACTTTCACATTAGTTTCGATAACTATCATTCAACGCATAGTCCAGAGAATGAAGCGTTTGCTCACGAAATTTATAATCGTTTGCATGCTAAAGGTCATATTAAAACCAGGGTCATCTCTCAACTATACGACCCAGAAAAAGGGATGTTTTTACCTGACCGCTTTGTCAAGGGTACTTGTCCTAAGTGTCAGGCCGCCGATCAAAACGGCGATAGCTGTGACGAGTGTGGCGCGACGTATTCGCCTACTGAAGTGCTAAACCCGCGTTCAGTTGTTTCTGGCGCAACACCAGTATTAAAAGATTCAGAGCACTACTTCTTTGATTTACCTGCTTTTAGTGAGATGTTGCAAGATTGGACACGAAGTGGCGCATTACAAGATGAAATGGCTAATAAGTTAGCTGAATGGTTTGAGTCTGGTTTACAACAATGGGATATCAGCCGCGACGCTCCTTATTTTGGCTTTGAAATACCCAATGCTCCAGGCAAATACTTTTATGTCTGGCTAGACGCTCCTATTGGTTACATGGGCAGTTTTAAAAACTTATGTGATAAAACCGGTATCGATTTTGATGCATTTTGGGCACTTGAATCAGAAGCTGAGCTCTACCATTTTATTGGCAAAGACATTATATATTTTCATAGTTTATTCTGGCCAGCTATGCTCGAAGGTGCAGGTTTTAGAAAACCAACGGCAGTGCATGCTCATGGTTTTGTGACTGTTAATGGCGCAAAAATGTCTAAGTCTAAAGGCACTTTTATTAAAGGTCGTACTTATTTAGATCATTTAAACCCTGAATATTTACGTTATTATTATGCGGCTAAATTAACCCATAAAATTGATGATTTAGACTTAAATCTTGAAGATTTTGCGCAACGAGTCAATTCAGACTTAGTGGGTAAAGTGGTTAATATTGCCTCACGTTGTGCCAGTTTCATCACTAAACGCTTTGACGGTATGTTGTCAGAAAACATCGACAACCCAGCTCTCGCTGAAGAGGTCATGGCGGCAGGTGACTCTATTGCCGCTCACTATGAAGCGCGTGATTTTGCCCGTGGTATGCGTGAAATAATGGCATTGGCCGACAAAGTTAACGAATATATAGCCGTAAAAGAACCATGGCAGTTAGTGAAAGATGAAACTAAGCAACAAGAAGTGCAAGACATCTGTTCGCTAGGTATCAATATGTTTCGCACCTTAATGATTTATTTAAAGCCAGTATTACCGGTGTTAGCCGATAGCACAGCGACGTTTTTAAATGATGAATTAACTTGGGAAGGACATAAGAAATTATTGACGAGCCACAAGATCAATAAATTTAAAGCCTTACTACAGCGTGTCGACATGGATAAAGTTAACGCAATGACAGATGCATCGAAAGACAATTTACTTGTTAAAGATGACGCTGAAAAACCGGTAAAAAAAGCGAAAAAAGAAAAAATCGTCGATAATAGTGCGGCTCTTAATGATCCATTAGGGTGTAATCCTATTAGCGAAGAAATTCAATTTGACGATTTTGCTAAAATTGATTTGCGTATAGTAAAAATCATTAATGCCGAGCATGTAGAAAAAGCTGATAAACTGTTACGTTTGACCCTTGCTCTTGATTCAAAAGAAGAAGGTGGTGAAACACGCCAAGTGTTTGCCGGTATTAAGTCAGCGTATCAACCAGAAGATTTAATTGGTAAGCATACCGTGATGGTTGCTAATTTGGCGCCAAGAAAAATGCGTTTTGGTATGTCTGAAGGCATGGTGCTTGCGGCAGGCCCTGGTGGTAAAGATTTATGGATATTAAATCCTGACGACGGTGCGCAGCCGGGTATGCGGGTGAAATAACAACCCTCAGTCAGCTGTTAATACCAAAGAAATAAAAGCAGTGAACGTTCACTGCTTTTTTGTATTATAATTTTCAAATAGTTCGTTACAATTATTATGGCAAAATACTTATGAGTACAATATTTTAATGTTGTTTATTAAACCACCGTTATTAGTACAAATTATCTTAGCGATGTTTCTTGGGTTGTTGATGGGGTATCACTTTTCAACCGAATATTCAGTGATTGATAACACCGCAAATGCTTTTGTTACTGCCCTGCAAATGACCGTACTGCCTTATATTGTGCTGTCACTAGTTGTTGGTATAGGTGGGCTTACGCCGAGTAAAGCCAAAAAGGTCTCTAAACAAAGTTTATTGATTATCTTAATGATGATAGCGGTCGTACTATTTTTTATTTTTAGCACCCCTTTGTCCTTTCCTCAATGGCAACATGCCGAGTTTTATTCTAATAACACCATACAATCTGTGCCAGAATTTAGCTTGGTTGACTTATTTATCTCGGCAAACCCTTTTAATGCCTTAGCAAATACTTTAATCCCTGCGGTAGTTTTTTTTAGTATCTGTATGGGGCTTGGTTTAATGAAGATTAAATCTAAAAGACAAACCTTGTTAATGCTTTCAAACTTACAACAAGCAACCGCAAACATTAATGGTTTTATTATGAAATTTGCCCCTTTGGGTATATTTTGTATCGGTTGGCGTGCCGCTGTTACTCTTGATGCAAGCCAACTCGATGGTTTAGTTGTTTATATGCTTAGTGCAATAGTTTTGGTAACTCTGCTTTGTTTTGTAGTATTCCCCGCCATTGTTGCTACGGTCACCCCTTTTGGTTATCGAGAAATAGTTAGTGTTTCTCGCGAGCCAATGATCACTGCTTTTGCTACAGGCAGCTTCTTTTCAGTATTGCCTGTGATTGTTGAAAACACTAAAAAATTACTTAAGCAAAAATACCCTCAAGATAGCGATCTTGAAAAAATATCAGAGATTATTGTGCCAATATCTTTTAGTTTACCCGTCGGTGGTAAGCTGCTTGCTTTACTTTTTGTGCTCTTTGCCGCTTGGTTCTCTGGTGCCCATATTTCTTTTACTGATCATATCAATCTAGTTGTTGCTGGTTTGCCACAGTTATTTGGTAGCACAACATTAGCGATGCAAAATTTACTAGAATTGTTTAATGTTTCCGGTGCTATGTTCGACTTTTATTTAGTGGCAGAGAACCTTATTGGCGCTCGACTAAGTGCTATTTTTTCAGTGGTATTTTCTAGCTGTTTACCGCTATTAATTGCCACGGCAATGTTAAAGCGCTTTACTATAAAATGGCGTGTACTGCTGCGTAACTTAGCGATAATCCCACTTGTTTCGGTATTGGCATTTATCTCCTTACGTTTCAGTTTTGACGCTATAAGTCACCAGTATCAAGGTTATACTAAATTTATAGAGCGAGACTTTTTGTTCACTAGTGTTCAAAGCAGCTACCTCGAAAACAGCCCTGCTAATGCTGTCACCAAACCTACATTTTCTCCTGTGCTAAAACGAATTCAGCAACGTGGTTTTATTAGGGTTGGCTATTTCAGAGATGACTTACCTTATGCCTTTCATAACAATAACGGTAAGTTGGTCGGTTTTGATATTGAAATAATGAATCAACTTGCCATTGACCTCAACGTCAATGTTGAATTTGTAAGAATATTTCATCATCAAGCGGAAGCACTCTTACAATCAGGCTATTTAGATATCACGACAGGTATTCCTGTTATCCCAGATAATATGACTAAATTCACGCTTACGGTGCCTTATTCTCAGCAATCACTGGCCTTTATTGTAAAAGATGAAAGGCGTGTAGAGTTTAAGCAATGGTCTAAAATCATTGAAAATAAAGCGCTAATTATCGGTATACCTGAAACTTTTTTCTACCAAACAGCTGTTGAACGCAACTTTATTTATAATAAGGCCTGGAAAATATCAACACCCAGATTATTCTTTAAAGAAAAGCATCAACATTTTGATGGGATGTTATTTGGTGCTGCTGCAGCTTCTGCCTGGACATTATTACATCCTGAGTACACAGTTATTGTGCCTAAACCTGTCTTAGCACCTATATCTATGGCATTCCCGATTAATCATAACGATCAAGCTTTTGAACTGTTTATGCGTAATTGGATAAATATGAAACAACAAAGCAAAGTTATTGATAAATTATTTAATTATTGGATCAGTAATAAAGCCCCTGTTAAAGCAAATATAAGTAAGTAACCTAGTGATAAAAATGAAGCCAACAAGTAAAACCAACAATAAATTAATACTAATGCTGACGTTGATCGGATTATCAGCATGCTCATCTCAATATACCGTTTCAACAAATTTGGACAAAGAAAATTTTCAAACATACTTCAGCCATGCACAGGTAAAATTTTTTCAAGATGAGAGTGAATTTCCTGGCCGTTATAAACTTATTGGCTTAGTTGAAGGTGAAGATTGTCAGGCAAAAAGTCATCATGCCTTACCTGATAAAATAGCGGCAAGAACTGAAGCGCGCAGACAAGCGGCTCAGCAACAAGCGAATGCGATAATTTTTAGTGGTTGCGCGCTGATTGATGACGACCAAGCAAATAAGCAATGTAATGCAACACTTGTCTGCTATGGTATGGCTTATCAAGTTGAACCGCTTAAAAAGATTAACTAATGACTGTATCACCTGAAAACCAGGTAACCTTTAACTATATTGGTCGCGTTAATTCTCCCTACAAAGAAAAATTCGCTATTCCTCGTCAACCGGGTCTAGTGAGTGCAGCACAAGGCTCAATTTTATTGCTTGATGATGCCAATAACGAAGAGTTACTTCGTGGCATTGAGCAATTTAGTCATCTGTGGATATTGTTTATATTTCATGGTACGCAGCGCCAAGGTTGGAAACCGCTCGTGAGACCACCTCGCTTGGGAGGGAATAAAAAATTGGGGGTATTAGCCACTCGCTCTACATTCAGACCTAACCCAATTGGCATGTCGGTAGTAAAGTTAGAGGGTATTACGCAAAACAACAAACAAACTGTTATTAATATTTCTGGACTAGATCTGCTTGATCAAACGCCCGTTGTTGATATTAAACCTTATATTCCCTACTCTGATAGTATTGATAATGCACAGGCCGGCTTTGCACAACAACAACCCTTGCAAGCGTTAACCACCAAGTTTTCTCAGCAAGCACAAGATGATATGCAAAAGTATCAACGAGAGTATCCAGAGCTAGCACTTTTTATTGAACAAGTCTTAGCGCAGGACCCTAGGCCCGCTTATAAAAAGCGACAAGGCGATGATAAAATCTATGGCATGAAACTCTATAATTTAAATATATGCTGGCAAGCAAATTTAAATAATGAGATGTATGTGCTGTCAATAAATAAAGTTGATGATTAACTTTAAAACACACTCAGCAACTCAATATAAAAAAGGTCAGCAGAGCTGACCTTTAACATTCAAATAAATGACCACTTTAACTAAGAAAATTTAGTGGTGATGACCGCCAGCGCCATGTGCGTGACCATGTTCGATTTCTTCATCTGTAGCAGCACGGACATCAATGACGTCTAAGTCAAAGGTTAATACCATACCAGCAAGAGGTGGGTTAATATCAACAGTGACCATAAACTTACCCGCTTTAACAATAGTCACTTGACGTTGACCTTGCTCAGTTTCAACGGAAGCTGTCATGCCAGCTTGCCATTTAGTGGTCCCTTGACCGTCTTGTAGATGTTTTGCTGGAACACGTTGGATCATATCTTCTTTACGTTCACCGTAAGTATCTTCTGGTTGTAGCGTAACTGAAAATTTGTTGCCTACTTCTTTACCCACTAAGGCATTTTCAACACCGACTAACATATTTTTATAGCCATGAAGATAGGCTAAAGGATCGCCCGCGTATGATGATTCAATTTCATTGCCAGCTTCATCTTTTAAGGTGTAGTGAAATTGAACAACGGTTTTATCTGCAATTTTCATTTTAAATCCAATTTAATTAATACAATAATAATTTTCTGCGAGTGTAGCAAAAACAGACGCTAGCCACTATGCCCAAAGTAATAAAATAACCACGCTAACAATAATTAATAACATGCCTAAGTATTCAAAGCGACTAATACGCTCCTTAAAAATTCGGTAAGTTAACAATAAAGTAATAAAAAACTCTACTTGCCCTAGTGCCTTCACATAGGCTGCATTTTGAAAACTAGCGGCAGTAAACCAACCAATTGAACCAATAACGCTGGTGATGCCAACAAATAAACACATACGCCAATGTTTAGCCATTAAGGTAAGTTGTTTTCTATCTTTTAAACTAAGATAAATAATTGATATGACGGACTGTACACCAACCATAAACAACAAGGTAACAGCGGCACTAACCATTAAATCTGTGTTTAGGGCCAAGCTTGATTCTCTAATTAATAAGGTCGTAATGGCTAAGGCTAACCCTGAAGATAAGCCAAAACCAGCGCCAGGGTTTTTAAAAATATCAGTAACGGTAAATTTTACTTTTGAGACAATTAACACGCCTATCACACCAATAAAAACAGATAACCACGCTAGCAATGATAAGGAAACTGAAAAGAACAAGGCTCCCACGACAGCAACTTGAATAGCTTCAGTTTTAGCTAAACTTGTTGCTACCGCAAAATTACGATATTTAAAAGCCGCAACCAAACAAAAAGTCCCAATAATCTGCATCAGACAGGCGATAAGCGCGTACATAAGAAAATGACGGTTAAGCAAAGGTAAAGACACTGCTCGCTGTTCGGTGATAAAGAGTAAATATATAAAAGCAAAAGGCAGCGCATAGATATAGCGCACACCTGTCGTCGCCATCGCACTTAAGTGTCCCAATAGCTTCTTTTGTCCGGCGGTGCGAATAGCTTGCATAACAGCGGCAAGTAAAGTGAAATAAACCCAGAGTTCTAAAGATAAGAAAGAAAAGTCCAAAACCTATCCTAATGATGAAAACGACCAGCAAAATAATGTTAGGCAAGGGCAATAAAAAGCCTTTTATGCTTTATGTTACCAATTAATATTGATAATGTTTAAATATTGAAATTCAAAGTAACCTTAAAACTATGACAGAACAGCTACCGATCGCTATTATGCCGGGTAACGATTTACTGGAAAAGTTTACTCAGATAAAGTCAGTGTGTAATAAGCTTGAAGCACAATTTAATTTTCAAACATTAACTGCAAATTGGTATGGTGATGAAAATAATATTTTATTAATCAATCTCTATCTAGAAACTCAGCAATTTGTTGATGAAGAGATAACTAAAGCCCATCAGGAAGAGATTAGCTATTTTGCTGATGATGTATTTAGTGTTTACCAAAAAGAACATCAGCAGGTAAAATGTTTTATTGCGATAACGCCAGCTGAGTTAATTCTGCTAGCGCAAGAGAAAAAATTATTACCTCGCTACATTCAAGTAAAACTGCACAAGGTACTGAATTTAATTGCCACTAAGTTAACGCTACCCCATATATAAGCAAGTGTAAGAAATAGCGTTAAACCATTGAACTCGTCAGTTAAAGACTATTTACTATGTCTTTAACCAGTTCAGGACCTTGGTATATAAAACCAGTATAAACTTGTACTAATTTAGCACCCGCCGCTATTTTCTCTTGTGCATCACGGCCACTCGAAATACCGCCAACACCGATTATAGGTAATTTATTATCTAGGGCTATCGCCAATAAACGAATAACCTCGGTACTTTTGTCTTTTACTGGCTCACCACTGAGACCCCCCTGCTCTTCTCCATGCTCTAAGCCAACCACACCTTCACGTGAAAGTGTGGTGTTAGTGGCAATAACGCCATCAATATTATTGCTAATCAAACATTGGGCAATCGATTCAATCTCTTCATGACTTAAATCAGGTGCTATTTTTACGGCTAACGGTACATATTTACTATGCAATTCGGTCAATACTTTTTGTTCTGATTTAAGCGCGGCTAATAGCTCATTTAATGCATCACCATATTGTAATGAACGTAAACCTGGCGTATTTGGCGATGAGATATTTATAGTGATATAGGTTGCGTAGTTATAAACTTTACGCATACAAATAAGATAATCGTCTTTAGCTTGCTCATCTGGGGTATCTTTATTTTTACCAATATTAATACCCAGCACGCCTTTAAAATTTGCCTTACGTACTTGATCAATTAAGTAATCAACGCCTTTGTTATTAAAGCCCATGCGGTTTATAACTGCATTTGCTGTCGGTAAACGGAAAATACGTGGTTTTGGATTGCCTGGTTGTGGCTTAGGTGTCACAGTTCCTATCTCAACAAAGCCAAACCCCATGGCATCAAACGCGTTAATACATTCGCCATTTTTGTCTAATCCAGCCGCTAAACCAACAGGATTAGGAAAGGTAATACCCATGGCTTCGACTGGTTTATCAGTAATGTTTTGTTTATAAAGTAAATTTAATGGTGTTGAACCCGAGGCTTTAAAGCCTTTTATCGTCAGCTCATGAATAGCTTCAGGATCAAACTTGAATAATACTTTACGAATTGCGGAATAAAACATATTGCCTCTGGACGGATAAGTTAACGCGAAAAAACTTTAATTAAAATCGAAAACGACCTAAAAAAAGTCCCCACTTAGTAGTGAGGATTTTATCAGTTAAATCAATCTCGTTAAAGCTTGATTAATGGCTTTGACTTATTTTGCTGGATCGCAATTTAAACTCAGTAACATTAACTCTCTTAGCGCAACAGAGAACTTTGCAAACTCATGCGTGCGACCAATTCTAAAGTCAGCTAAGATTTGGTTCCAACGTTCAAGTGGTTGAGCATTCGTCTTAATCCAGTTATTAAGTAAGGCTTCAATTTCAGGTTGTTCAACACCACAATCGCAGTGTAAAACGACCTGTGCTAATGAACGTTGCTGCCAATCAAGTTCCTCTCTAAATGAAGCTCTAGCAAGCGCTTGCCAGTGATTAGATACCGGTTGGCTAGTGATCTGATCTAAGAACCAATGCAAGTCTAAACGAACACCTAGTTTGAAGTATAAATCAGCAACTAATTCAATTGGACGATTATCCGCTATTGAAATATCAGCAATATCCATTACCGGGAATAATGAACTTAACTGTGAAATACGTTTTGCGATTTTCACTGGAACGCCTGTTCCAACTAGATCTGTTTCAACACGTTTTAGTTGCTCAACTTCTGCAGTAACTAATAACTTATCTAAATTTTTGGCTAAATTTTCAAACGTTGGGCGGTACATAGCGATTGTTTCAGCAATACCTAACGCTTTATTACGATGGCGTAAGAACCAGCGTGTTGCTCGTCTTACCGTACGACGCATTTGAAATAACATTTCAGTTTGAATAGAAGTCGAAATTTTATTATCTAATTCGGTAATTTGGTTCCAAATAGTTGACAACTCAAAAACTTCACTGGCCATAACATAACAATTGGCGATTTCAGCAACCGTTGCACCTGTTTCTTCATGCATGCGATTAACAAAATTGAACCCCATATCGTTACCAATATCATTGGCTAATTTTGTCGCTATAATTTCAGCACGCAGAGGATGCAGCTGCATTTGTTCTTGATACTTAACCTGTAATTGTGGAGGGAAAGCTTCAAGCAATAAACGATTGTGATAAGGGTTGTCTGTAATACCTGGACAAACCAAATCTTCTTTTAAGACCATTTTGCCATAGGCAAGTAGTACAGAAATTTCTGGGCGAGTTAAGCCTTGGCCTTTAGATAAACGCTCAGAGATTTCATCGTCGGTTGGAATAAACTCTAAAGCACGATCTAATTTGCCCGCTTTTTCTAAGCCATGGATAAAACGCTCTTGCTCTTTTAATTGTTTGACGCCACGCATTGCCGTAATAGACAATGAATGGGTTTGACGATAACAGTCTTCTATAACAATTTTACCGACATCATCAGTCATGTCATAAAGTAACTGATTACGTTGTTTAACAGTTAAGTCACCATTTTGTACTAAACTGTTTAATAATATTTTAATGTTAACTTCATTATCAGAACAATCAACACCGCCGGCATTATCAACAGCGTCGGTATTAATTCGTCCACCACGTAAACCAAACTCAACACGACCCAGTTGGGTGAAACCTAAGTTACCGCCCTCACCAACAACTTTGGCTTGTAATTCTTTACCATTGATACGCAATGAGTCGTTCGCTCTGTCGCCAACGTCAAGATGGCTTTCTTTTGAACTTTTAACATACGTGCCAATACCACCATTCCACAATAAATCCACTTTCATTTTTAAAATGGCTTGCATTAAATCAATCGGTGACATGGTTTGTTTTTGTGTACCAAGCATTTTCTTAATTTGTGGTGTTAACTTGATAGATTTCACATGACGGCTGAAAATCGCACCACCTTCAGAAATTAATTCTTTATTGTAATCTTCCCAAGTACAGCCCGGCATATTAAATAAACGTTCACGCTCTACATAAGAGCTTGCTGCGTCGGGATTAGGGTCAATAAAAATATGCATATGGTTAAATGCAGCTTGTAAACGGATGTGTTTTGACAACAACATACCATTACCAAATACATCACCTGCCATGTCACCAATAGCAATACAGGTGAAATCAGTTGTTTGACAATCAATATCCATTTCGCGGAAATGACGTTTAACAGACTCCCAAGCGCCTTTAGCCGTAATTCCCATCGCTTTATGGTCATAGCCAACACTACCACCAGAAGCGAACGCATCGCCCATCCAGAAGTTATATTCATCGGAAATCGCATTAGCAGTATCTGAGAAGGTTGCCGTGCCTTTATCGGCAGCAACTACCAAATAAGCGTCATCATCATCAAGACGAACAACATTAAGTGGTGGCACAATTACGCCATCAATAATGTTGTCGGTGATATCTAACAAACCACGAATGAAGGTACGGTAACATTCTTTACCTGCTTCAAATATTTCTTGTCTAGTACCGCCTACAGGGAGTTGTTTACAAACAAAACCACCTTTAGCGCCAACAGGAACAATAACCGTATTTTTAACTTGTTGAGCTTTAACTAAGCCTAAAACCTCGGTGCGGAAATCTTCTTGTCTGTCTGACCAACGTAAACCACCACGGGCGACTTTGCCACCGCGTAAATGAACACCTTCAAGTTGTGGTGAATAAACAAATATTTCAAATTCAGGAAGCGGCAATGGAACGTCACTTATCTGGCGAGGTAAGATCTTAAATGAAATGTAAGATTTTTGACCTGTGATCGGATGCGGTTGAAAATAGTTAGTACGAATGGTGGCACTGATCATTTCAACAAAACGGCGGATAATCCGGTCATCATCTAAGTTAGCGACATTATCGAGAGATTTTTCAATATCGGCACTGACTTTATTCAACGCTTTTTCTGAAATTTTCGTTGTTGGATCAAAGCGGAAAATAAAGAACTTAATCAGTAATTCGGCAATGTTGGGGTAACGAGCAAAAGTATCTTCGATATAACTTTGACTAAAGGTACCACCAATTTGACGCTCATATCGTGCATAAGCACGGATAATAGAAACTTCGCGACCACCAAGCTCGGCACCTAAAATTAAACGGTTAAAACCATCATCTTCTAAATCACCCGCCCAAACTTTTGCAAAGGCGTCTTGGAACAAGTTTTGTACTATTTCAAGGGTGAACTTACCTTGCCCGGTAAGTAACATCGAAAAGTCTAAGATCCAACAATGTTCACCCGTTAATGTTTTAACTAAATAAGGGCTTTCACCAATAACACGTAAACCGAAGTTTTCAAGGATAGGTAAAATATCTGACAAGTGGATGGGGTCGCCGGTATGGAACAATTTTAATTTTACGTGACGGCTGTTAGCACTTTCTTCTTGTGGTTGATAAAACAACATTTCCAGTGGGTTTTCTGCTGATAACGACTCAAGTTTTTCAATATCAACGATTGCCGTGCCCGGTAACACTTCATCTTTGTAAGATTGTGGAAAACTACAGTATTTACGACTTAATGTTTTACCTTTAGCTTCACCTTTATGAGAGTTCAGAGATGCTGCGAGTTTATCATCCCAGCTTCTTGCTGCTTCATTTAAGTTCTTTTCAATTTGTTTCACGTTGATATCTGCTTTAGTTGATTTAACACGAACAATATAGTGGGTACGCGCTTGTGCTGATTCAGAAAAGTAAGTGGTAAACTCGACTTCTTGACTGCTACCAAATGCTTCTTTGAGTAACTTTTGGGTATTTACACGTAATTCAGTGTTATAACGCTCTCTGGGCACATAGACCATACAAGAGTAAAAACGATCAAAAGCATCACGGCGAACAAAGAGTCCAGAGTAATCACGTTCTTGCATTTGGAAAATGCCTAAAACATTTTTTAATAATTCATCTGTACTACTTTGTAATATTTCGTCACGTGGGTAAGTTTCTAAAATATTAATCATCGCTTTATACGCGTGAGTACCACGAGCAAAACCAGAGCTTTCACAAACGGTGGTTACTCTAGACTTTATTAACGGTAAGTCTAAGGCACTATTGGTATAATAAGCAGAGCCAAATAAACCAACAAAGCGTTCCTCACCAATAACATTACCTTCAGCATCGAAACGTTTTACGCCAATATAATCTAAGTGGGCAGGACGATGTACGCGTGACCGAGAATTGGTTTTGGTCAAAATTAACGGGTTAACCCCTAAAGCAAGCTCACGAGCAGAGCTAGATAATGTTGAGATTAAGCGCTCTACTGTGCCATCAGAGCGCTTCATTAATCCTAAACTTGATTCAACATTGGCCGAGAGTGCCATATCACCTGTTAACGTTTTAACATTGTATGAGCGGTAGCCTAATAAAGTGAAGTTATCGTTTAACATCCACTTTAAGAACTCTAATGCGTCATCATGATCATTGATTGAACAAGGTAACTTTGCTTCGGCTGTTTCGGTGATCACTTCACCAAGACGGGCACGCATGGCTTGCCAATCATCAACCGTTATCGCAATGTCATTGACCACTGAATGAAGCTCTTTGGTTATTTTATCAAGGACTTTTTGATCGGTTTGACGGTCAACTTCAATAAAAAAAACAGCGACAGCCGTTGCTGATTTTAACGATTTATTAGCGGCTGCCGATAAACGTGTAATTTGATTTTTGTCATCACGAATAATATTAATAGGACTATTTAACATTAAATGTGGTGATAAGCCTAAACGGTTAAGGGCAATTCGCAATGAATCAACAAGAAATGGCATATCAGCGATAATGACTTCGATAATAGTATGACTTGATTTCCAGCCATGCTTAGAAACTTGAGGATTAAAAACTTTAATCTCCGGTGCATTATTTTGGTGACCATTTAACGAATTCCACAAACTCAACGTCGCACCGTACATATCACTATCGTTACGATGCTCTAAATCAAGCGTGGAAATATTACTATAAAGGAGCTCTGCAAACTGCTCAACGAGCGGAGCTGTTTTAGCGGGAACTTTTTGCTGAATTAACTGTGCTACATTCGAGAGTATCACTGAGGGTAAACCGTCTACTAACGCCATGCCGTTTTCCTTTTTGGATAAAACGCTGTTGTACTGAATCATTTCAAAATTGATTATTTAAAACAATTAACAGGGTAATTTGTATAATTTTTTATATAAATATTTATTATTGTCTAAAAGAATAGACTATATGTGCGATTTTATTAAGAATTTTAGGCTATTGCGAGGAATATTTTACTATTTATGGTGATTAATTATTTACAGCGGCTTGTCAAAATTACTGAGAGTAATTGTTTATTCACTTGTTATAAATAGAAAATGACCTTTCGGTCATTTTCTTGTTTATTTATGCAGGTTTAACGTATTAACCTTATTTCTTATTAGGCCATAAAAAAGCAGCAATAGCAGGTAGGACCAGTACTGCAGCGATCATATTCACCAAGAACATGAAGGTTAAGAGTATTCCCATATCGACTTGAAATTTCAAATCTGACCAAAACCAGGTTGAAACGCCAATCGCTAAAGTAACACCGGTTATTAAGACTGCACTGCCTCGCTCTTTCAAAGCAAGTAAATAAGCTTCTTGAACTTGGTAACCCTCACGTAATTTTATACTCATCGTTGACAAGATATAAATACCGTAATCAACACCAATACCAACACCTAAAGCAATAACCGGAAGTGTAGAAACCGTTAGGCCAATATCAAGTGCAGTCATTAACCATTGCGCTAACGTTGACACGACATAAAGCGGCACGATAACGACAATCGTGGCACGCACACTTCTAAAGCTAATGAAACACAATAAAGTTACCGCGCCATAAACGTAAAGCATCATCGGCGTTTGCGCTTCAGCGACCGCTTCATTAGTCGCAGCCATAACACCAACAGGGCCTGAGGCAAGTTTAAACTTAACCTTGTCTGTTTCTAATGCTTGAGTAACAACTTTTACTTTATCAACAACTCGATTAATGGTTTCAGCTTTGTGATCTTCTAAGAAAAGAATCACGGGCATAACACTACAATCACTGTTCAATAGGCCACTTGTTGAAGGGATTCTGGCAATTGATTGCACTAATGTTTGTTGGTTGCGTGATAGAACACGCCATCTAGCATTACCTTCGTTATAACCAGCATTAACAATTTTAGCAACTGACGCTAAACTGATTGCTGATTGCACACCAACCGTATTTTCCATCTGCCATTGAAAGGTATCGATTAAGTCCATTGTCTCGTAAAAAGTACATGAATCAGCAGGGCTTTCGACGATCACTGACATATAGTCAACACTGATGGCATAACGGTCAGTAATTAAAAAAGTGTCTTGATTATAACGTGATGTCTCATGCAATGATGGAGCGCCCGCATGAAGCTCTCCTATTTTCATGTCTTGTGAGTAATAGTATCCAGCAGCATATAAAACAGCGGTTATAACAAGTATAACTGTTGCAATTCGCTTAGTGGCAAACGAAGACATTACATCCCAAACAGTGACTTTGTTCTTATCTGCTATTTCAGGCTCAACTTTAGGGACATGAATAAAAGAAACCAATAAAGGGAGTAAAATTAAATTGGTTAAAATAATCATAGCAACACCCAGAGATGCAGTGATAGCCAATTCACGAATAATACCTATATCAATAGAAAGTAACGTTAAGAAACCGACCGTATCAGACAGCAAGGCGATACCGCCTGGTATCAACAACAAGCGAAAGCTCATTTGCGCGGCTTCTTTGGATGTTGCTCCTTTACTAACCAATTTGGAGACCGAGTTAATCATTTGCACGCCATGGCTGACACCAATGGCAAACACTAAAAACGGCACTAGAATCGACATCGGATCGAGTCCAAACCCTAAGGTAGATAACATACCTAACTGCCAAACAACGGCAACCAACGAACATGCTATGGGTAAAAGGGTTAGAGAGATAGAACGACAAAACCAAAAAACCATCAGCGTAGTAATAACAATTGCAATGGCAAAGAAAGCAACAACGCCTTTCGCGCCCTCAGCAACATCGCCAACCATCTTACTAAAACCAATAATATGGATACTAATATTGTCTTTTTCGAATTTACCTCTAATTTGCTGCTCAAGTTGCTCAGCAATAACAAGTGTATCTAAGCGTGCGCCTGTTTGTGGGTCTGTATCCATTAAGGACGCTTTTACCATGGCACAACTGTAATCGTCGGCAACAATACTACCAACGATACCTGCTTTCTCAATATTTGCTTTAACAACGGCTAAACCTTGTGAATCAGGCTGAAAATTTGCTGGGATAACCGGACCACCGGCAAAACCGTCTTCAACAATTTCAACAAAACGGGTACTCGGTGAATACAATGATTTAACTTGAATACGGTCAACACCAGGAATGAAAAATAACTGATCATGAACACCCTTTAGCGCGCCAAAGAAAGATTCATTAAAAATATCTCCTTCTGTGTCACAAACTGAGATAAGCACGTTATTAGCGCCACCAAAGTTTTCTCGATATTCAAGATACGTTTTCATGTAGGTATGATTAAGGGGAATGTGCTTTTCAAAAGCCGCATCAAGCTTTATTTGGCTCGCTTGAAAAACAAGAAAAATACTGGCTAGTACGAAAGCAACAAGCACCATGACTCTTTTACGGAACATAGTGGCTTCGATAACATTAATAAGGGATTCTATTTTCATTTAATTTACTTCATCTGCTTCAGTGGAATTGGCGGTAAGCGTATTTATCGATTTACTTTTATTTTAACTGAGTCAGTGCAATAACTTTAAGACCAACTTCAGAAACGATGACTAACTGGTTATTAAACCAAACACCGCTAATTAACGCTTTACCGTCAGCTTGAATATTTAAAGAGAAGCTAGCGCCATCATCGTCACTTTTTAAAATAACACCATTATTTCCTAATACAAAAATACTACCGTTATCACCGAGCACTATCGAATTTAATAACGCTTGGGTATTGGTATTAATATGTTGCCAAGGTGTGCCACTTTTTAAACTGCGAAAAATATTACCGCGCAAACCAACAACTAATAAATTTCCTTGCTGAGTGCGAGCAATATCATTAAATGAACCTTGATATATTTTATCAAACGGCAACCATTTTTCGGCAAAATCATTGCTTTTAGCAATTAAACCTACTTCACCAACCATATAAAGCGTACGACCGTCTTTAAAGATACTATTAAAGTGGGCAAGTATACTGCCTTGTTCATCTAAATAAGCCTCTTCATCTTGTTCTTTTAATTCTTCTAAGTAAGCGAGATCTTCAGGGAATAGAAATTCACCATGAAATTCAAATGTCCAATTTTCACCGCCATCACTGGTGCGGTATTGCTGACCGTATGCGCCTATCGCTATGCCTTCATTTTTATCTTTAAACATAATATCGAGTAAAGGTTTTTGCTTAGCGGGTAAGTATTGTTGTACTTGCCAATTTTCGCCGCCATCACTAGAAAATAATATAGTTGCATCATGTCCGACAGCCCAACCATGAGTAGCATCAATAAAATAGACTGCCGTTAAGGTTGAACGAACGGGAACGTTAGCTTGACGCCATGTAATTGCGTCGTTTGAAAGTAAAATATGACCACGTTCACCTACAGCGACAAGCTGCTTATCGTTGATTTTAAAAATATCAAGCATAAGTGATTTACTGGCTAAAGGTGCTTGCATAGCAGGAAGTTGCTGTGAAAAAGCATTAAGGAAGAATAAAGCGCTAAAAAGGAAGGCCAACAGACGTTGCATAAAGAAGAATTCTCATTCGTTAATAATTATAGTGTTACTTTTATCACATCATCCATGACATTGTTAAAGTTTCTAATCTTTTGAAAGTATAACGGCTGAGCGTTGTCAGCCGTTATAAATGTTTAAAACCTAGCGGTTATCTGCGCCCTTCACGTCTTAATGCAGAAGAAGTAAATGATATATCATCTAACTCAGCTGAAAAGTCATACATTTTAGCTTCATTATCTAAGCCCATTGCTATATAGCGACGAGACTGTAAATCATGGAACACTTCAAGTGTAGACCATTGTGTAGGAACTTCGTAATAATTCAAACCATGAGCAACACCAACACGATATAACTCGTCACGGTTATCGTAAATATCGGTTACCGCAATTTGCCAGCTATCTTCATCGATAAAGAAAACACGTTTTTTGTAGGTATGACGCGTATCTGATTTTAAGTTAGCTTCGACAACCCATACACGATGTTTTTCATAACGAACATGTTCTGGATTAATATGACCTGGCATTAAAATATCCGCATATTTTAATGAGTCGCTGTGTAAACGATAATCATTGTAAGGGATCAATAGTTCCTGCTTCCCTTTCAATGTCCAGTTGTAACGGTTTGGTGCGCCGTTAAACATGTCAAAATCATCTGTTGTACGTAGTCCATCAGACGCTGTACCTGGCGTGTCATAAGCAACATTCGGTGCACGACGAACACGACGTTGTCCGGTGTTGTATGTCCAAGCTTGGCGTGGTGTTTGTATTTGGTTCATTGTTTCATGAACTAATAATGCGGTACCCGCTAAACGTGCTGGTTCAGTTACTTTTTGCTTAAACTTAAACAAAATATTGGTTTCTTTAAGTTTATCTGCTGAAGCACCTTTAACCCCATATGGGATCATTAGCTGATCGTCAAAACCTAAATAAGTATAATCACCAGAAGCGGTGGGAGCTGCTTGACCCCCTTCTCGTGTTAAAGATTCACCACGATAACGTAAAATGTGATTCCAAATAGCTTCTAAGCCATCTTGTGGTACCGGAAATGGGATACCAACAGCCGCGTTAACAATACCATTACCGCCTTCAACTAATTCTGTACGTCCGGCATTATCAATACTTGCTTGATAAACATGCTCAGGGTAAGAAGCTGAACGTCTTGATTGATAAACATTCATTTTATAAGTATCAGGGTATGTTTCAAATAACTTGATCTGACCCGGCGTTAACATGGCTTTATATTCACCGACATTAGCAGCAGTGATCGTGTATTTTACTTTGTCGGTAGAAAATGGGTCTATATGGTGATCACCAACAGTATAGCCAGCAGGAACAGAAGTAATACCACCGTTCCATGCAGGAATAGAACCGTCTTTATTGGCCGCACGCACTGCGCCAATAGGTGTTAATTCTTTACTTAACTTTGCGACCTCAGTCGATGAAACTTTAGCTAAAGTTGCTGTTGACACAATAGCCAAACTTACTGCAACTGAGGCTAATGTTAATTTTTTTAGTGAATTTTTCATAATATTGCTCATTAACTTAGCCCTTATATTGAATATTTAATGCTGAATGAAATGTAATCGCGATCTGCTATTTGATTGGTTGTACCTACGCCATCCCAAAAACCGTTATAGTTAATGTCTGCTGACCAGCGACTTTGGTAATTAAAGTTAATACCTAACGCCACAGACTTACGTTTTTCAACAAATAAGAATAATGGATCTGGTGTCGTACCTTTAACATCATGAGAGAAAACGACACGTGGTGAAATGTTAATACCAGCGATAACGTTATTAAAGTCTAACTTAGCAATTGCACGGTAACCCCAAGCAAATGCGTCTGGGAACGGGTTAGTTTCAACACCGTCCTGAACGGCCATTTCTAAACCTTCTTTACCGGCAATGCCACCGTTACGTGCAGTACCTGGACCATTTAGTCGTAATACGTCTTGGTCAGGCATGTCTTGCAGGTTAATACCACCCACTTCAATTAATGTTGTTAACTGGCTGGCACCAAATGAAGGACCCCAAAGATGTGTTAGCGTTGTTTGTGCTTGCAAAGTATCTGATAGAACAAAACCATCAGCATGTTCGCCGCCCTGGAATATTGGCATTTGAGAAATACCATCAAGCTCAGTGCGACCTTGATCATTCGCTAGTTGCTGTGGCATCGCCGCAAACAATAACTCAACATCGTCAATCTGCAACGGCTCATCTTGGCGGTAAGTAATTTCACCGGCAACAGAAGTTGTGCCTAAAACGGTATTAAAGCTCATCGCATAAACTTTAATGTCTTCTACATAATCAAGTTCTACACGAGAAAATGCTTTCAAATTTGTATAATTTTCTTCAGTAATAGCGCCTGAAAGTAACATACCAATATCATGGCCAATAGCTTCATTACTAAAATCAGCAGTAACACCAGCAAATATTGGGCGACGGCTATGGTAATTCATGTGGTAAAGACTGATTTCGGTGTCGTTGAAGTCAGGTAAAAACCATGATAAACGAAGACCATACTGACCACCATCTTCAGGTTCATTTTCTGCATCATCTTGACGAAGTGTAATTTTCGTTGGAAAAGCACCTAAATAGGCTGCGCCGATACTTTCAGGAGGAACAGCGCCAGCAGCAATAGCACCACTAAGAGTATTTAAACCTTCAATAAGATAATCTAAGTCCATATCAGGGTTACTACCAAAGCCTAACTGAACATTATTAAATTGACCACCGTCACCAGCAAAGTCATTAGTTGAGAAGTAGCTACCAGGTGCTGGTAACACTGTTTTTTCCCAGTTGTACTGGTAGAAGGCTTCAATATTGAAGTTCTCAGAAACACCGAGTGAACCCCAAATTGCACCGAAAGGTATAAAGGCTTCTTTTAATTCTGAACCAGGAGCACGAAGACGAGCGATATCAACAGGGTTTAACTCACTAATACCATGAGAGATTAACGTACTTTCACCCCAGCTAATCACTTGTTGGCCGACACGAACAGAAAGCGGCATGTCACCTACAACGAAATCACCATAAACGAAAGCATCAAGTAATCTTACGTCATTACATAATTGATCACTTGCTTCACCGTCACGACAAGGATCGTTTCTAACCTCTGATAAAGGATTAGTCCACGCTCGGTCGCCGTCACTCATTTCAAAATCATAGAAATACATGCCACGAACGAACAAACCAAAGTTTTCATAACGAACTTCTAGTTCATGTGAACCTTTGATTATCTGAGAAAAGCTATCACCGGCGTTATAGTTAAGGTTAGCGTTATCACCATTGGTTGAATAACCGCCTTTTCCATTCCATACCGTTGCTGGATCAGGATTTGGATTTAATGATGGATGATAATTACTAAAATCAAAACCATTATTAAAATTGTTTGATTTACCAACATTATCATTCCAGTTGCGATCTTCTACACGCCAACTTTGACCGTAACTAAATGTTGAATCAAAAGTAACGTCGAAGTTGCCTAATGTAAAATTTTCTGCTTGTGCTTGGCTTACTGTCGCTAAACAAACAAGCGCAGCGGTTATACTGGCAGCTAAAGGTTTTTTATAAAACCGATTGCGAGGGCTATATTTCATTTATTCTCTCCCCAGAGCGTGTAGATTATATTTTATTTTTATCATCGCTACTTACTATTTGAAATAAGTGGTCTAAAACAATAATTGCATCATTTTATCAATGGTGCAAGAGGTAAAAACAATTGATAATACCCCGTGTTTTAATGACTTCTAATCAATAAAAAGCGAATCAGACACCAGTGTTTTAAACAAGCGTTTAAAACAAAAAATTCTTCATATAGATTTTAACAAGTAGTTACTTGTATTAAGTGTTACAGCGAAACAGGCCAAGAGCCTTCAAACACATCAAATGGTCCGACCACTGTTTAAAGCTAATACTCTAATCATGCCATTTTTGTCACAGATAAAAATTTATTATTTTCAGTTTCTAGACAAAAAAGTCCCTTAATACCTGTAGATAATAAATATTTTCGCATATGCATTGCCGGAAATTGTACCCGCACTCCTTGAGTTGTAGTAACAACCATCTGCTGAGCTTTACCTTCATAATAAGGGAAAAACTCAGCAGTGGTCATATTTATTGAAAAGAAATATTTCATAAAAGAATTAGCTCGCTAAGGCCGCATCAAGTTTTTCTTTTAAGTCTTTTGATAAGTTTTTAAGTGTAGTCAACTTCTCTAATTCTGCTCGCATCAATTCCTGCCTAGATAAATCAAAAGATCTAAACTGAATTAAAGGTGTGATGAGCCTTGAAGCCACCTGTGGGTTTATTTCATTCAACAAAGCGATTTGCTCAGCGAGAAACTGATAACCCTGGCCTGACTGACAATGAAAATAACGCGGATTATTAACGCTGAAGCTACCCACTAATGAACGTGCTCGATTTGGATTCTTTAAGCTAAATAACGGGTGAGTGAGTAAGTTATCCAGTGAACTAAAAATATCTGCGCTACATTGTTGAGCCGCGATACTAAACCATTTATCCATGACTAATGATGTACTCTGCCATTTTTTTTCAAAATGCTGTAACTGCCCTGCTAAATCGGCTGAGTTGTTGTCAGCAGAGCAGACTAATGCTGCCAAAGTATCAGTCATGTTATCTGACGATTGATATTGTTCTACTACCTTGCTCTGTTGATGCTCAAGTAAAGAAAGGTAAGACAAACAAACATTTTTTAGTGCGCGTTGGCCAACTTCTTCACCGCCATATTTATAGGTAAAAGATTTATTGGCTGTAAAGGCTTTCTCAAAACTAGCGGTTAAGCCAGTCACTAAAAATAACTTCACTGCGGCAATAGCATTAACTACTTTGATGGGATCAACCTGTGCTATTTCTGCGACAACTTCGTCAAAACTAGGTGGTGATAATTGTTCGGCTTTAAAGGAATTATCGGTATTTGCGTCAAAAATAGCTTGATAAGTCGTTAATAAACTCTGTGGCAGAACAAAGCTACTGTCATCGACTAACGCTTTAATATAATTCAACATCAATTGCTGACCAGCGTCCCAACGACAAAACTCATCATCTGCAAAAGCCATAATGGTTGCCAGCTCTTTATCTGTTTGCTTAATCGTAAGCTTCACCGGCGCTGAAAAATCTGCCAATATCGCTAGCACAGGTTTAACAGCAAGATTGTCAAAGGTCCATGTTTGCTGCTCAGTGGTTAACTCAAGTAACTCACGTCGGATCACCTTATTGTTTTCGATAAGCTCAATAGCAACAGGAATATGTAATGCTTTACCCTCGCTACCATCTTTTTGATTTGGATTTTTCTGGGTCAAGGTTAATTGGTACTGTCCCTTTGAAAAAAGCTCATCTACAGATAATGTCGGCGTACCCGACTGATAGTACCAGCCTTTAAATAAATCAAGATCAACACCCGAAGCATCTGACATCGCGTTAATAAAGTCATCACAGGTCACGGCCATACCATCGAAGCGAGCAAAATATAAGTCCATGCCTTTTCTAAACTTAACTGCTCCTAATAAGGTGTTAATCATGCGGATGACTTCAGCACCTTTTTCATAAACGGTTAAGGTGTAGAAATTATTCATTTCTAGTACTTTTTCAGGGCGAATGGGATGAGCCATAGGTCCCGCATCTTCAGCGAACTGCTTTGAACGCAGCAATCTCACGTTTTTAATACGGTTTACTGCGGCACTGTGCATATCAGCGCTAAACTGCTGATCGCGAAATACTGTTAAACCTTCTTTGAGACTTAACTGGAACCAATCGCGGCAAGTTACCCGATTACCCGTCCAGTTGTGAAAGTATTCATGACCAATCACAGCTTCAATATTAAAGAAGTCAGTATCGGTGGCACTCTCATTATCTGCTAAAACAAATTTCGAATTAAAAACATTTAAGCCTTTATTTTCCATCGCCCCCATATTGAAGAAGTCGACGGCTACAATCATATAAATATCGAGGTCATAAACTAAACCAAAGGTTTCTTCATCCCAAAGCATCGATTTTTTTAGTGATGCCATCGCATGGTGAGCTTTAGGTAAGTTACCTTTATCAACAAATATTTCTAATGCTACGTCGCGTTTATCTTGGGTGGTAAAGGTATCAACAAGTAAGTCAAAATCACCGGCAACCACAGCAAATAAATAACAAGGTTTTGGATGAGGGTCATACCAACAAGTAAAATGCTTCCCTTGTGGTAAATCACCCGATTCAGTTTTATTGCCATTTGATAACAAATAAGGGTAACGCTTTTTATCAGCGATGACTTTGGTTGAAAAGATCGACATCACATCAGGGCGATCTAGGTAATAGGTTATACGTCTAAAACCCTCAGCTTCACATTGTGTACAAAAAGCGCCGCCCGACTTAAATAAGCCTTCAAGTGAAGTGTTATTAAGTGGGTCAATTTCAGTCACTATGGTTAATATAAATTCATCAGCACTAATATCTAGCGTTAACTGTGTGTCACTGACCTGATAATAACTTTCAGGTAAGTCTTGATGATCAATTTGTAGTGAAATAAGTTTCAATTGTTCGCCATCAAGCACTAATTGCTTAGCCTCTTTATTTTCACGTTTAATCGCCATAATGCTGGTTACTATGGTTGCCGTGTCAGCAAGTTCAAAGGTCAAATCGACGGTAGTAATATAAAAATTTGAAACTTGGTAATCAGATAAATAGCGCGCGGTAAAATCAGTCATGAGAGTTTCCTTTTTGAAAATATAAAGCCTGCAAAAACAGGCTTTATATTATGTCGATATCAAGCGTAAATAAAGGATGAATATCCTCTTTTTATCGCAATGTTCTTTGATGTTAGCTCTTTATTGCTTCATCACTGATTGTTGCTAACATTTTAATTTTAAAACCGGTGTAACCATAAATAATGGCAAGCACTGGATTAATTAAATTAAAAAAGCAATAAAAAATATAATCGTATGATGTTAATGCCAAAGCGCCAAACATAAAGGCACCACAAGTATTCCATGGAATTAACGGTGAAGTAATAGTACCTGAATCTTCTAACGTACGACTTAATAGTGTTGGATGAAAACCTCGGCGTTTAAATTCTGCTTTAAACATACGACCAGGCATAACTATCGCCATATATTGATCGGCTGTTATTAAATTAGTGCCAATACAAGTTGCAACAGTGCTGGCGATTAAACTTCCCGTTGATTTAGCTGTTGATAGGATGGCTTTAACAAATTTATTTAGCATACCTAAATGCTCTAGCACGGCACCAAAACTTAAGGCACACATTACCAACCAAATCGTGTTTAGCATACTCGACATACCGCCACGACTAAGCAACTCATCAATTTGTTTGTTGCCAGTATTAACCACTACGCCATCAAAAAATGCTGTCCAAACCACGGTTATATAGGCTTTAACGCCACTAACGCCTTCTGCAGCCATGTTTAAAATAAGCTCTTGCTGAAAAACTAACGCCCAAACAGCGCCAATTAAAGCACCAATCGCCACAGCAGGAAATGCCGGTACTTTTTTAAAGGCTAAATAAAGTAAGATAAAAAGTGGGATAAGATTAAATATAGAAATATTATAAGTTGCATCTAGTGTGGTCAGCAAGGCGTCAATACTTGCGGTGTCTCCAGTTACATTTGAAGAGTGATCAAAGCCAATAATAAGAAACAGCACCAAGGCTATGCTAATAGAAGGTATGGTGGTCCATAACATATATCGAATATGTTCAAATAATTCACTGCCTGCTACTGCAGGAGCAAGGTTAGTCGTTTCAGATAACGGCGATAATTTGTCACCAAAATAGGCACCTGAAATAACAGCACCTGCCGTAACCGCGGTCGACATTTCAAAACCGTTCGCAATGCCAATAAAGGCGACACCGACCGTTGCCGCTGTAGTCCAAGAACTGCCAATACTCATTGCGACAATACCACAAACTAAACAGGCAGCGGCGTAGAACCAACTAGGGTCAATAATTTGTAAGCCATAATAAACCATCGTAGGCACAGTACCAGACAGTAGCCAAGTTCCTATTAATGAGCCAACCGCTAACAGTATTAAAATTGCCCCCAAAGAAATAGAAATACCACCAACAATTGACTCTTCAATCGACTGCCACGAATAACCATTCTTGATACCAATCACAATCGCTATACCCATAGCGAGTAATAAAGCAATTTGATTAGGACCATAAGATGAGTTGTCAGCAAAATACCAAACAGCTGTTGTTAACATAACAACTAATGCAAAAATAGGAATTAACGCATCTAGCATGCTTGGTTCTTTGTGGGTGCTGATTACTACGGGTTGATTGTCTTTTTCTGGCTCTGTCATGTGCGATGCCGACCTTAAGTTTTTTATAGTTATAATTTTTAATGTTTATACCATTTTATTAACTCGTAATATTATTTTTCATTAGGAAAAATAATATTACGCTAATCAAATTGATATTAATCACAAACCCCTAAAAGTCAGGGTAACGCATATAGGCTAATCTATAGAGAAAATTGAGTTTAGCTTTTTACTTACATAAAAGCCGCAATTAAGCGGCTTTTATGAGTGGGTAATCATTATTTTTTAGCGACTTTACCCAGCGAGATTAAATCAAGAGTTATCTTAGCCGTTTCATCTAAAAATGGATCTAATTCTTCTAACTCATCGGGTAAGTCTTCAAGTGATTTTACTTTTTCTTTACCCATAACAACTAATCGTTCATTAACACGAATAAGTTGCTTCGCTTTTCGTTCTTCACGTTTTGTTTTACGTTCATCTAACTTAAGAGAAATAGTTTTATCATCTTTCTCTTTTTGATAAACCGCAATATCATCAAGTAAATAGTTAAATTCACGATTACCTTTAACACGTTCACTATGCAGTGAAGTGATGTACGTTAAGTCAGCCGATAAGTTACCTAGGGCTTGATATTTTGCTTTAGGGATTTGATCCCAAGGTAGCGCATTTTTCTCTCGACTTTCTCCCCAGTCTTCTGGGTCAACAGCCGTTGGAAAAGAAATATCGGGTAAAACACCTCTATGCTGAGTACTACCACCATTGATACGGTAAAACTTAGCGATGGTAAATTGAATACTACCTAATGGATTATCATAAAGGTCATAAACTCGCCCTAGCCCGCGATGTTGCTGAACAGTACCTTTACCAAAGGTATGTTCGCCAACGATTACCCCACGACCATAATCTTGAATCGCAGCGGCAAAAATTTCAGAAGCAGAAGCACTATATCTGTCAACCATTACGGTTAATGAGCCATCATAAGAACTGACACCATCATCATCACTATTAACTTGTACTCGGTTTGCACCATCACGTATCTGAACAACGGGGCCTTTATCAATAAATAAACCCGTTAATAATGTTGCTTCACGCAATGAACCACCGCCATTACCACGTAAATCAATAATAATACCAGCGACTTGTTCGGCTTTAAGTTTATCGAGTTCTTTGTTCACATCGCGCGATAAGTTATTATAAAAACTAGGTATAGTGATAATACCTAATTTTTTCGACTTTTCATCACCTTTAGTTTCAAAATACACTTCAGACTTTGCTGCTCTGTCTTCAAGGACTATTTTATCGCGAACAATCGTAACAACTTTAATAACGGCATCATCTTCTGCTTCCGCTGGCAAAATTTGCAAACGAACTTTGGTGCCCTTAGGTCCTTTGATGAGATCTACAACATCATCTAAACGCCAACCGATAACATCTTCAAATTTATCATCGTCTTGCGCAACACCAACGATTCGGTCTTTAGGTTTTACTTCTTTTGACTTGTCTGCTGGTCCACCAGGAACAACACTATTGATAACCGTATAGTCTTCTTCAGCTCTAAGTACCGCACCAATGCCTTCAAGAGACAGATTCATGTCCATTTGAAATTTTTCAGCATTTCTTGGTGATAAATAAGAGGTGTGAGGTTCAACAACGCGAGCAAAGCTATTCATGACGACTTGAAAAACATCTTCACTTTCACTTTGTTTTAATCTTTTAATCGCATAACGATAGCGTTTGCCTAAAACTTCTTGCACTTTAGGCCATTCTTTACCCGCTAAGGTTAAATTTAGGGCGTCGTACTTAACTTTTAAGCGCCATAACTCATTTAATTCTGCACTATCTTTTGGCCAATCAGCTTCTTCACGGTCGAAGTTATAAACTTCGTTTATGGTAAAGTCGAAAGCTTCTTTTTCTAAAAGGCTTAATGCATAGTCATAACGCTCGGCACGTCTTTGAAGGTTTAAGTTAAATATGTCATAGGCGATATCTAACTTACCACGAGAGATTATCTGATCAAATTCAAGACGATGCTTTTGAAAGTCTTCAATATCGGTCGCTAAAAAAACATTTCGAGCATAATCAAGTTGTTTTATATAACGGTCAAATATTTTTTCGGAAAGTGCATCATCCATGTCAACTTTCGAGTAATGGGCTCGAGTAAACTGCGCAGTAACGCGTTTACTCGATGCAGCATGCTGGCTTTCAGGAGCCAATATGGGTAGCGAGTCTACCTTATCAAGATTTTCGACAGCAAAGATGTTCATTGCTGATAGCGACAAAGAAACGGCAATTGCGATACGACAAATTTTTAGCATGCCCAAAACACTCCAATTTATTCAGTAAATATATTTTTAATTTGTGTCTTAACAACCATTCCTGAATTTAATTGTACACTCACATCTTTACCAGCAACTTCAGTGATAATAGCGTTCATAGGCGAGTTGCCTAATTTAACTTTAACGCTTTTACCAACAACGACTGCGCTGTCTTCAACAGGAACAAGTTTAACTTCTGCTTTAGTATGCGTCGATTTAGTTGATTTTACCGACTTAAACTTAGCTTGTTTTTCTTGCTTTGCTTCTAGGTTGTGAGCAGACGGTTTTGCTTCAGTAGGATTGTCTGACTTATTAAGCTTAGATCCTTTATAAGGCTTTTTGCTTGCTTTGTCGTGTTTGTTTTTGTTACCAAATTTGTCTTGGCTTTCTTTTAGTGTCTTACTGGCATAGTCAGCTTGCTCTTGATCTATCTCAGCAGAGTCATTGCCATCGATGTCAACACGAAAATTACCCAACTTAACCGCTTTCAAATAACGCCAGCTGCTAGTGTAATGTCTTAATGCTTGGCGTAAGCGAGTTTTACTTACAGTGCCATCTTCCGCTAAATTTGCAGACAAATCTTGAAAGATGCCGATTTTAAGCGCTTTAGCTGGACCATCAACCGAAAAACACTTAGGAAATTTATCCGCTAAATAAGCAATAATTTCCTTTGTGCTTAACCGCTTAACTTCAGTTTCTTGCTCTGCTGTTACCGGTGTTTGTAGTGCAACGTCAGTATCAACTGCAACGTCAGTAGTTACTTCAGTTTCAGTATTACTCATTTCTGTTTTGCTCACTTCGTTTACTATTTTAGTGTCCATAAATACAACTTTTTAAAATTTCTTAAATCTAAGAGGTTAAATCTTGAAGGTACTGTTCACGGTTATCCAACAAATGTTGGCACCAGTCATAAATATCTTCACTATCTATGTCAGGTAGTGATTCTTGGCAAATCCAAGTGTCCCAAACCAAAGATAATAATTGCGCTAATATCTCTGGTTCAATATCTTCTTCGGCTAAATCATAAATCAGATGATAAATTTCATTTATTCGTTCGGCAACGAATTCTTCTTGGCCATCCCAGTCACCGACAATACTTTCGCTAACGAGATAATCATGAATAACGATAATTTCTTTCATTAGTTTAACACGCCATGCTTGATGATCATATTTTCAAATAAATTAATTATTGCTTCCAAACCTTGTTGATCAATTTCATCAAAATGATCATAGGCTGTGCTATCTATATCAAGGACAGCAATGATATTGTCACCGACTTTTACCGGAATAACAATTTCTGAATTACTACTCGCATCGCAAGCAATGTGACCATCAAACGAATGAACGTCGGCAATACGTTGTGTGGTGCTTTGGCTGACTGCCGTGCCACAGACCCCTGTGCCAACAGGAATACGAATACAAGCCACTTTACCCTGAAAAGGCCCTAAAACTAGTTCATTATCAATTAAACGATAAAATCCAACCCAGTTTACTTGAGATAAGTGTTCAAACAGTAAAGCGCTAATATTTGCCATGTTAGCAATAACATCAGGTTCATCGCTGATTAAGGCATCAACTTGTTGGTAAAGTTCTTGATATAAATCATTTTTATTCATAAATACCGGTATTCTTATGTTTATCAAAGATAAGTGATGGTCAAAAAACGCATAACATAACCCGATAACCCGTGAAGTTAAAGCAATTATTACAGATTTTATGCACTTTTAACTTATATTGCTGCTAATTAGCTTAACTGCCGCTTTATTTCTCGGTTTTTATGGCAAAAGTAACATTCACTTGTGCCACAACATTATTTTCCGCTACTTGTGAATTAAAACCGGCGTTACTTCTACCGGCCATAACATAAGTGTTTGGAGTGTGATAAGCAGACTCGGTCAAATTTGAAACTTTACCTAAGGTAACGCCCATTTGCTTAGCAATAGTGGTGGCTTTTTGATGCGCATTTTTTAAGGCATTGATCAGCGCTTGTTGATACAAAACGTCAGCGTTTACTATTGAATTTTGCAAAGCAGAAATGCGATTAACACCAATTTTAACAACATTATCGAGTAATTGGTCATAGCGCGAAAAGTTGGTAAAAGTCACTTTTATGGTACGAGACACTTCAAAGTAAATTTTTTCTTGCTGAGCCACAGAGTTATCTGCTAATTGATTACGATGAATAACGGCCTTCGTGTTGTTATTTTCGCCTCCTTGATTAGACAATCTCTGATGAACTATTATCGCTGGCACATCAGCCCGTTTTTCATAGCGGGGAATTAATTCTAATCGAGCAGATTCAATAGCAGACTCAGCAATGCCCATTGATAAATACATTTGGGTCACTAACTGGCTTTTGTGGTCAACCAAAGCTTTAGCTTTGCTGGCAACATTGCCGCGTTGGCTAACCGTCACCGTAAAAGTAAACTTGTCAGGCTTTGCACTTACTGACCCTTTACCAATGACTTCAATCCCCTGAGTCGTGTATTGCTCTGCCGTGATAGGTAATGAGAACAAACTGATCATAATAACGAGTAGGTATTTCATCTTATCCCTCAATAGTGAATTATTTTTAAAAGGGTACATTAACTATTTTACGTCTATTGAATAGATTCAATAAATTGTTTTTGTTGTTCTTTATTTGCTTTATGCCACCAAAACCTTAATTTATTTAGAGCATCATCTGCTTTTTTAATATCGCTATTTTGTTTGTTATTTTTAGGCGTTTTTGCCAGCTGCATTTGATGTTCAGCAATTTTTTCAAAGGCTAAACCAGCTTCAAATTCAGTTAAACTTTGATTAAGCACAAAGATAGCGTCTTGTTGAACTGAGTTTTCATTAATAGACTTTATTTCAATGGTCGGAGATTGGGCAAATTTACGTGCGCTAACGCTGTCAGATATAACGGGCGTGACCATAATGTACTTCTGGTGGATGGTTTCTTTTAAAGTAAATAAAATAACTTGGGGAGCAGACTTTATCGTGACGTGGTCGTCATCATCATAATTTTCAAAAAGCTCGCTATATTGCACCACTAAAATATTTTCACCACGTTTGATATCAACAACAGTATTTCGGCTAAAGAAATCACTACTTGCCTTTTCACCATTAACTTTTATCAATTTATAAACATCAGGTACCACCAATTGTGCAGCAACAGCATTGTTGACAGTTATAAAACAAAAAAATAAACAAGCCAGTAAATTAACAGACCAAGGTGTCATCAGTAAAACCTACAAAAGAGAATTAACGTAAGCTTAGCTTATCGTTAATTCGTACTATTTGCGATTTAACTTGTGATAAATGCTGTTATTAATTCGCCTATTTTAAATACCTAACGAATAGCCCAGTGCTTGATGTCTTGTTCGGTTAAAAACTGTTCTGCATTTTCGCCCTGCATTTGAGCTAACGTCGCCAATATTCCCGCTTGAATGCATTGTGGTGCTGATACAGTCATTGACCGCGGCGCATGTTCAATTGGCCAACCCGTTTTAGCATTTAGAATATGGCTGTAACGTTGACCGTTTTTCTCTAAAAAGCGCTTTGCATCGCCACTCGTTGCCAGTGCCCCCTTAAATAATGACACGACTATGGTTTTTTTGTCGACAAAACCAGGGTGCTCTACTCCAACTTGCCACGGTTGACCATTCTTTCTTGATGAATTTGTCGCTAAATCGCCACCTAAATTCACCAATACGGGTTGTTGTGTTAATAAATTTATTAAGACTATAGCGCGATCAACCGCATACTCTTTACCAATACCACCGAAATCAATTTCCATATTTATCGGTAAAGTCACTTGGCGATTATCGTATTTTATTTTATACCAACCCACATTATCCATGGCCTTTTTAACCGCCAACGAAGTAGGAATATTATCAGAGCAATCAAAACACCAGACTTTTCTTAGCACGCCTGAGGTTATATCAAATATCCCATCGCTGAGTTGGTAACAAGTATCAGCAAAGTTTAATAAAGCAAAAGTCTCGTCGTCAATAGCGATGGGCTTACCCTGACTTTGATTTATCTGGCTACAAAGACTATCGGAGTTGTAACGGCTATACTTGTCTTCGATACGCCAAACTTCTGTACTGACTTGTTCACCAAGCTGTTTGGCAAGCGCGGGATCAGAGGTTTCAATAATCACCTCACACGGACTGGCCATAGCATCAAATTGAATACAGAATCCGTCTGAGCGTTTGGCCAGTTTTATTTCTCTAAGTTTATTCAATTGTCACCTTGGTAAAAAGATAAAGCCCTTATTTATGTGATTAAATAAGGGCTTGTATTATTTAGATTATTACTACACTTTAGAACGAATAGCTAACCTGCGCAATTATTGCATCAATGCTTTCATATATATCTATGTTAGCTAAAGCACTAGGCACTTTATGTCCGGCACTTTTTGGGTCTTGGCGATAATATTCAAGTCTAAAAGACAAATCATTACCATCTGCTAACTTCATACCATATTTTAAACCAACCGTATAAGCGGTCATTTCACCAATACGGTAATCGGCACTGGCAAACTCAGGTGTTGCATCATCTTCCATTAAGAAAGGTTGATAAAATTGGGCTGCGCCTTGTTGATAAAAACGAAAATGTGGCTCTAAATAGCTACCGTTACCTAACGGAATATAAAAGCGAGTATCTACCGTATGAGACTTTATATCCCAGTCATCCCACATATACCGATATGACACATCTAAAATAGTTTCATCAAAATGATATTTTGTTTGTGCAAAAACACTTTGTTTGGTCCGCTCATTAGGGCGATTCTCATATAAATAGTCTTGTGCAAGACCTTCGTTATTTAACAAACTTAAGACTTTAAAGGGATCCGTCAAATAGCCATCAACAACCGAATAGGAATAATTAAACTGTGTGACCATACGTCTATTAATGACTTGGGTAAAACCTACCATAATATCCGAGGTGGTTTTATCATCATCACTGCCCATTCGAGTGGCATCATGAGCACTTTCATCTTCACTATCATTATAAGCTAACTCCATAGAAGCAAAAGGCTTAGGTAAACCCCCTTCTGGTGTAAAGGTGTCTTGAAAATGACTTAAACCGAAAGAGATAGTCGAGTTCTTCTTATTGAAGTCATAAGCAATATTGCCATTGATCCCTAAAGATAAGTAATCATATTCTTTTGAAAGATGCCCACCGACACTGCCTGTAAAATTCGGCGCGAGTGCTTGCGTCCACTGAGCATTCAGCTGTACACGCGTATCATGAAAAGTGTCATCAAGGGGTGTTTCACCTGCTTTAACTTCATAATCTCCTTTACCCGAGGGTCTGGTAAACGTTTGAACATCGGGCTGAGCAACGGCGCCATTGGCTGAAGCCCCCGTTAATGCATCAACCGTTAACTTCAAATTTAAAATACTATCGTCGCTGTAAGTTTTTTTAGCATTAAAAACAGCTTCTGCTGCTGAAACACGATTAGCCTCACTGTAATATAAAAACGCGGAGTCAAAAGACCAAGTATCTTTATCTGCTGCTACTGATGATGGGGCAGCACTAACTTGAACACTGCCTAACAAAGCGGTAGTTGCTAAAGTTAACGCAGCCTTGAGGTTCTTTTTATTGATGGTTTTTTTCGATTTACTCTCGTTAATTAATTGCATCCACAACCTCCGCCACCGAAACTTTTACCTCCGCTTGACGCTTCTTTGCTGAAATAAATATGATCATCAAGTGCCGAATCAATTGGCGAAGATGTTAAGGCCATTTGCTCTTTTGCTAACAGATCACGTTCCCAAGGTTCGACACCTAAACTTGAGCAACCTGATGCCAAAGTTACCGCAGCAAAAACCAGTGAATATTTAAATTTATTGTTCATTGAAAACCTCATTATTCTCTTTATATTATTCGTTAGAGAGCAAGTAACTGTTGAATTTCTTGTTCGTATTGTGAAACTTTGTTGGTAAAAAAACCACTATGTGCGTATTTAATCTCACCTAACTTGTTGATGATCAAACTACTGGGCATCCCCTGAATTTTAAAAAAGCGCGCGAGCTCACCGTTAGGATCATAAATTACCGCAAAGTTTGCTGGGTTCTCTCGTAAAAATTCAGTGGCTAATTTTTGTTCCGTATCGAGGTTAATACTGATAACAGTAAAGCCTTGTGCTTGATGCTCATTCTGCATTTTATTCATCCACGGGAATGATTTACGACAAGGACCGCACCAAGATGATCAAAAATCTACATAAATAACATCACCATGGTGTTGAGCTATGAGGGTATCTAATTGCATTTTAGCTGAACTTTCAGATAGATTACTCGCTTGGGCATGACTCAGTAATGCTAAAGACGTTAGCATCAAAAGGAAAAAAAATTGCAATTTTTTAATAGCCACTCTTGCTGTTAGATAAGGATGTTGTGCGTTGAGTATGTTCACTGAAATACCATCAAGAAATATAATTGACGCTATCTTAGTTAAGTTTTTTTAAGGAAAGCTTAAGAAAAATTAAACAAACTTAATAATGACTTTTTAACGGTCATCGCCAAAAGTTATCACCGCTTTATTTTCCAACCACAAGGGGTATTGGGTCATCACTTTGCTGAACATCCGGCTTTGTAAATAGTTATTTAGCCATGCCCTAAGTTTCGGATACGGTGAATGTAAATACCATTGCCGCTCGACTTTTGAAAACTTACGAATAAAAGGCAATAAAGCGATATCGGCCAAACTGTTTTTGTCTGACATAAGAAATTCAGTGAGTTGTAGACGTTGCTCTAAATCGGCTATGTATTTTTCACACGCAGCTCTGTCACTGGCCAGTGAAGTTTCATGATAACGTTTTGCACACTGATATTTATCAAAACATTGTTTAAATTCATCATCAAATGTTGAAATTAACGATAATATTTCTGGTAATAAATCAGGTGTATCACTATGCAGAAGATTATCGGGATCGCTTTTATCTAATGCCCACAGCATAACCTCCAGACTTTCTTCAATCACCCGCGGCTCTCCCGTATCAAGTTCGGTGACTAAAACTGGGACCGTGCCTTTTGGTGATACCGCAATCATTTCATCGGGTTTATTGGTTAATACCAGGTCACGTAATGCAACTGTCTGTTTTGCATAATATATTGCGATTCTTGCGCGCATTGCATAAGGACAGTTTCTTAAGGAATAGAGTACAGGTAACGACGAGTTTGGCTTCATGGGCGTTTATTTATAGAAAATATAAAATAATAAGTTACTTTAACGGTATTCATTAAGGAAATATATCGGTAAAATCGCCACCTTTAAATTTAAGTGAAAATAAGTGACCCCATGGATCAAAAAATAGAGTTATTAGCACCCGGCGGTGATGTCGAAGCAATTAAAGCAGCGATTATTGCTGGAGCCGATGCCGTTTACTGTGGCCTAGATACTTTTAACGCCCGTAATCGTGCGACTAATATCTCCTTTGATCAACTTGTTGGCGTTATTCGTTTAGCTCATCAGTATCAATGTGAAATATTTTTAACCTTGAATGTGGTGATCTTAGAGCGTGAATTTGCTTCACTGGCTAAATTATTAACTAAACTTGCCAACACCACACTTGATGGTGTTATCGTGCAAGATATTGGCATGTTCTATCTGCTTACCCAGCATTTTCCAACCTTAGATATTCACGCATCAACGCAATTAACCACCCATAACGTGGGTCAAATACCTTTTTTGAAAAAACTCGGTGCATCACGAGTGAATTTATCAAGAGAGCTAGATTTACGTGAAATTACCGCAATGGCAGCAGCGGGTAAAGCGCACGATACCTTAACAGAAGTTTTTGTACATGGTTCACTCTGTGTTGCTTTCTCTGGTCTTTGTTATTCAACCTCAGCAAGTGTTGGCAATTCAGGAAATCGCGGTCGTTGTAGCCAAGCTTGTCGTGAAGAATATGAACCAACAGCAACCGGTAATAAATTCCCATTAAATATAAAAGATAACTCGGCTTTTTTTGATTTACCTGCGCTTATCGAAGCGGGTGTGCATTCCTTTAAAATTGAAGGACGTATAAAAGGTGCCAGCTACGTTCATACTGTTGTTGATAGCTTTCGCAAACAAATTGATGGTTTCCTTAAAACAGGTGAATTACTCGAAGATGGTGAACGCCTTTATAAAGTTTTTAACCGCGACTTCTCCAACGCCTTTTTACGTGGTGATTTAAATCAGTCAATGTTTATTGAAAACCCACGGGATAACTCTAAATACCATGCTGTTGATAAAAGTAATGCGATATCAGTTGTACAAATTCAAGAAGTTGAACAAAAACTTAATGATGAAAAACAGCTAATCAATGCCTCTGTTGACGATAAAATAAAACATTTAACCATTGGCAAGATACCGCTAACACTGGCTATTTCAGGTACATTAGATCAACCACTTACCTTGACCGTAACGACAAAAGAACTTTCTCAACAGCAAGCTTTTGTTGATGCTAAAGACAGCGATAAAGGGCTTGAGGTTAAAAGTTACGCGCTGAAGTCACAAAGCAACTTAGTAAAAAGTGGTAAACTGAGTATTGACAGAGAAACCCTTGAAAAGCGTTTTAAAAGCTTTAACAATGCCCATTTTGATTTGATTGAAATAATAACCGATGACTTAGAAGATGGCTTAAGCATTCCTTTTAAAGAATTAACGGTATTAAAAAATGAAGCCGCCTTTTTGTTGAATAACTCTAAAGCTGTGTTACCTGAGGTTCAATTACCTAAGTTAGCCAATCACCCTAAACATACCCCGACTGGTGATGCAAAAGCCGAGCTATCAATTCTTATTTGCGATGAAAGTGATGTTGAATTAGCAAAATTAACTTCGGCAGATATTTACTTTAAATTACCCGATGCATACAAACGCGGTTGTACTAAGTATGTCGGTTTTCTTATAGAAAACCCTCGCTTGATCCCTTGGTTTCCTTCAGTATTAATTGGCAAAGATTACGACGTTGCGGTCAATATTTTACAACAAGTAAAACCACAACTGATTGTAACCAATAACACGGGTATCGCTTATGAAGCGAACCGTTTGGGGATTCAGTGGATAGCAGGGCCTTTCTTAAATACGACTAACTCTTACGCTTTACTTGCAATGCAAGAAGGTTTTGATTGTAAAGGTGCGTTTATTTCTAACGAAATAAACCGTCAACAAATTAGAAATATTGCTCGTCCGGATAACTTCAAACTTTTCTACAGTATTTACCACCCTATTTTATTGATGGCCAGCCGACAATGTTTCTTCCAACAAAGTGTTGGCTGTGAAAAGCCACGCATTGATAACGGCTGTATGCTGTCGTGTGATAAATCAACCAGTATCACTAACTTGAAAGGTGTTTCGTTTGCTATCGATAAACAAAAAGCCGGCTATCCAAGTATTTATAATCAAGACCAGTTTTTAAATACTGAAATTATTGAAGACCTAAGTGATTTATTTGATGGCTTTATGATTGATCTGACTAACATTGGCTCAGGTGATAAAGAAACACCAGACAAAGCGTTATTAATTAGTCAATTTGAAGCATTACTTAACGGTAATATTAACGTACCTGAGACACTTAATATCATGGTACCTGAATCAACGAACAGCCAATATCATAACGGCTTATAAGATAATCGCGAGCAAATAATACCCAAACGATGCTTATAAAATAACTGCATGTTTATCACCAGACTAAGTCAGTAAACATGCAGGTTTTATCATTAAATAAGTTTAGTTGTTGGTATAACAGACTTTTGTTTTTGCGACATAATCATGCAGACAACGCTTTTCTTTACCAAAGATAAAGAGTGGATTAACCAGGCCTGAAATAATTTGACCACTAAAAGGAACAAGTGAAAGTAATTGCATCGGTATCATCCGCTTAACGTAAATGGTCGTTAAACTTGCCTTACTATCATCTAAATTTTCAATTCGAATAGACATGAAATTCTTGCCTATGGTTTGTCCATAATGGTAAAGCAGGTAACCATGTAAGACAAGGCCAGCAATAAGTCCATAAGCAAGTAACATCACTGTTAAAGAAAAAGTGGGTTCTGCTAATTTATTAAAACCGACAGTGATAAAAATAGGTACAGCGGCAAATATACCAATAAGACCATCAATTAATGCCGCATAAAAACGGTCTAAGCGTGTTGCTTTTTCACCCACTCTTTTCACATTTTTTTCTACTGCCGGCTCAGCGACAGTTTGCTCGACTGTTACAGGTATAGGTTTAGTCTCAATGACACTTTGCTCATCTGCTTCAGATACAGGTGCAGGTGCAGTCTCAACGACAGTTTGCTCAACTGCTACAGTTACAGGTGCAGGTTCAGGTTCAACAACTGTTTTCTCAGCGATTAACTTATTAATTTCTGCAGCTCGTTCTGGGTATTGCTCACTGTCGATTTGTTCTGCTGCTGAGTATAATTCTTCTAAGGTATATGACGTAAAATCGATTATTGGATCCATGTAGACTATGCTTCCTTTTTAAAAAGATGAATTGGCTTGTGTTAAGAACTCACGTTCTTCTTGACTAGACTTCCTGTTAAGGATTTTATTGCGGTGCGGATAACGGCCAAATTTTTCAATGATTATTTTATGTTTATTTTCAAAATCGATACTTGAAGCAACACCATTCTGGACAAAGAGCTTAACAGCGATATCATGTATCACTAAAGACTCACTGTGCATAAACGGCATATACAAAAAATTTCTTTCTAAAGGATTTAACTCTTGGTCAGCGCCAGCGGCTATCGCTTCTTGGGCAAGCGCTAAAGCTAAGGGGTCACAAGCAAAAGCACTTGGCGTATCACGATACATATTTCTAGAAAACTGATCTAAAATAATAATTTCAGCAAGTCGTCCTTTAGCTGTAAGTCGCCATTTGAATAACTCACCACTATTTGCCGCCAGATGCACAGCCGAAAACTTGCTAATAATGCACTGATCAAACGCGAGGTCTTTTAGCCACCACTGTGATTGATCAATTTCTGTAAACCAAAAATTTAAAACGTCATCTGCATTCATTTACCTAACCTCAATAGCTGTAATCAATCTATCGGCTAAGCACCTTTATTTAAAGGTCACTTTACCACCAATCATTTTAAAGGCCGGCATACCCCGAATTAACATCTCCCTAGCAAAAATACTCGCACAGCTTGGGCACACACAAGGTGTTATGGTAAAATTTTTAACTATCCGAGCTTTAAAGCATTTAACTAATGCCCCCTTACCGCCTTTTTTGTATTTATACAGCGGTGCTCGGCACTTACTGCAATAAATATCAACAGACTTTTCAGGGGCTTTTTTATTGGGCTTAGCCATCAATAACCGTTACTAAACTATTATTTATTTTCTTTAAGTTTAGCTTTAGCCGCTTCAACTTTAGCAAAATCTAAACCTAGCTCTTCAACCGCTTCTTTAATGAGTTCTGGGCTAGACATGACCATCATCATAATCGATTGCAACTTCTCCGGTGGTAAACCCAATGACTGAATATTCATCATCGCCATCATTGGGTTTTCGGTGAGTACTTGAAAAAGTTCTTTAATTTTTTCTTCACTGACATTTAATTCTTTTAGTGCCTGAATAATAGGATTCATTACCTTTCCTTAAAACATAAAACTTAGCTAAAAAGCATTGTCGCTATTTCAACTGACATTTACCAATCTAATTTTCTCATTCATTGACGCTATTTTCAGTAAATGTCATTTACCTAGCGACTCGATGATTAAAAAAAACAAAAATTGATAACAATATTTACATGGCTCACTCTTGCAGTGAATAAACAGGAATTTTTCTTTGTTGATCAAGTTTAATTAAGTAAGCATTTCTGCCAATACCCATAAATTCTTCGTCCGTATAAACTACCGTATTATCATCAAAAAAAGTCACTGACTCTTTTTGGGTAATAGTCCCTAGATTAATTTCAAAAGCATCGCCTGAAAAAAAGTCATCACCTTGCCAATTTTCAAATAGCCACAACCTTTGTGAGTCTAATAATACCAGTTTCTTTTTATTGGGGCTTAACGCCGCAGAAGTTATCCAACAGAGTTTTTCATGATGCGTACAAGTCGTGAAAGAGCTGAGTTTTGTCGCCTGATGATTAGCCGCATAAGCCCCTATTCGGTACAAATTAGTTTCACCGTCAAATGGCACAGATCTGTTCTTTGTAAATAAGTACAATTTCTTTTTGTAAAAAACAAAAGCTTCTAGATCATATTTTTTCTGATGTTCTTTTGGCGGATAACTATTTTGCTCTGGATACATAAATTTAATTATCTCAGCGCTAGTACTATCACCCTTAATATCAATGGGGTTTTCTATTTTATAGATGGTTAGCCATTTTCGCTTATTGTCGTTATTACCAAAATCACCTAAAAAGAAATGGCCAAAATCGTCTTGGGTCATATCTTCCCAATCAATATTTTTAGCATTAGTGATCAACACCGTTTTACTTATTTTACCATCAGCTTCAACCCGGTATAAATTAGGCTTATCACCACCATCATTTATTGCCCAAAGTTTACCTTTCTTATCAAATTCAATACCAGAAACTTCGGTGAGCCTTTCATCCATTGAAACCAGTTTATTATGATAATGATGTTTGATTGATGAACCCAGCGCAATAAAAATGAACAATAATAAAAATAGAGTTAACCAACCTAGGTTTTTCTTGAGCATGTGGTTTTTAATTTTCCAAAAATACTCTTCAAAGAATTAAAATAAAGACTTATTTTAATTCGATAGAAAGTAGGTGAAGTATAAGGAGATCACTTTGAATGTTCAAAATCAGCTGCCAATCGAATTTTTCGACGCTATTATAAACTGTTTTAGCGCTTTTAGGAAAAGACAGTTTATCCCAACTGCAAGTCATTATTTTTCAATACTTAGTCACCTCTAAATCTGTTGTTCGCAGGTTAATCAACATATTCAGACAATAAAATATCTTTAGGAATACTCTCAGCTTTTATTCGCGTTGAATGTAGCATTTGCATTTTCCATTGCCCCGCCACTTTCACCATGACGGCACTTTCTAACCAAGCTACAGTACTTTCTTCCTTGCCATTATTGAAAGTTGCTTTATTCCAATAACTTACCCAGGCAATATCACTATAAACCCTTGTTTTAATAACACTAAAATAATTTCTTCGCTTATACTCTGAGGGTTTAACAACGTTAATCAGATCGGTTAAGCTCCAATCTTCGCCAGCTTCTAACAACTGAAAATCATCAGTGACCACGGCTTTCATTTTAAGATGGTCTGCTGCTGACATCGCAGAAAATAGTGCTTCTACCGGTCTAAAAACGGCTTCATTGGCCAATGAATTAACGCTTACGAATAAAGTAAAAATAAGAATAAGTAAATTTTTATTGTTCATGGTTTTCCCTCGTCATCAATTATTTTATAATTATACCTAGCTAAATTAATAGCCATTTTGTTAATAGACAATTAACCGTTACTTACCAAAATAACGTTTTATTATAATTACCTTGCACGTTCGATTACTAAATATTGTCGTTGAGATACGCAATAAAGGCGTGCTCTTCGAATGGGCGACTAAAAAAATATCCTTGAATATAATCGCATTGATGCTTAGTTAGTAATTGGCACTGAGCATAATCTTCACCCCCTTCGGCAACCACTTTTAAACCTAAACTTTTTGCCATCGACAAGATAGCGCAAGCCAAAGCTTCATTTTCAGCATTAAAGGTAATATCTTTGATAAAAGCGCAGTCTATTTTTAATATGCTAATAGGAAAACGCTTTAAGTAGCTAAGTGACGAATAGCCGGTACCAAAGTCATCAATCGACAGTTCTATGCCCATTGCTCTTATAGCTGATAACTGAATTAGGGTTTGATCATCTTCTTGAATTAATAAACTTTCTGTCATTTCAAGGATCAGTGAATCTGGAGCAAGTTGTGTTTTTGCTAAAATAGCTTCCAGTTTACTGATAAAATCCTGACGTTGAAACTGCACACTCGAGATATTAACTGATATCTTTGGCGCAAGGTCAAATTGGCTTTGCCAGCATTTAGCTTGTTTACAAGCTTCTTCTAAGACCCAACCTCCAATTTCAGTAATAAAACCAATATCTTCTGCTAATGCAATAAAATCGACAGGTGGAACCAAGCCTTTTATTGGGTGTAGCCATCTAACTAATGCCTCAGCAGAAACAACTTTATTACTACTAACTTGATGGATAGGTTGATAATGTAAAATCAACTCCTTGTTAACAATAACCTTGCGTAATTCAACTTCTAGGTGCCTTCGTTGTTGAGCTTTTATGTCCATTTCTTTAGTAAAAAATTGCACATTATTTTTGCCCTTTTCTTTGGCTTTATACATAGCGCTGTCGGCTTTACTCAATAGCTCTTCATAGGTACTGCCATCATCTGGAAATATTGATATACCTATGCTTGCGGTAACATAAGCTTCTATTTCTATTAAATGAAATGGCTTGGCTATTTTATCAAGTATCTGGCTGGCAATTTTTTCAAAACTAAAGACATCATTGTCACCCGACAAAATTATTGCAAATTTATCACCACTCAAACGACTGACCGTATCGGCTTTTCTTACCGACTCTTTGATACGCTCTGTGGTTAATTTTAACAACATATCTCCCTTGGCATGGCCAAAGGTGTCATTAACATTCTTAAAGCCATCTAAATCAATAAAAAATATCGCAACTCTATTATTGTCCCGTTGGGCAAGTTCCAAAGTATGCTCAAATCTGTCAACGAACAGATTTCTATTGGCGAGTCCGGTGAATGAATCGTAATTGGCTTGGCGATAAATTTTATCTTCGGCCTTTTTACGTTTAGTAATATCACTAAATAGTGAAACATAAGACTCTAATTGCCCAAACTCATCTCTCAAAGCAGTAACAGATAACCATTCATAAAACACCTCACCATTTTTACGTCGATTGCAGATTTCACCTTGCCACTGCCCCAAGCTTTCCAAATCTGCCGCCATGCGCTGATAAAATTCTGTATCATGATGACCAGAGCTTAACAATGTAGGATTTCTACCTAAGACTTCTTTTTCCTCATAGCCAGTAATTAATATAAACGTTTGATTAACCGCAACAATATTATTATCAACATTGGTAACCATTACAGCCTATGTTGCGGTTTTAAACACTGTTGAAGCGAGTCTTAACTGCTTTTCATCTTGCTTAACTTGGGTAATATCTTCTTCAATCCCTACATAACTGGTGATTCTATTTTTAGCATCTTTGAGGGGGTATACATTGGCTTTTTCCCAAAAATTATCACCATTTTTTCGCTGATGATAAAACTCCCCAACCCAGTGTTTACCTGATGTTATTGTTGCCCATAAATTTTCATATAGCGGAGATTGATGAAAACCAGATTTAAGAATATTTGTTTTTTGACCGATCACTTCTGTTGCTTGAAACCCAGAACTTTTAACAAATTCCTTATTAACATAAGTGATAATACCATTAAGGTCTGTGGTTTGAATTGAGACCGGGCTTTGCTCTACAATTTGAGCAATTAATGAACGCTGAGCTTCAGCTTCATTTTTTCGTTTTAACATAAAAAAGTAAAAAAAGACTCAAGGTCGATAATAACAAGAGACCTATCACTAATAGTTGTATTAAGTTTCTTTTAGTTTTATCGATTTCATTAACTTGCTTATCGACCAAGCTCTCTAAATTACTTTGATAATGCCAAAGCGCCTGCTGATATTCCCTTTCCGATGTCACATCTTGGATAATGGAAAACAGCACAGCTTTATTATTATAAGTTATCGGAATGGAATGTGACGAAACGGTTTTGATGTCACCATTACTGGTTTTATGTCTAAAAATAAAATAATTTCTCTCTTCTGATTTAGCTAAGGCTCTTTCTGAAGCGACTTGCTCTACACTCAACAGGTTAATATCTTGAATAGTTAGTGACTCAAGTTTTTTTCTGCGAATCCATAGAAGTCTTGAGCGGCTGAATTAGCCTGAAGAATATTACCAGTTTTAGGTTCAATGATTAACATAACTGCACTATGTCTTTCAAAAATAGTGCTAAAATCACTTTTTGAAAAAGTATCATTTGAAAATAATAACAGCATAACAAAAGCGCAAAGATACCGATATTTTTTGAACGAAACCTTGATCGCCTTTAGCAGGCAGAAGCGCTTAACATTGAACATATGATCCCATTATACTTAAGATGAATGTAAAATCTCATTAAAGTAAAAGCTGTATTAAGATAGTTCGTTAAATTAACTTAATTCCATTTAATGCTAAGATAGTAGCATAGGGCGAGATTAATAACAGAAAGTCAAAAAGCGTACAGAAGATCAAAGGTGACACTGTATAATTTAGCGATTATTGACCGACAAAAAAAGTGTATTAGCACCTATTCCATCGGGCTAAATCTTGCTAAAAACACCATAAAAATATCACAATGCCAATAAATGATTGATGTTTATATTTGCCAAGTAAGACATTAGCTCATGAGGCTGAATATACATTCAGCCGCTTAGTTTAATCAATCTACTCTGCTTCGCTATAACCCGCCCAAATATCAGCGTTTATGGTTTTCACCGACCCTTTCTTTTTACGCTTTTTCTTTCCTGTGCCTTCAGGCTTTGCCATGGGTTTCTCTGCGGCAGTAATTGAATCATTACTGACTTCATCGGCTTCAAAACCTTTGACTTGCTCACGTTCAAGACGAATTTTATTTTTCTTTTCAATGATACTAAAGTGATGAAAGTCTTCATGGTCAATTAATGATAAAGCCAGACCCACTTCACCAGCACGGCCACTTCGACCAATACGATGCATGTAGTCTGACGGACTTCTCGGTAAGTTGAAATTAATAACCACTGGCAGCTTTTCAATGTCGAGTCCGCGAGCGGCTATGTCTGTAGCGATGAGCACGTCAATCTCGCCAGCTTTAAAACCATCAAGCACCCTACTTCGTTCGCCTTGACCTTTATCACCATGAAACACTGCCGCGGTAATACCACGTTTAGCAAGTTTTTCAGCTAAATGCTCACAATGGTGTTTAGCATTAACAAAGATGAGTGCTTGTCGCCATTCATTCTCAGCAATTAAATGTGCTAACACTGCGGTTTTTTCACCTTTATTAACGCTAAATACACGCTGAACTAGCGTACTTGCATCAGCACTTTGTACTTGTATCTCAATCGGGTTGTTAAGTAATTCTTGGGTTAGCGCTTTTACTTGTTCCGGAAAGGTTGCTGAAAATAATAATATTTGTTTTTTCTTAGGTAATAAGGCTAACAGCGCGGATAATTCTTCGGTAAAACCTAAACTTAACATCCTATCGGCTTCATCAAGGACTAAGGTCTTAACTAAATCGAGCTTAATGGCATTACTTGAAATTAAATCGAGTAATCGACCTGGTGTTGCCACCAGAATATCGGTACCACCTCGTAATGCCAGCATTTGTGTATTGACTGACACACCACCAAAAACAGCGACCGTTTTTATCGCACCATTGAAATGCACGGCATAAGATTTAATGCTGTCTGCTACTTGTTTAGCAAGTTCACGCGTAGGCACTAAAATAAGCCCAGTAACATAATTACCCTTGTTACTCTTGCTATGTGAGGTTGTATCAGCGGATAGTTGTAGAAAAATGTGCTGCAAAAGTGGTAATGCAAAAGTGGCTGTTTTACCCGAACCGGTATTTGCCCCTGCAATTAAATCACGTCCTGCTAAAACACTTGGAATAGCTTGTGCCTGAATAGGCGTAGGCTGTATATATTCGAGCTCAGTTAATCGAGCTAATAAGGGGGGAATAAGACCAAGTTCTGTAAACTGGATTGGGGGTGAAATAGAGGTCATTAAGATAAAGGGCTCAAGGCTAAAATAAGTAAGTATATTTTAGCCTATTTTTGCCCCAGTAAGTGAATAAAATTGACTATCCCTAGCAGAAAGCGGTTAACTTGAATTAAATTCAAGTTAACCGCTCCCCCTGACAAGATAGATAAATTTTACTAATAGCTCTTTATTTAGCTATTTCTGCGTTAAGAAAATCTTCTTGGTGAGGCTGACCCGTTGAATTAGTTAAGTTAGCATTAGACTCACTGTTGTAAAGTAACCAATCTCTTGCTGCGTCAAAAGCGCTGCCATCAGGGTTTAGTGATATAGATTCCAAGTAAAGTGCTAAAACACCCGCAACATGTGGAGCGGCCATTGATGTGCCACTCATCGTTGTTGTACCACCACCACTTTTAGTCGATAAAATATTAGCACCCGGGGCTGCAATAGCTACTGGCGCAGATTGATGACTCGTCCAGTTAGCAGAGCCATTGCCCCAGTTTGAAAAGCCAGCCCAATCATCATTTATATCGGTTGCACTAACGGTTATCACCGCATCGTCATAAGCGGCTGGCGTTGAACCATAAGCATCTGCACTGTCATTTCCTGCCGCCACAGCAAAAATAACCCCTTGATTTTTCGCATTACATATAGCGCGATGAAAGTTGTCATTACCAATAAAACCGTCATTGGTGCAGGTACCTGTTTTAGAGCCATTACCGCCTAAGCTCATGTTAGCAACAACCGCTACGCCTAATGATTCAGCCTGCTGTGTTACCCAATCAATACCAGCAATAACCCCAGAATTAGAGCCACTGCCAGCAGCATTTAATACTTTAACCGCATGTAAGGTAACGGCTGGTGCCACACCAATAACATCAAGGTTATTATCTAGTGCGCCAATAGTACCAGCAACGTGGGTGCCATGGCCTTGATCATCATCCCAGTTATTTGAACAACCTAAACCAAGACACATTTCAACGCTATAACCATTAGCGACATTACTAGCTAAATCTGGGTGATCAGAGTCTATACCTGTATCAATAACATAAACATGAACTCCCTGACCGGTGTTTTCATCGGTATTTGCACCTATGCGACTAATTCCCCAAGGAGTTTCTTGCTGGCTAGTCTGGCAACCAAATAAGAAACTGCAGGCTGCCGCTTGATTTGAAGTACTTTTTGTTGCGTGAACTCTGCCATCTTTTGAAACACTCAAAACACGTTGATCTTGACTTAGTTGGGCAAGTATTTTTGACGGGACCGTTGCAGAAAAACCAGTAAAAACATGGCTGTAAGTATATTTACTTGCTATAGCGTAATCGTCGATAAAATCTGCAACACTGGCGATTTGATTCGCATCTAGGCTAACGATAATATTGCTAAGTACGTTGTCTTCTGCAGCAATAGCTGGCAGTGCAATACAAGATGAAATCATTAAGCTTATTAATTTCTTTTTCATTTTTGGCTCCACATAGTATTAAGTTTCTCAAGCTACTCTAGGATAGAGCACTTAATTATTGTTTTTGGTACACATCTAAAAGTAAACGTGTTGTTACTAATGTAGAGTCTTGATACTGGTATGACCATCAGGGAAAACCCCTATTTTAATAATATTAACCCCTCATGGGTGACATCGAGTTGTTAACAATCAAGTTAATATCAAACAAAAAACGAACAAATAAACACGATTGCTAAAACGCAGCTAATAGTTAGTGCTTAAGGTTTGGCTGAGGAGCGTAAGAAGGTAGGATTTAATTATGCGTTGAGTATGACTGCTGAGTGTATTAAGTTTCAAGTAAACAGAAACAGCTAGGTATGTTTAATAATGCATACTGACAAATGATATTTTATGCTGAGTAAGGATTAAATTGTGCAAAAGCGTGTGAATCACTATTTTTTAAGTAATAATACGTCATAAACTTCCATACTTTTCCTGCATCAATATAACATCAATTATCAACCCATTGAGGTTACTATTGGGTTAAAAAAAACTAGAGATACTATGAAAATACTGACCACTGTAATAACATCATTAACGCTAATATTAAGCTTATTAGTAAGTGTCAACGCTATCGCCGCAACCTTTACTTTTACCGCGATCCCTGATGAGGACGAGTCTCAATTAAGAACCCGTTTCGAAAAAGTAGCCTTATATCTAGAAAAGGAACTTGGTGTCAAGGTAAAATACGTTCCGGTAAAGTCTTACTCTGCCGCCGTAACAGCCTTTAAAAACAACCAGGTTCAACTCGCTTGGTTTGGCGGTTTATCTGGCGTACAAGCCCGAATTTTAGTGCCTGGTTCACAAGCGATTGCTCAAGGCTATGAAGATCAGTTTTTTAAGAGCTATTTTATCGCTCACCACAGTACGGGGTTAACGATGAACAACAATTTCCCTGATATAAATGATAAAACCTTCACCTTCGGTTCAAAAGGCTCAACATCAGGTCGATTAATGCCACAATATTTTATTGAGCAACATTTAGCTAAAAAGCCGCAACAAGCGTTTAAACGTGTTGGCTTTTCTGGTGACCATAGCCGCACTATTGCTCAAGTTCAAGCGGGCGCTTACCAAGTTGGCGCTGTTAATTATAAAGTATGGGAAAGTGCACTTAGTGCAGGAAAAATAGACACCAATAAAGTCAGTGTTATTTGGGAAACCCCTACCTACCCTGATTACCAATGGACGATACGCGGCAATGTTGATGCGGAATTTGGCAAAGGCTTTGCGAATAAAGTGCAGGCGGCACTTCTCAATATGAATAACCCAGAGCTACTTAATAGCTTTCCACGTTCTTCTTTTGTTAATGCTGAAAATAAAGATTTTGAGCCAGTATTAACGGTGGCTAAAAAGATAGGGCTTATCGATTAATGATAACCCTCGACAACCTAAACCTCTATCATCATAAAACAGCCAGCAATAATACAGGTAAGCGTAAAGGGGCTACTCAAGTCATCTTTGACCTAAGCCTGACGATAAATAAAGGTGAAAAAGTTGCGATTATTGGTCCCTCTGGTGCAGGAAAAACGTCCCTTCTGCACCATGTATATCAGTGTTTACAAACCAGCGCAGCGCTTTGTTCTCAGCGCCAAGGCTTAGTCGATAACTTAAGTGTCTTTCACAATATATTTATGGGTGCTTTAGCTCGCCACCACTGGTTATTTAATCTTATTAACTTAATGAGACCTTTTAAACAAGACTTACACGATATTGGTCTACTTTGTCAGCAGTTAGAACTAGATGAGCCCTTAGCCAAGTCAGTAGATAAACTTTCAGGTGGGCAAAGACAACGAGTCGCATTAGCAAGAGCTTTATATCAGCAGCAAGATATATTTCTTGGTGATGAACCTTTTTCAGCACTTGATCCATTAATGGCGTCAAGATTACTTGAAATAATATTAGCTCGCCACAAAACTGTCATTATGGTTGTACACGACCGTACCTTGGCAATGAACGCTTTCGATCGTGTTATCGCCTTAGATAAAGGTCGGTTGGTACTCGACAGCAAAAAACAGTCAATTAACCAACATCAGATCAGCAAACTTTATCAAACTGACGCAGTTGCGTAGGTTTATTTTATGGTGTTGCTAAAAAATACAGTTTACCCATTAGGATATTGGCAAAAAATCACCTTATCAATATGGTTTATCGCCTTAGTTATTATTCCTTTTGCTGATATAGAAATTATTACTTCCGACCCTTTACTTGAGTTATCGCTTATGGCTCAAGGTTTTATTCACGCTGACTTTTTCGCCACTGAATACCTGTTCCAAGCGATTATTCAAACCCTTAACTTTGCCATTATTGGTGTATCTTTAGGACTACTGCTCGGCGCTCCGCTCGCACTCATCTACCAACACCCTTTAGTATCTGGCTGCTGCGCTTTTTTACGCGCAATTCATGAGATCTTTTGGGCGCTGTTATTTTTACAAGTTTTTGGTCTTTCTCCCGTAACAGGAATTTTAGCGATCACTATTCCCTTTGCCGCCACTTTTGCTCGGGTATTTCACGATATAATTAATCAATCGTCAGACAATCCATTAGAGAGTATTGACAGCAGAGCAGATATTATTAGCCGCTATACCTATGGCAAAATAGCTCAAGTTTTACCGCAACTGATCACCTACACACGGTACCGTTTTGAATGTGCGCTGCGCAGTAGTGCTGTGCTAGGATTTATTGGTATGCCAACGCTGGGCTATTATTTAGAAACCGCTTTTAAACAAGGAAACTATAGCGAAGGCGCTGCATTAATGATGATATTTGTTGCGCTTATTGGCACGATTCGTTATTGGTGCCCTCCTAAATTATTAGGGGTTTATCTTATTATTGCTTGTATAACATTGGTAGAAATTCCTACGCTAGATAGCAGTTTACTGATACGTTTTATTAGCCAAGATATTATTCCGCCTGTGTTAGTAAACACCTTAAGTTTTGCCGACGTACAATGGTCATTACTTTATAATTGGTTTAGCGACATTATCACACAGCAGGCTTTCCCCGGGGCAATATCAACCCTAACTTTAGCCTTGTTAGCATTAGCAGCTAGCCACTTTGTGACCTTAAATGCCCATGCCATTGCAAGTAAGCATTTATGGCCGATCCCACTTGCGCACCTTGGTCAGTTCATTTTACTCATTGGCCGTTCAGTGCCTGAATACATATTAGCGTTTGTTTTTTTAATATTACTTGGCCCATCGATGTTACCTGCTATTCTTGCCCTAGCCATACATAATGGTAGTGTTATCGCCTACTTAACGGTTCAACAAAGTAACGCCATAGCGCCCCCCTTGATGCAGATAAGCACGATAAATAAGTTTAACTACCACATAATGCCAAGCATTTATCCCAACATGATGGCTTTATTGTTTTATCGATTCGAGATAATCGTCCGTGAAACTGCCGTGTTTGGTATTTTAGGTATTATGACATTAGGTTTTTATATCGACAGTAATTTCAGTGAAATACGTTACAGTAATGCATTAATTCTTATCATTTGTACCGCTTTACTTAATGTCGCTATCGATCATATTTCAAGGCGACTACTTAATTCCCACAAAAAATTGTTAACCACATAAGTTGAAGCCAACACTTATGGATTTTGCCACTTTTATTACAAGTAATCAGCGACTCAACAGTCCTTAAAAGCAAGGATACCTGTGTATATATTAAACCTTGGTGCTTAAGATGAGCTTTCATTAAAAATATTACCCTTTAATTACAAGTATTAAGACAAATTGAAGGTTTTAATTCTCAGTGATACTATTGAGATGATATAATAAATGATTAACGATTAGCAGTAAGTCCTGAAAGTGCTGTTGAATTAATGTATATTTATCATCCTCTTGATATTTTTATTCTATTGAGAAGTGATATCAAACTAATTTATCCATTCACAACCTATTTGAATTCTTAATAATTAAAAACTTATGGCTACAAACACTTTTACACCTGAATTACTTGAAAAACACTTTGCCAAAAATGAATGGAAAAAAGGAACGCGTATTTTTCAGGCGAAAGGCATTAAAACCTGCGCCCTTGATGGTGAAATAATTCGTGGTGTCGTTTACAGTGAACGCTCTCGCCAAAGCACTTATTTGACCCGTTTAGTGCTAAATATTAAGAATGATGGTATTGCCAGTTATTGCGATTGTTATATTGGTCGAGATTGTAAGCATGGTGCAGCGTTAGCACAGTGTTTTATTCACGAACATTTTGACCAAAACAGTATTGCGACTTCTGAAAAAGTCATTGATAAATGGCTTAGTCGCTTCCAAGCACAGCCCAGTAGATATCAGCCTAATAGCCAACAAAAATCGCTTTTGTACTTTTTAAAGCCCAACAGCTACAACGAAGATGACTATTTCACTTTAGGTATTAAATCAGCTCGCCCCAAAAATAGTGGTGGCTGGAGTAGTTCACTTGGCAGCGAGTTTTCTGCCAGTTCGTTAATAAATAGTGCCTATGCTAATAACGATGATGTTGCTGTGCTTACCGAACTGATCCGAACTAATCAATATGGCGATAACATCAAGTATTTTGATTTATTCGAACGTATTATCAAAACCAATCGCTGTTTTTGGCAAACAAGTTACGACTTAAATGAAGCGATCACTTTGGGTGACCCCATAGAAGCTCAGTGGCAGTGGTTAGCCCTTGATAACAAGCTACACACCTTGAAACTTGTTTTCATGGAACCCTCGACCAATATTCTTATCATCAAAGCACAGCCGCTTTGTTATTATGATGAAAAAAACAATTGCTTCGGGAAAATTAATACCAATACCCAATGTGATTTTGAGGCAGACTTACTCAATTCACCTATCTTCGAAGAAGACAAATTACCTTGGGTCATGAATAAGTTATCTATGTCGTTAGGTGATGCTGTGCAGCGTTTGCCTAAACCTAAAACAGAATACTCACAAGAGTTGACCAAACCAGAAGTACATTTGCACTTTTCAACACCTCGTGAAGCAGATCCACAATCAGGTTTTGTAAAAGTTAACTTTTCCTACCAAGGAAATTTAGTTAACCCACATAATGAGAGTGTTACGGTTACTCCCAAAAAATCAAGTGAAAATGATAACGAAAATGAAACTGATAAAAAAATAAAACTGTATCGAGATTTAACGTTTGAACAAGCGGTTATCGATAAGTTAACGACGTTAAAATTTACCGTCCAGCCCAAAGCTAAGCGTTATACTTTCACCAATGAAGACTATTTAAATAAAGATAAAACGCCTAAATTTTCGATGCTAATGCAAGGGCGCTACCTTTGGCATCACTTTTTGCATCAAGAAGTGCAACCACTTAAAAATTTAGGCTGGCATATAACTTTTACTGATGATTTTTATTATAAGGCGCTCGCTACTGACAGTGTTTTTGATGCTGAAGTTATTCAAACTGATGACCATGACTTTTTCTCATTAGGGTTAAACTTAACCATTGATGGTAAAAAAATGCCAGCATTTCCTATTTTGCTTGGCGCGATTGAACAACTCCCTAAATCGGCGTTACTTGACCGCGAAAAAGAAAAACTTATTGCGCCTGATTCACCTATTTACGTTGACTTAGAGAATGGTGACTTCGTTGCCTTGCGTTATCAAAGCGTACAACCGATATTGAAACAGTTTATTGAGCTGTTTATGCCCAATGCTTTAAATAAAAATGGCACTATGGAGCTTTCACGTTTTCAAGGACATCAAACATTATCAATGTTAGATGACCAAGGGATGATAGCCACGGGTACCAGTAAGCTAAGAAACTTAGCTGACAAACTCAGGGACTTCCAACAAGTGACCACGGTTCCTGTACCAGAAGGATTGAATGCGACCTTAAGAACATACCAGCATCAAGGGCTAAACTGGTTGCAGTTTTTACGCGAGTATCAATTAAATGGTATTTTGGCTGACGATATGGGTTTAGGTAAAACGATTCAAACCTTAGCGCACCTATTAATTGAAAAACAACAAGGCCGACTTACTAAGCCCGTTCTCATTGTGGCACCAACCAGTGTTATTTTTAACTGGGCCAATGAAATAGAAAAATTTACCCCACAACTTTCTTATCGGGTTTTACACGGCAGTAAACGCCAGCAGCATTTTGATTGTTTTGAAGGACATGAGAATCAAGTTGATATTATCATCACCAGCTATGCATTAATCACTAAAGATTTAGCGCTTTATAGCCAGCAAAAATTTTATTATCTGGTGCTCGATGAAGCTCATTATATAAAGAATACTAAAACAAAATTATACCAAGCCTTTTTGACCCTCAAAGCGCAACATAAATTATGCTTAACCGGTACGCCGATGGAGAATCATTTAGGTGAGTTTTGGGCACAATTTAATTTCTTATTACCGGGTTTTCTTGGTGGGCAAAGACAATTTACTAAACTCTTTAGAACACCGATAGAAAAGCATGGTGAGCAAGAGCGTAAGCAGTTATTAAACCAACGCATCAAGCCATTTATTTTACGTAGAACGAAAGATAAAATAGCCACTGAGTTGCCGCCAAAGACTGAAATCATTCAAAAATTGCGTATTGAAGGTCAGCAAGCTGAACTTTATGAATCAGTGCGTTTAGCGATGGACAGTCGTTTAAAAGATATCATTGCTGACAAAGGCTTAAAACGCAGTCAGATAGAAGTATTAGATGCATTATTAAAACTAAGACAGGTTTGTAATCACCCTAAATTATTATCGCTTGAAGGCGCTAAAAAAGTAAACCAATCAGCCAAGCTTGACTATTTAATGGAAACGCTACCTGAGCAAATTGCTGAAGGCCGCAAAATATTAATCTTTTCTCAGTTTACCAGTATGCTTGCTTTAATAGAAGATGAGTTGGTGGCAGAAGGTATTGATTTTGTTAAACTAACTGGGTCAACGACCAATAGACAAGCCGTGGTAGATAAATTCCAAGAAGGTGAAGTACCGGTATTTTTGATTAGCTTACGTGCTGGTGGTGTTGGCTTAAACTTAACTGCTGCCGATACCGTGATTCATTTTGACCCTTGGTGGAATCCTGCCGTAGAGAATCAAGCAACTGACAGAGCGTATCGAATTGGACAAGACAAGCCTGTTTTTGTTTATAAATATATTATAGAAAATTCAATAGAAGAGAAAATCCAAAAAATACAGCAAAATAAAGCAGAACTTGCTAAAGCTTTATTGTCTGAAGAAGTCAGTGATAATAAACTGAGTTTAACGGATGATATTTTAGGCTCGTTGCTAGCACCGCTGAGCTAATATAAAATTTCATTGCACAGAGTTGATGAGAATAAGTAGAGTCATCAACTCGCTTTTAATGACCTGTTATTGCTTTGAATACCTCTAAATTGGTATCACTGGCCTTGGTATCACTGGCCTTGATATCATTAGCACTGATAACGCCAAGTAGCTAAAGTTAGTCTATTTTATTATACGTAAACTAGTAGTGCCTGTTGATATTACTGACTTGGTTATATTAAACAGGGGTTACTCAGGTATTCAATAAATGGCTAAAAATTAAATATCATTAGACTGTCTGAGCGTAGCGTCTAATTCAATCACGCTTGAAACTTGGTTTCTTCCCGCTTTCTTTACGCTATACATGGCTTTATCAGCGGCTTCTAGTAAAGTTTTTCTATCACATTGACTATCGGGAATAGTCGAAGCTAAACCAATACTTATCGTGACACTAAATGCATTACCCTCATAATATAAAGGAGTCCTTTCAATTGAAAGTCTAATTTTTTCTGCCAGTTCCTTGGCATCTTTAGCGCTATAGCCTGAAAGTAATACCACAAATTCTTCACCACCAAAGCGTGCAACGAGATCTGTCGAGCGCTTAATATTTTCTTTAATCACTCTAGCCACATGTATTAAGCAAGCGTCACCACATAAATGCCCGTGGTTATCATTAAATACTTTGAAGTGATCGACATCTATTAGCATTAATGCTGTCGATATTTCATGTCGGCTACCCATTTGCCATTGGCGTTCAAATTCACTGTTAAAATATCCCCTATTATAAATATTAGTCAGTGAGTCAACTTTGTTGAGTTGTTCTAAGATTTTTTTCTGTCCATCCAGTTGAGTTTCAATTTCAAAAGAGCGGTTATATTCACGTGAAGAGCGAATGCCCATTAAACCTATGAAGATTACATAGACAAGGATCATAAACGCATAAGGTAATTTATACTCAATAATAAAACCGGCTATTATTGATGGAACTAGAAGTATCCCTAAGTTCAATAAGGCTAAAGATATTCTTGGTGTCAGTGCGACAATTGCACTGCTGGCAATACCACCGATAGCCAACATAGTGACATGTAAAATAGGGGTGAAACGTGGGTCGTATATCGCTAAGCCAAAAAATAAACTTAATACACTTGCATGTAACAATGATAAAACAGTAAAGCAATTACGCCACACGTTAGGAGAGTAATTATAAATAGAATCGCTAAAAAACCAGTGAGTGAGGCGTACTATACTAATTGCCAACATGCTTAACGCAAAAGCTAAGGTCAAAGCAGGCTCTTTGGTGTGGAAGTCAAATGACCAAAAAACAGCCGGTAACATCACCGTATAAAAAACGATACCTGTTATCGAACGACGTCTAAGATCCATATCAATTCGTTGTTGAATGTCTGGCAATTTTTTAATGCTTAGCCCCTATCGATAATCAGTTTGCTATTTAATCGTTTATTAATAAAAATTAAATAGTTATTTTTGTCAATAAAATTAATTGTATACGCAAAAATAATAATGGCGAAACTTTTTATCTTTTAACAAAATCACCCTTACTGGAAAAAATATAAATACCACAAGACATCGCCACACCGACAAAGAAAGTCACTTAATATAAGGTAAAACTCCAAGGACTGTCAATTAAGCTCATTCCCATTAGACCACCAACCACGGTGGAGATTATGGTGATAACAGCCAATAATCGCCTTACCTTATTCATTTCAAATAAAGATATATTAATGCACAGTTCAACTTACGCTGCCAGTGTTGTTAATAAGTCATTGGCACTATCAAATAAACCATCAACTAATACTGCAAAAATAGGAAGAGGCATAATTTAAAAACTTTTAATTGCAAGGGGCTCTACTGTAAGTTGGTGAACCACTGACGCTAAATGCTTAAGGTTACCCCCCTGACATTGGTAATTCCATTACGCTGTCGAAAGGTTTGGTCTAAGAAGCTTTTATTACCTAATTTTTTTGATGCTTATCTAAGTATAAAAGCGCCTGTTCTAATGTACCAATAACGTCGGTGTAATATACTACAAAACACGAATAAGCGCACTTTTCGCTTGGATTAAAGGCGGTACAGGTGTTCCTACCTCGGTTAAATCAAGTGTTATTTCATCTACTAGCGATGATTCTGTCCCAGACAAAGTAATAATATTATTATTTGCGCCCAATAAAAGAATAGGACTTCGTTGTATAGTAGGCACACTATCATTGAACTCATTTACCACCTTAGAATTCCCAGAGGAAAATGGCGGTGTATTCATCCATTATCTCTATTCTTGAATACAACGAATATTTAAAGAGCCTATCTAAGACAGACTTAGAGGTTTGAAAAATCTCCGCAACCTCGGTAAGTTGCTCAGAGTAAAGCCCTATAGCAAATAACCTGTCATGACTTAACGACTTTAATCGCTTTACAACGCTACCCCAAGTTAATTCAGCGTAGTCACAAATATTTTATCTACTAACGAATACGTGCTAAAGGACTGCATTGATGATAACAATACCGTCGAAACTTTATTGTTATCTAAGGACATAGCGAATTTCATTCGAACACCAAATAAAGCCATTCGGATGAATTTAAGCAGTCTTAAAGCAGGAATATTACGTAAATGTTCATTAGCCATAGGGATCAAGGATAGCAAGCCCGTACAGATGATAAATAAATCTAAGATACGCCACGGACCCAGTAAAAACACACGGCGACTTGATGCTAAAACAAAATTAACCCACTATTCAACAATAAAAAGAGCCAGGCTCCCCCATTTCAAAAAACGTTCGCTTGAGTAAAGAGCTCATTAGTCGCAACGACTGTTGGCGCGAGAGCAATAAAAAGTGAAATAAGTGCTAAAAACCCATGACACGTTCATTGAGCAACAAGCGAATTATTGATGTTATAAAGATACTCTCATCCACCTTGGAATTAATTAAGTGTTAATTGTATTATTAAGGCTAAAATGTGTAAACACATTTCAAAACAGAACAGCAAGTACATTTCAAGCTCCTTCCTTTCGCTGTGTTTTTCACAGTAAAGTTATCAGTAATAGTTTGAATTATAGGCATCTATTTTTCTCAAAATAACCTATAGTCATAGTTATAATAAAAAAATAATGTTTATTAATTAATTGGTTAACATACATTAACCGTTTCATTAATAAATATATAACAACATCATAATTGGTTAACTAAACGATAAAGAGTGCTTAAAAAATTTTCATCACAAAGTGACATAAACGCTAACAAAGCTTACGCTTTAAAAGAAAGTATCACGGGTGAAAAAACTGCCAGTATAAAGATTATAATAATGGATTGAATAATTATGTCACGATACGCAAATTTATATAAATCGCCTTTATATTTAATCACTGCAACCGTAGTGCTATTTTTAATTGGCTCAACAATAATAGGTTGGTATAGCCTTAATAAAGTTGAAAACACCCTAAGAACACAAGCAATAGAAATTTTAAAGGCCAGAGTGAATGTCAGTAATGACTTGCTAGAGAATGGCTGGATTAGGTCTCATTTTAACAAGGTAAAAGCTTGGTCAACCTCGCCTATTATTGTCAAACAAGTCAAACAATTAGTTGCCGCCCAAGCGAGTGGCGATTCTGCCGCTATGACAAAAGCCACTGACAAGTTAACTGCTTTTTTACAACCTTATCTTCTGGTAGAGGAAAATGAAGGGTTTTATGTTATTTCCCCTGACAATATTAACCTCACTGCCAAGGTTGCTGACTTAATTGGGCAACCTAACATAATCGCTAAACAATACCCCAAAAGGCTTGCTGAAGTTTTTAATGGTCAGCTCATTTTTATTCCTCCGCTTTTATCCGAAACCCCTTTAGTCAACATTCAGGGAAAAATACAGCAAAAATATCCAACAACTTTTATTATTGCGCCAATATTTAATAATGAACAACAAGTTATTGCAGCGCTTGCCATACGTTTAAATCCGTTTGGCGCTTTTTCTTCGACAGTACAGCAGCAAAGTTTCTGGAAATCAGAGCAAACATACTTCTTTGACACCAAAGCTCGTTTATTAACCGCCAGTCAATTTGAGCCAGAACTTAGGTCCGAGGGAATACTAACAAAAGAGCAATCTAGCGTCTTAGCAATATCATTAACACTTCCTTCAAAATCAACGACTAGTGAACAAACACAAGCTCCCATTTATACAAAATTAGCTCAGTCAGCATTAAAAAGCAACACAGGCTACAGCGAAGAAAGTTATTTAGATTATCGTGGCCAGCCCGTGTTAGGCGCTTGGTTGTGGAATAGTACTTTAGGTTTGGGTATCGGCGCAGAAGTCAGTGAAGTTGATGTATTGCAATCTCAACAGAAAATAGTCCATGGTTTTTTCTGGCAGCTATTGCAAACGGTGTTATTGAGTTTATTTATTTTAGTTATTGCTTTTTATTGGCAAAAACGCAGCGCAGCTGCCATCTTCGATTCAGAGCAGTACCTTTACTCTATGCTTAATAACGCACCTGATGCCATTATATCCTTTAATGCAAGAGGGGAAATAATACGCTTTAATAAAGTCGCTGGCTTACTGCTTTTGGTTGATAGAAAAGGCGCTGAATCAATCTTTTTCAATGACTTTTTTATGAAAAACGAACAAGAAAACTTGCAGAAATGGATCAATAATATCATTAATGATAGCAGTGTATGTGACAGTTTCAGAATTATGCGGGCTAAGGCTAGTGACAGTCGGGAATTTTCAGCTCGTGTTGCGATAAGCAGTCATAAAACCACTCAAGATAATATTTTTACTGCCATTATTTCTGATTTAAGCACAATACAACAATTAGAAGGAAGACTTCTGGTACTCGAAAGTGCTGTTGAACAAAGTCATTCAGCGATATTGATCACTAATTTGACGGGTGAAATTGTCTACGTCAATAAAGCATTTAGTAAAACTACCGGTTATTCAAAAACAGAAGTTTTAGGTAAAAATGCCAGCCTGCTAGATTCTGGACACAAAAACACCAATAAATATCAGCAACTCTGGCAAAAAATCATTGAAGGCAGGCATTGGAGTGGTCAACTATACAATAAGAAAAAAGACGGTAGCTGTTATTGGGGCACTACCGACATTACCCCCATTAGAGACCGTAATGGTAAAACAGATCATTTTCTTGCGATAAATCAAGATATAACGAGGCAAAAAGCCAATGAAGATAAGCTACTAAAACAGCAGCTTTTTTTAAAAGAGGCTGAACGTATTGCTCATTTGGGGTGTTGGGAAAAAGATCTTAAAAACGATATCATTTACTGGTCAGACGGCATGCACAGATTAATAGGTATTGAGAAAAATTCTACGCCTTTGACTTCAGAGCTTATTGTAAACCTTGTCCATCCAGAAGACCGTTATCAATTTAGAATACACCAACTGAAAGCCTTAAATAAGTTAGAAGTTTATAACTTTGAATGCCGAATAATATTAGCCGATAAGCAATTAAGGTATATCAATACATCAACTGAGGTTACCCGTGATGAAAGTGGCGAACCATTAAGCATGCTAGGTATTGTCAGAGATATAACCAACATTAAACAAAATGAAATAGAGCGTGAAATACTTGATGCTGAAAAAGAACAGTCTCGTCAATCGACGCTCAATGTGCTGCTTGATGTTAAATACCAACGTAACAGAACAGAAAAGACATTAGCTGACTTAAAGGAATCTCAGCAAGAATTAGAACAAGCACGTTTAACAGCAGAAGCGGCAAGCGACTCTAAGTCGCAGTTTTTAGCAACAATGAGCCATGAAATTAGAACACCGATGAATGGTGTTGTTGGTATGTTAGAGCTACTGCAGCAATCAGAACTAGATGATGATCAATACCATTTAGCCAATGTTGCCAAAGATTCAGCATGGGCGTTATTACAAATCATTAATGACGTGCTCGACTTTTCAAAAATAGAAGCGGGTAAAATGACTTTAGAGTCAATACCGTTCACCTGGACAAAGATTATTGAAGGGGCTGCAGAGTTACTAGCGTCACAATTACAAAGCAAAAAATTATTGTTGGTTTGTTCATCTAATCATCATATGACTGAGTCAATGTTAGGCGATCCCATTAGATTAAGACAAATTGTACTTAATTTATTAGGCAATGCGATTAAATTTAGTCATAACAATGACCAGCCGCAAAGCCTTATTGAGGTTAAGCTTGATTATTTAGATAATAACCAACACAAAAAATTATTTCGGTTGACTGTTAAAGATAATGGTATTGGTATTAGTGAGGATCAACAAGTACATTTATTCGATGCTTTCACACAGGCAGACAGTAGCACTCATCGTCAATTTGGCGGCACAGGACTCGGCTTATCTATTTGCTCAAAGTTAACCACTATGATGGGAGGACAAATAAGTTGTCAAAGCGTGATAGGTGATGGTACAGAATTTTATGTCGATTTACCTTTGATAGCAACTGAAAACAAACAGACATCGACCCTGAGTGTAAAACTCTATCATTTAAATATTTTACTCATTGCTTATGATGGAATTACCGATAATATCTTGCAGAAAGGTCTAACAGAGCTTGGCGCACATTGTCATTTAGCACCAAGTTCGCCAACAAAATTAAGCAAGCTTATTTCTGCTGAAAATTATGATCTTATTATTATTTCAGCAGAACAAGTTATTAGCCTTTGGCCAGAAGTTAAAATGCAGTTACCCAACAACAGTGATGAGGATATTAATATACTGATTCTTGAAAGGTGGCATGACTTCGACTTACCCTTTTACCCTGAACACGCGACAACCATTGCCAGTAATCCGTTTTTACCACAAAAAATATACTGGACCATTGCCCGTATTATGGATCAAAAAAATCCACTTATAAGTTGTCTAAAGCAAGATATTAAGACGTTATCTATACCCAGTGTTACTGAAGCACAAACCAGTAATAAACTAATTTTAATTGTTGAAGATAATGTCTTTAACCAACAGGTATTAGAGCGTCAGCTAAATCTATTTGGTTATGCTGTCATCATTGCCAACCATGGTGAAGAAGCCTTAACTAAAATGACACAATATTCATTTTCCCTGATCATGACTGATTGTCAGATGCCGATCATGGATGGTTTTGAGTTTGCCCAAAAGGTGCGAGAAAATGAACAAGGCGGCACAACACAGATACCTATAATAGCAATCACCGCTAACGCGATGCGAAATGAAGCCGAACATTGCATTGAACTTGGCATGAATGACTACGTGACTAAACCAATGAAGCTAGATAGCTTAAAGGCTTTACTCAGCAAATGGTTAGTGGAAGAAGAACTCGAAGATGAATTTAAAATAGAATCACCACCTGAATTGACCGATGAACAAGTTACTGAATTGATAGAAAAACCGGCAATAAGTATCTCAGCATTAGTTGAATGTTTTGGTGATGATAAAGAAGCACAACAAGAATTTTTACAATTTTATCAACAACATAGTAAACCATTACTCGCTGAATTAGCCGTGCACATTACTGATAAAGATTGGCAGAGTGTAACGGAACTGGCACATAAGCTTAAATCTTCAACCCGTGGCGCTGGAGCGATATTACTCGGTCATTATTGCGAGCAATTGGAACAACTAGCTAAAGAAGAAAATACACAAGAAGTTATAGCGTTAAGCCATAAACTTTATGCTGAGTTTATTCGAGTGTCTGACGAGATAGCAGCAAACTTTTAAGCCAAGCTTGGGCGTTTGTCAGTGATTATCTATAGCGGAGACTGAAGCTAATGTTATAAACGTTTTCATCAATCACAAGTCGCTACTAAAGACTCTAATATTTAGCGTATTAATTGATGAAATCGTCGGCCACTTACCCACTGCACGATCAATTAGCTGAAGGTGGTGGTGGTTGTTTATTTCTTTTCAATTAAAGGAATGTTATTTTCCTTAAATAACTTAGCAACAACGCCTTGCGTTAAAGGTTTAATGAGATAACCTTTAGCACCTAGTTCAATCGCTTTTTTTACTATTTGCTTATTCTTATTACCGGTTAACATAATAAGTGGCGTATCAACATTTTTTCCGTTGCCCTGTTTCATTTGTCCTAAAATATATAAACCATTGGTATCGGGCAGACTCACGTCGAGTAAAACGATATCAAAACGTATATTATTAAGGCAGATTAAGGCAGTTCTCCCGCTACTGACGGTTCGAACGTTGAGTTTGTAATTGTTCAACAGTAGATTGGTTAAATGTATGCTAATGGGATCATCTTCAACCAATAGAATATTAATAGCGGCTGATTTATTATCCTCTTGTACCTTATCTAATTCTTTTACTGCATCGGCGTTACTTGCATTATAAAGCTTGTTAAAAGAAGTTGGCGGATGTACTTGCCCACTTTTATCTGATTGAGCCGCTTCATTAGTTTCTTGTGCTATATTTTCCACGTCACTGATTAATCCACTGAGCAAGTCTAATGCTTTACTTTGCAGTTCCACCAGTCTAGGTCGAATTTCGTTTGAACGTATCGACGCTAAAATATTCTTAACCACATCAAAATTAATATTAACATGGTGTTTGAGTTTAATTTGTTCTGTTGCTTTACTAATAGAGTGTTCAACGTCGGTAATACTCTCTTCAAAAGACAATCTAAGTTTTTCTTTCAACTCTAAGCCATGCAATACCGTTTCTCTAATTTCTTTTGCATATGACTCTTTATTATAAATATAGTCTAAGGCAGCATTTTTTTTGAGACCAATGCCAAGCTTAGTTAGTAAATTAGAACAAACAACAATAGCACGCTTTTTCTCATAAAGCGGATTGGTAATTATATAATCATCAATAATATCGTTATCATAAGCTTCATAAGCTTCGTTTTCTTCCCCCGCAGAAACAACAGAAACAATAAAGTGTTCGCACGTTTGCTCTACTAAAACTGATTTAAGCGAGCTGTAATAGATCATTAAAGATCGTTGAAGAGTAATGGTATCGATTAAAATTATTTTAGGCGTCCCATCTTTAAGCTGTTTATCAAGATCTCGCAAAACAGTAACAACAAGTACTTTATCAAAATGTTCAATCAACACCTTAATTAACAGCTCGCTATCTTCACGATCGGTCGTGTATAAAATAATATTATGATGCTGCACTATAACTCCTTGACTCAACTATCTAATGCTAACCTTGTAAGAGTGTAAAGCTTGCTTAGCAATATTGGCCTCTCGTCTTTATCAAAGTATAATTGAGTTTGTAAATTTCCCTGCTCATGTCAATATAATCTAACACTGTTGGGCATGCTTTGGATACATTTCATCTGATCAATTAGATTAATATATCTATATATTAATAAGCTACATCAAGGATAAAAGAGCAGCAAAAGTGTGATCAATGGCTAAAGTGTACGGGTTAATTTGAAAACATCACTTTTATCAGCAAATTTTTAATAACATCATAAGATTCATCTTCAAATTTAACGCCAAAATAATAAATCGTCAGCGATGACTTAATATTACAAACAATACCTTTTATTGATGTGATGTCACTTAAGGCCCTGTCAGTAATAGCGAAGGTAATGGTATCGTCTTTGGTGATAACAACATTTTCTTCCTTCTTGGCACTTAATAAACAGCCTTCTAATGAAAGATTAACCATAATGCCTTTTAATAACGAATTATTGACCAAAGCTTCAATATTTAATTGCGTATCAATTCGTGTTTCTTTTCGTAGCGGTCGAACGGCCACCTGTTGCAGAATGTTCAAGACAATCATTTTTGCTGGAACAGTTATCGTGCGCTCTATACTGGTAACAAAAGCAACAACCGCGCCTTCATGCTTTTCTACGATAATTCTAACGGTGCACGCTGCCCCTTGATTAATATTGCCAGTAAGCTCGACATGACGATTTAAATCGGGTAGCTGTATCAACATAAATTGTTTGGGTAAAAAACCAACAAAAACACTTTAAAATTTTATTTTTTTACTGGGCGAAATTGAGACTTTGACAATAATGGCAGAGCCAGGGGTTAGCATTGATAATGACTTTGTTACATCATCTCGAATCATTGAAAGTTCTCCTAGTAAGCCATACCCTGCATAGGCTTAAATTGATAAGTTAACTTATCAACTCATTCATTGTAGGTTAATAAAGGTGTTAAAATTAAATATATCATCAATTTTCATACTATCGATGTTTATCAGGCACTAAGCGAAAAAGTGTTAATAAAAATATAATTGGCTGCAAGGTTTTAACGCATTTAAGCGCAGCAACACGTTAAAAGTAGGCTTCATAGCTTAATGTAATCGCTAGTAGCTTTTAAACTATTAGCAAAAGATTATTTACTGATGTTTTTAACCTTCATATTAAGCTATTGTTGGAAAGTAAGGAATACACCACCATCGGTTCTTAATAAGCTAATTAGTTAATATTTATTAGTATTTTTATTAGCTAAACCATGAAACGTGTAAAATTTTATAAAGAGTCTTATTGATGATTGAACTGTTTCGCAACATGAAAATTTCACAAAAAATTCCTATCTCTATTAGTGTCTTTATTATACTGCCTTTAATCATCTCCCTTATTGCAATAAATTCAACGGACACCATTAACAAAAACGGTCAAGATATTTATGACAATTATTTTGTCAGTTTTATTAATCTTACCGACGCTCGGCAATATTTATATCAACAGTTTGTACTAATAAAAAGTCATATTATTTCTCCTGACGATAAGTCGATGAGAGACACTGAGCAAAAAATCAGTAATGCATCCGTCAACTTCCATGCTTCACTGACTAAATTTGAACAAACATTAGACAGTGGCGAAGAAACAAAATTATTCTATAAATTCAAAACTCAATTAACAACGTTTGAGTTGTTAACTGAGCAAATTATCACTCTAAGTAAAAGCAACCAAGATATCGCTGCAGATAGACTAGCCAATGAAGAATATGGTTTACTTTTTAATGACATGCAACATAATATGGCGGGTATGTTAGAAACAAATATTGATGGAGCTCAAGCCCTTTACAACAGTAATCATCAACATCATCAAACAACACGTTCTCTTATTATTTTGGTTACTGTTATTATTATTGCCATTGGCCTATTTATTGGTTGGCTATTGATCAGCACAATATTAGAGCCACTCCTTAAAATACAATGCCATATAGCAAGTCTTACTCATTCAGGTGATCTTCTCCTTCAACTCGACATTGAAGGTAAAGACGAAATTAGCGAATTAGCTGAGTCATTTAATACTATGCTTGAGTCATTATTTCATGCACACAACAAGCTTATCCAAACAGAGAAACTGACCTCTTTAGGTTCATTAGTTGCAGGGGTTTCTCATGAAATTAATACGCCATTAGGCATAGCTGTCACGATAGGCAGTACAATCAAAGATAACTTTCAAAATTTTTCAATTCTTTTTAAAGAAAAAAAGGTCAAGCGTTCTGACTTGGAACATTACGAAAAAGAAGTTAATGAATGCTTAGATATATTACTGAATTCTTTAGACCGAGCTGTTGTCCTCATTCAGAGTTTTAAGCAAGTGGCTGTTGACCAAACGAGTGAGGCAAGACGTATATTTTTCTTATCTGATGTCACAGACGAAGTGATTCGTATACATCATCATAAAATAAAACGCCTCGGGATAACCTTCGACTGCGTAATCGATAAAAATATAGAGATGGACAGTTTTCCAGGTCCTTTAGGGCAAGTGATGACTAATTTATTTAATAACGCCATTATTCATGGCTTTGAAAGTACAAACTCTGGCATTATCGCTATATCAGCTTATCTAAATGATTCAATTGTCATTATCAAAATAGAAGATAATGGTAAAGGCATACCAAAAGCGTTTATTGACAAAATTTTTGAACCTTTTTTTACCACTAAGCTTGGTGAAGGGGGTTCAGGTCTAGGCCTGAACATCATCTTTAATATTGTCGTCAATTTACTCGATGGTAAAATTAGCGTGGTCAGTACGTTAGGAAAAAACACCTGTTTTACCTTAGAGTTACCCTTGGTATCTCCCCAAAAGATAATAAAAATTAATGATAACGATTAACCGTATTTGCTGGCTATCTTAAACACGTTTAAAATAATCCAATAATTTTTCTCTATCTAAAACCACTTAGGCAGCATAAGACTATCAATGGCACGCTTATGATGGTTTTTGATAGAATGCTACTTGACCTCGTCCTGATGCCTTAACTTGGTACATCATGTCGTCTGCCTTAACCATCAGTTTATGGAGTACCTTACCGTCTTTAGGGGCAACAATACCAATACTTGCGCCTACTTGGCAGTGCGTGTCATTTGAAATATAAATGGGCTGCGCTATATCAACAAGAATCTTATTGGCTTGTTCAAGCATTAACTCTTGATCAAATGTCGTCAATTGACGGGCAGCAATAAATTCATCCCCTCCCCATCGAATACAGAGGTCTGTTGCCAAGTTAAAATGTGCTTTAAGACGTTTTGCTGTTGCTACTAAGACCTTATCGCCGGCTTCATGGCCATAAGTGCCGTTAACGGGTTTAAATTTGTCTAAATCAATCATCATCAGCACTAAACTTTTTTGGTTTTCTAAACAATAAAGTAAGGCATTATCTAATTTTTTGTCGCCGGAGCGTCGATTAAGTAGATGGGTTAAAGGGTCATGATCCGCTTCAAAACGTGTTTGAAATTCCCGTTCTGCTCGTTCAGTAACATCATGTATGATCACTTCAACTAAATTACCTTGCTCACTACTGCGTTTATTGCTGCGCTGCTCGTTTAATTTTGCAAATAAACAGTGCAGCCACAGCGATTTATTGCCAATACGGCATTCTATATCTAGGGTGACTTGTGGCCGATTCTTATCGGCGCGAATACTCAATAACAACTCTTCTAGTTTGTCGACATTATTTAATAAGGTTGGGAAGTGTAAAGAGGCTAAGTCTGTCTGTCCTGCAACACTGAAGTATTGTAAAAAAGCCGGGTTAAAGGTGGTAATGGTGTTTTTTTCATCGAGCAAACAAATTCCAGCACTCGCTTGTTCAAAGACAAGCCTGAATTTACGCTCTAACTCTTGAGTTTTTTCACACAATGATCGTTCATTACTAATAGTAAGGTGTAACTCATGCATCAAAGAGTTTATGCCCTTTGTTAATTTACCAATTTCATTTTTGGCAACTTGCTTCACCAACAACATCTGCATTGTTTTCGGTATACTAGGGTTGATGGTAGTAAAACTATCGGTTAACTTTTGAATTGGCCTAGTTAGCCATCTGTGCACGATCAGAGAGACAAAAAAAGTAATAATGATGGATTGTATTAGTATCAATGCCACTTCTTTTTTAAGTGAGTTCTCTACTTGTTTCTGAATATAATTATTGTTTGGATAAAGCGTAAGTGTACCAACAAGGGTATCATCGATAAAAGGATGGATTAACTGGATAACTATGCCATCTTGTGGATTGTTAAGAACACCACTTGAAATGCTCATTTCGCATTAGAGTCTAGCCCCTTGAACCAAATCATTACTCAACAAGCCGCTAATAATTTCCTGTCCGAGCTCGCGATTATTTAAATAGGCAGATATCGTCGCAGTTTTTGCCATCGTTTGAGCTAATTGTTTAACAAGCAAATAGTTAGTATCTTTCTTTTCTTGGAGGCCAGCATAATAGGATAACGTTGAAGAAACCTACTCCACTAGCACAGCAACAATAGCAATAGCCAATGGAACTCTGACATAAAGATTTTGACTAATTTTCATTAAATCGATAACCACTTTTACAGCATCAGTGAGCTGGTCTTAAGGTATATAACCAATTGAATATGGTGACCTGTATAACTTGTTCAAAGCATCTTCAATTGAAATGGCGGCAATCGGCGGTTTAGCTCGCCCACAGAACAGTAACCTTGCCCAGTAAGCATTTAGTTTTTGCTCACTTTTATTCACTAATTGCATATAAAAGTCATTCTTCAATAGCGATTCAGAGGGTAAATCTAGTGGCTGTGCCATTTCACCGTCAGGAAAAGTTAAATAACAGCACATATAAATGTCAATCACTTCGCGCTTAGATAATGAGTCAATCGTATTGTCTTTATTCACCACAACAACAAACTCTGTACTCACAGCATCAAGGTTGAAAAGGACCAAGCCAATCATTAATAACAGGGGGCTTTTCATCGTTAAAATACCATGTTCGCACTAACAGTAAACACGTTGATTCTATGCTCTTTTTCAACATTTTCCGGACCACTTATCCCCCATAACCCGCCACTAAAAGGTTGAATATCAAAGTGATCAATTTGCGCTTTAACGATCAAATTGTTAACGCCTGCCATTTTACACCAACATTAATTGAATGTTGATGCACCACTAATCGGTCATCAGCCTCTTTTGAAGCCAATGCTAACTGTTGTAATGGAAAGGTTACTTGTATTGGCGTACCCGGAGGAAATTGGGGCGCAGTAACTTTGGTTATCTTATGGCGGTTCTTTGAAATAGAAACACTGGAAAAAAGCGTCACTTTATCTAAACGATAACCAACACTCACATAGCCATTAATATTTGATGAAGCAACCAACCAAGGAGACTCTGAGATACCTATTTCAGATTGAATTAACCAATTATCATTATCGTAGGTTAATCCTAAAGCAGCATATTCAATACTATGGTTTTTGTGTCAAAACTTGCTGATACCGACGCTGCTTAGGCAACACAGGAGCTGGCACAGAGTTTAATAAATCAATAAACTCATTTAATGCCTCGAACTTATAGTCCCCGACATCGGCTTGTGATAGAGAAAATCGCATGGTCAAGGCATCAAATATGTAGGTTGCGCTAAAAGTCATTAAATGGTCAAAATCAATAAAAAAGTCTTTACCACTCGCTTTTAATTTCGCAGTCGTGTTACCCGCAGCCAATTTTAACCGTAAAAATCCATCATTAATTGATTGGCTGTATTCAATATCTACACCATCGAAATTTCCCACTGTACTTGCAAAAGAGCAATACTCATGTGGCGCACGTACCGACAAATAGGCGTATCCCACGTGCGGGTACTCCGAAAGCAAATAAAGATCACTGTTTAATCTGCCCACACGAATAGCCCAATGACGCGAAGGACGGTAACGCAAAAAAGCTAAATCGAGGTAGTTTTCAAAGTCTGTATTCGCCTGATCTTCTAGGAAAGATTGCACAACAGAATCCCAGTTTTTAGCTAAGGTTATGTTGGCTTGCCCACCTAAAATTGAGTCACGGGTAGCTGACCAGCCTGTATCATCAATATTCAAATAATTAGGACTAAAAGCAATATCAGGATCGTCACTATAACTGAGTGCTAAAGAAGCAAAACCACTAAATTCAACTTTTATGTCATCTGCATAGGCATTATAAGTAACGCCTGTGAAAACAAAAGCTATGGCGATAATAAACCGATACAAGGTATCAGCCTTTTTTCGTTTGATAATATTTAAGATATTGATGATAACAGATAGCTCATTTATTTGCCTATGCTTCGGCAACTGAATACCACGACTTTTTTAACGAGTGTTAGGCTAACGTCTGTGTTTTGAATTATTACCCCTTTGAGAGTCGTCCAGGAGGATAACGGATAAACCTATGCTTAATCAGCAAAATAAATGAGAATATTGAATTGCTAAATATCAGCTTGGATATCAGCTTGGCTAATGTTGGATAATATATTTAAGAGGTACTTGTCCTAACAATAATAACATTATTTTGGCCTGATTAAGTGTAATAAACAGCTTGCCCCTTAGGGCATTTTCCCTTAATACTTATCTATCTAAGTGCTTGGCATGAAAACGCAAATGCGCTTCAATAAATGAAGAAATGAAATAGTAACTGTGATCATAGCCTTCATGAATGGTTAACTCTAATGGGTAACCATTTATTTTTGCTGCAGCCTCTAGCGTTTCTGGTTTTAATTGCTCTTTCAAAAAATCATCTGCACCACCTTGATCAACTTTGGCAGGAATAAACTGTTTTGCTATACGCATTAATTCACTGGCATCATGCTGGTACCAACTTGCTTGGTCTTTCCCCAAGTAAGCGCTGAAAGCTTTTTTGCCCCAAGGCACCTTAATCGGGTTACATATCGGACTAAAGGCTGACATTGAACGATAACGTTCAGCATTTAACAAACCAATAGTCAGTGCCCCGTGTCCACCCATGGAATGTCCACTAATAGCGCGCTTATCTGACACTGGAAATGTGGCTTCAATAATTGCTGGCAGTTCTTTAACCACGTAATCATACATTTGATAGTGACGGCTCCAAGGTGCTTGGCTGGCATTAAGATAAAATCCTGCGCCCTGCCCCAAATCATAACTATCATTATCAGCTACCTCTTCACCTCTTGGACTCGTATCAGGAGAAACAATAGCAATACCTAATTCAGCAGCTATTCGCAGTGCGCCGGCTTTTTGCATAAAGTTTTCATCGGTACAGGTTAGACCTGAAAGCCAGTAAAGCACAGGCACTTTTTTGCCATTATTAGCCTGTGGGGGCAAAAAAATGGCAAAACGCATGTTAGCGTTTACGGTTTTAGAATGGTGGCTGTATTGCTTGTGCCAGCCACCAAAAATTTTATTTACACTGATACTTTCAATTAAAGGATCAATTGTCATAGGATAACCTCAAGACGCTCCCCTGCTAATTACTGCGATAAAGGGGAGCGCCATACTATTAATATGAATGACTATCTTTCAAAGAAGATGCTGGTTATTGATATCGCCTATTTATCAAAATGAATAACACTGCGAATACTTTCTCCTTTGTGCATTAACTCAAACGCTTCATTAATATCTTCAAGACCCATGGTATGAGTAATAAAATCGCTCAATTTAAATTCACCAGCTAAATAACGTTCAACATAATCTGGTAACTCAGTACGACCTTTAACACCGCCAAATGCAGAACCACGCCATACTCGCCCAGTTACCAGTTGAAATGGACGGGTTGATATTTCTTGTCCGGCACCTGCAACACCAATGATCACTGATTCTCCCCATCCTTTATGACAACACTCTAAGGCAGAGCGCATTAGGTTAACGTTACCAATACATTCAAAAGAGTAGTCAACACCACCATCGGTCATTTCGACAATCACATCTTGGATAGGCTTGTCGTAATCTTTAGGGTTAATAAAATCAGTAGCACCCAATTTTTTCGCAAGTTCGAATTTACTTTCGTTAATATCGATAGCAATAATTCGACTGGCTTTCGCCATGGTCGCGCCAATCACTGCAGACAATCCAATACCGCCAAGACCAAAAATAGCAACAGTTGCGCCCTCTTCAACTTTTGCCGTATTCATGACTGCGCCCATGCCTGTGGTAACACCACACCCTAGTAAACAAACCTCTTCTAATGGTGCTTCTTTATTAACTTTCGCTAATGAAATTTCTGGCAAGACTGTGTATTCAGAAAAAGTTGAACAGCCCATATAGTGAAAAATAGGCTGACCATCTTTGTAAAAGCGGGTCGTGCCATCTGGCATCAAGCCCTTGCCTTGTGTCTCACGAATTTTTTGGCAAAGGTTGGTTTTACCTGATAAACAGAATTTACATTCACCACACTCTGGTGTGTATAATGGAATAACGTGATCGCCTACCTTAACACTGGTTACGCCTTCACCTATTTGTTCAACAATACCTCCACCTTCGTGACCTAAAATAACGGGAAAAATACCTTCTGGATCATCTCCAGATAAGGTAAAGGCATCGGTATGACAAACACCAGAGGCAATAACCTTAACTAACACCTCTCCTTTGCGAGGTAGCATGACATCGACTTCTTCGATAGATAGTGGCTGATTAGGGCCCCAAGCAATAGCCGCTTTCGATTTTATAAATTTATCTGACATCGTTATTCTCACTTTTCAATTAATAGATATTTTGATGGGATTAGCATCTAGTCGAATTTGTTACATTAACATTAGTTTACTCAACTTATTTAAAGATGATAATACGCCTAATATGTAATTAACTTTTACCCCTTGGTAATAATCTAAAGGACATAGTTACCAAAAAGTTAAAGCATCTTTTGTTAACAGTTTTGCTCTACATTATTCATCTTAATGACTGTGTCCTTGGGCAAGATTTATCATAGCAATACCAACAGCACTAACCCCATACCAAGCCATGTTGTTGAATCAAGATGCTGACGGTAGATCAAAGCAGACAATAAAGTCACGGTTATAATGGCAAGCCCATAGCGCATGAACGATACCAACTGGCATGCCTTTCATTGCTTGACCTAAAAAAACGAATGCGGCTAAATGTCCAAGTAAAACTAAAGCACTTGGCAGAGGTTTACTAAAACCATCAGTCTCTTTTAATGCTACATAAGACATAGCCTCAGCAGCGACACCTAAAAAAAGGAATAACCAACTCATCTTTATTTCCTATAATGTTATACGAACTATCAATGCCAAAGGTCTAAAGTAATTTTCAATAAGCTACTTTTGTGGCCACCAATAATGTCTTATCTTGTCTTGTTGGCGGTTAATATAATTATCTCTATATAAATGATAATATGCTAACTTGTAAACTCACTTGTACATATAGGTAACAATCATGCAATGGGATGGCATCAGCGAATTTGTTTACGTTGCGGAAAATGAAAGTTTTACCCTCGCCTCAAAAAAAATGGCGATATCTACTGCACAGGTGAGTCGACAAATAAGTGCGTTAGAGAAACGCCTTAATATTAAGTTATTTTATCGAACAACTCGCAAAGTATCATTAACAGAAGAAGGCCGTGTTTTTTATCAGCATTGTCGCAGTGTTCTCGATGGTCTCGATGCTGCTGAACGGGCTATCACAAATTTACAGTCAAAACCTCAAGGCAAAATTAAGTTAACAGCGCCTGTTGCCTATGGTGAAAAACAAATATTACCGCTAGTGAATAACTTCATAAAACAATATAGCGATGTTGAAGTGTCAGCTTATTTAAGTAATCGCCAAATAGACATTGTTGAAGAAGGCTATGACCTAGCAATTCGCCTTGGTAAGTTAAGTGACTCGACCATGATGGCAAAAAAACTTGGCAAAAGAACAAACTACCTTTGTGCATCACCACAATACTTAGAAAAACAGGGTGTCCCCCATTCAATCTCAGAGCTTAGTCAACATAGTTGTTTGTTGGGCACACTAGACTACTGGCATTTTAGAGAGTCTGATCGAGAAAAAAGTATCCGCGTAACCGGTAGATTAAGATACAACAATGGCTACAGCCTGATGGATGCAGCACTAAAGGGCTTAGGGATAGTTCAGTTACCCGATTATTATGTTCAACAGCGCATAGAAAGTGGTGAACTGGTGAGCCTATTAGATAATTACCGTGCGCCTGATGAGGGAATATGGGCAATTTACCCTCAAAATCGCCATTTATCGCCTAAAATAAGACTGCTGGTTGATTACTTAGCTGAACAGCTACTTTAATCTTCAGCTTTATTAAATTATCGAACCAGGCTGAAAAGATAAACTCATAGCATAAAATAGTAGCGGTTAGGTTTGCCGCTATTATTTTCAGACTCTCCAGCTAAGCCTCTACAGTCCGATAGCGCAGATAAAGAGACAACAACAAAAGGTAAGTAGTAATAATCACCCGCCTGTTTTATCCGTTAATCATCTAACAGGCTTTCGAGTGAATGTGTAACGCCCATTCGTTGATGTACTACTGGACTTGTTGTGGTGTATAACGTTGGAATACGGTCTTTTTCTAACACAGTTTCCGCAATCGAAAAGGCCGCTAAGGCCGTTTCGTGGAAGCCACTTAAAATCAACTTTCGTTTACCCGGGTAATAATTAATATCACCAACGGCATAGATACCCGGCACTGAGGTTTGAAAAGATTGTGTATCTACTTTTATCTGATGTTGGTGCATGGCAAGTTGCTAATTTGCTATCGGGCCAATTTTGGGGGACATACCAAAAAATATAACAAGTTCATCAAGCTCTACTCTACGTTTGATGCCATCTTTTGAACTTACTGTCAGGCCAGTTAGCTTATTATCTTCTTGTTGAAAGTCGCTCACTTGACCACATAAAAACTGCATTTTTAGGTCTTCGCACAAGACGTACATTTCATTAACGCTACTTGTAGCGGCTTTAAACTTTGTACTACGATGAATAAGCACCACACTATTAGCCGTTTTTTGTAGGCTCAAACTCCAATCTAGTGCGGCATCTCCACCGCCTAGCACAACGACATTTTTATCTTTAAAGTGTTCTATATTATTGATTCGGTAGAACAGTTGTTTATCTTCAAACTGATCAATTAATGGTAGTTTTAATTTAACGGGTGAGAAGGCACCATTATCAGCAGCAATGATCACCGCCCGACAGTGAATGAGCGTATTCTTGTGTGTGGTAACTGAAAAAGAAACATCCGACAATTTATTAATGTCTTCGACCCGCTCGCCCAATAAAAAAGTTGGCTTAAAGGGAGCCGCCTGCTCACAGAGATTTTCTATAACTTGGCTTGCCTTAGCGTTAGGCAAAGCAGGAATATCATAGATAGGTTTATCTGGATAGAGTTCACTGCATTGACCACCAACTTCTGGTAAGCTGTCAATAACAACCGATTTTAATCCTTGTAAACCAAGCTCAAATACTTGAAGCCAACCAACGGGGCCTGCACCAATAATTACAACGTCTGTCGTTAAGGTTTTCATAAGTACCTCCTCGGTAGCGTTAGCTTATATTTATGGCTATTCTAGCGCCTTGAAATATCTGTCTATTGTCATTTGTATAATCAATAAATCACTACGATGCTTTATTGATTTACCCTTAATGGAGTTAGCATTTGGCGAGTTAAAAATCACATATCATCCATACTAAACATGGTTCGTTGCTGACATTCTATAAATTTTTTTCAAGTCCATGCTCAATTTCTTTGTTTACTCTGCTCGTCTTTTTTTAACCAAGGTTTAAAGAATAACGCACTGGAAAAAACAAGATAAAAGCTTGCATTGTTATGCCTTGCCACGTTGAATTAATACCTAACCACGCCAAATGAAAGTCTATAGGAAAGCGCGTAATACTAATAATAGCGGCTTCTTGCAACGCTGTTATCGCTTTACCCGCGAGAATAAATGACAAGGCTAAGAGTAAATATGTTGTTATTGAAAAGAATCACGCTATTGGTAATTTAATAGAATATTTAATCATTAACCAGCCCACGACAACAAGCACAGCGACTGCCGCCTAAAAGCCACTAAAAAGAACAACTTGCTGTGAGGGGTTCGTCTGGGTTAACAATGATTGATAAAACATTACTGTCTCAAAAACCTCACGATAAACCGCAATAAACGCTAAACCAGAGATTCCCCACAAGGCACCCGATTTTAAACTCTTATTAATATTTTGTTGAACATAACGTTGCCATTGATCGGCTTGCGTTTTACTGTGCATCCAAAAACCAACATAAAAGAGCATAATCGCAGCTAACAGCGCGGCAACCCCTTCCATGGTTTCACGGCTAGCACCGCTAATGGTTACTAATTTTTGTGCCACTAACCAAGTTTACCCACCCGCAATTAACGCTGCTGCCCAGCCAAAATGAAGATATATAATGGCTTCTTTTTTATTGGACCGAACCAGTATGGTAAAAGTACCAGCACAACCAATAGCGCCTCTAAGCCCTCTCGTAACAAAATAATAAAACTGGCGCTAAACAAAGCTGTGTCTGATATCGCTGAGTCATTGAGTAAAAATTCAGCTTGTTCTATTTGTAGCAAAACTGCAGAAATAGATACAGCAACGTCACCCAAGCTTTCCTTGTTGTTAATTTCATTGCGCAAGCCTAGTAAGTTAAATCAATCATTTTACGTAACGAACTATCATAAGCGTCGAGATTATTTTCAACAAGCTCAAACCCATCTAAGTAGGCACTCACCGCAAATTGTTGGGAAAGTATAACGTCACTATTTTTGTAAGCGGCAAGTGCTTTTTTAAGTTGATCACACGCGACTGTTAATGGCGCCTTAGTTGCAGAAAACAGTTCCTCAGGGTTAGCTCTAAGCTGCTCAACAAAACCCTTTTTCAAGTCAGTTTTCGCCCTATACAATTCGTTAGGACTATACTGAACAAGGTCGGCGAGCGAGTGATCAAGCGCATTATTTTCTTGTCGTTTTTCATCAAAAACAAAAGCTAAACTACCTGTATAAAATGCTAACGACCAACGTCGTTTCGCCGTTAAGTTATTAAATGAAGGCATAGCAGTGCCGTCAAGACCGCCGGTTACCACATTATATAATCCCAGAATAGAACGGTCTAAAGCACGTGTTCTTTCGTTAAAATTTGTAAGCTGTGGACTTAGTTGCCTTGCAAGCTCCCCGTCTCCTTTACCCCTTACACCATGACAACTGGCACAATTATTTTGAAATAATTGCTTAACTCTAGATACCGAAAGTAAAGATGTTGGTAACGATAACTGTGGAGAGTTTTTTATCAGCACGTTTTTTAATTCACTGGTCAGCGCTTGTATTTCGACAAGTGTTTTTTTCGCTTGTACCACACAGAGAAGTGATTTCGATAGCGTAATCATGGCTTGTTCTCCCGGCTCCCTTACCACTCTTTCAACGATATCACTTAAAAATCAATTACTTATTGACACTCACCTTAATCAATGATTTTGCTATTACTAATGGCAGAAGCATAATCAACACTAATATATTCAGTGAGTTGTAAAAGTTGACGTAATCCTCCTGTATCGCTGCTTGCCGATGTTTGCGTTGAGATAAGATAACCAATGACAAAAAAAAACATAAATAAATTTGCGCTTAAATGAGCGCATTGAAAAAGTCATTAATTTTTGAAAATAACGAGAAAATAATAAGTCATAAATAACCTATAACGCAATTGAGAATGATTCTCATTATACTGCATGGAATGGGGATAGTGTTAAATAGTTAGAAATTTAACCTACTATGGTCTCGGTTTAAGTTCTAACGGTTAACGTATGTCCCCTTAAATTATCTGTTCGCTCTACCTAAAGTCCAAAAATAGTTTGTCAACTGATGAGCTTTCTCCTTTATAGCCAATAATTTCCTCAAAGAGATAACAGTAAAGTTTGACCCTAAAGCAGGTCAGGCGTTACTATGATGAGGTTCTAGTAGGCTTTAGCTAAAATAGCTTGGCCAATTTACTCACCTAGTCGTTACATAAAACATCCATATTTGGAATATTTACACCAACGCTGAACGGTTATACGTTCTTTAACAAAAGTGGCCGTATGTACAAAACTAAAAAAAGCACCAAACCCCAAGAAATTTCTTACAAACGTGTTCAATCGTACATGATGTGGATGATCGAGAGATACGGTGATTACTCGGCAAAATCTTTATTGCAAAAAGCGAATTTATTATTCAAAGATGATACTCAATATAATCAAACTGCCTTAGATTATTTAATTGAACATGAAATTATAGATGATGCCCGCTATGCCAAAAGACTAACGCTTAGTCTGGCCGAAAGTAAAATAGGCCCAAATAAAATAAAAGAGAAACTTTATGCTAAGGGTTTTCAATCAACAACCATTAATGAGTGTATTAATGAACTTGAAACCTCAGAAGATGACTATTTTAATAAAGCATTGGCACTAAAAATAAGAAAATTTGGTGAAGAACCTATTACCGATATAAAATTAAAACAAAAAGCGTTACGTCATTTAACAGCAACCAAGGGATTTTCATATACAATTGCCAATAAAGCAATTACTTATGACCCTGAACAAGAAGAATAGGTCGTTTGTCATTAAAGCTTTATTTTATAACAAACAATAAAATAAACTTAAGACCCTGTGCTATGTACATAGCTTACACCACAAGAATAGTGCGCTAATAAAAGATTATATCTTCGCCAGCTTTATTGTTAATAATCATCAAATACTTTTTTAAACTGACTGTTTTTTCAACACGGAGATGACTTGGTTGATTCGAAGAAGTAAATTTTCGTGTTCTTTTCTTTATCTAATAACGATATCACTTTTAATATGTAAGGAAGCGAGCGTTTTTGATGTTTTATGTTTTATGTTTTATGTTTTATGTTTTA
>NZ_JACGVZ010000010.1:0-140800 GCF_014077465.1 Colwellia sp. BRX10-4
TAATCAACCCAGTAGCGATGGATGAAGGTTTACGCTTCGCTATCCGTGAAGGTGGTCGTACTGTTGGTGCTGGTGTTGTATCTAAAATCATCGCATAATTGCAGATTTTAGTTCTCACTAGAACTTAAAGAAAAGGCGCTTAGGCGTCTTTTTTTACATTTAAAATTTAGCAAAACTGTCAAACAGTTAAAGCTGCCAACACAGAGCAGGTGTTGTATCGCTGTACCTAAAAGAGGCATCGCATAATTGCAGATTTTAGTTCTCACGAGAATTCAAGAAAAGGCGCTTAGGCGTCTTTTTTTATATTTAAAATTTAGCAAAACTGTCAAACAGTTAAAGCTGCCAACACAGAGCAGGTGTTGTATCGCCGTACCTAAAAGAGGCATCGCATAATTGCAGATTTTAGTTCTCACGAGAATTCAAGAAAAGGCGCTTAGGCGTCTTTTTTTATCTTTAAAATTTAGCAAAACTGTCAAACAGTTAAAGCTACCAACACAGAGCAGGTGTTGTATCGCTGTACCTAAAAGAGGCATCGCATAATTGCAGATTTTAGTTCTCACGAGAATTCAAGAAAAGACGCTTAGGCGTCTTTTTTTATATTTAAATTTTAGCAAAACACAGAGCAGGTTATTTCTACAGAGTAAATATCACCGTATCTTTATAGATATGTGACTGCGTATAATGATTGATATTACCAGTCACCAAATGAGATTGATCACTTTTGCTACAAAAGAGACCTTTCCTAACACCCTAAATCAGCACCAAAAAGGTCTTCTCTGATACGAAAGCAGACCTTCTAAGTTTTCAATCTAAGAATTTATTAATGCACCAGAGCCAAATAAAGGGTATTTGACGTAACCTTATGATTTACTCTATGCTAACAGGAAGTAAAGAGCGATTAACAGCCGCACAAGCATCTTCTAATTGTAATCACTTTTTCCCTATAGCTGACGTTCGAGCTTGCTTCACCAATGATAATTTATTAGCACATAATAAAAATTTTTTTTATGTGCTTTAAGTTAATAACATGACAATAGGAATATTATTATACCTCAACACGCATTACTTCAGCAGTTGTTTGGTTATTGTTTAACAGCACATTTCCCACTCCACTCATAAATTGACTTTATATGCTATGATGTAAGAATTAAATTAAATTAATTAAAACACTATACTTTCAACTTAACTATGAAATACATATTACTTTTAGCGCTCTTTTTTTTAAATTTTTTAAATCACACACTCGCAAGTGAAATAAATGCATCCTCAATAATGCATATAGCCGTGTTACCAAATGACAAAATCACTGAAAGCTACAAAAAATATATTCTCAGTGCTTATCACGAGATTGGCTATCGAGTAGTTTTTCATGAGATGGTTTCTCTTAGAGCTATTAAATCGATAGAAAATAAAAGTAGTGAAATTGATGCAATACTCATTCTTACGGAAAGCCTTGGTAGTAAATACTCTGCATTACTTCCTGTTCCTGTCTTTTTGGGTAATGCTAACTTAGTACTCATGTGTCGAAAAGCACTTATTTGTGATCGTTCAGTCTTACAAGAGAAAAATAACCTCATTGGCGTTACCGCAACAAGTTTTGCCTCAATTTATCTTAAGAATGAAACAGTCGTTTCAATTCAAGAAGTTAAATCAAGAAATTCACTTGGACAAATGCTTAAGAGAAAAAGGCTTGATTACATATTGATGATAAATACTAAGCAGTATGGGAATATGGCTAACATAAACGTTGAAGAATTTTCTACTTTTAACATAAAACCCATCCGTGGCTTTCATTATATTAATAAAAAACATCAACAAATATTACCTCAGTTAACTAAAGCATTGAAAAATGCCGCTGAAAAATTAAGTGTCCTCTAGTGAGATAGAACAAAAAGCTGTTTTAATAATTACTTAGGCTAGTTGTTAACGTTCATAACCTAAATAACAACGACTGTTTTTAGTGTTAAAGTTTCCGTAGTAAAATAAAAGTAACTAACCGAATAGCGGTTGATGGCACTGAACGGCCCCATAGAACTTCTTATGTCAGCTTATGGCTATCAGTTGACTAAAGGAACAAACCATAGTTAATGTCAGGAATGCGTATAAAGTGATCCTAAATATTGCTGATTGAGCCTCAAATATTATGACCAAAGAGTTGTCTTTTGAGAACGCGATTTTGGCTGTATCCCTTTAAAAGTAATCAACCGTAAATAAGACTAATATCAATCATTACGCATAGTCACAGATATAGGTTTTAACGTCTTCAATGTGGCAAAAATGATCAGTTATCGATAACAAAAAAGTAATAATAAGTTTCGCTGTTATTTGATGATTGAGCACTTCAATAGTTAAACGTAGTCACACAGAGTAAGTGTTGTATCCCGTTATGCCTGTAAAAAGGCAAATTTCATAAATTGTAACAAATACCTTAACTTTAATTATTAAAGGCAGCTTTATTATTACTTTTTTTAGATTATAGTGAACAGATGATTGTTATAGGATGACCCCGATGAGTAATGAAACTAAAAAGATATTAGTAGTTGATGATGATATGCGCCTTCGAGCGCTTTTAGAGCGATATTTAGTTGAACAAGGTTTTGCCGTGCGTACTGCGGCGAGTTCAGAGCAAATGGATCGTTTACTTGAGAGAGAGAACTTTCACTTGTTAGTCTTAGATTTGATGTTACCTGGCGAAGATGGCTTATCTATATGTCGTCGCTTACGTCAACAATCTAATGATATGCCAATTGTCATGTTAACCGCCAAAGGCGATGAAGTTGATCGTATTATTGGTTTGGAACTCGGTGCTGATGATTACATGCCAAAACCTTTTAACCCAAGAGAATTATTAGCGCGAATTAAAGCTGTATTGAGACGTAGGGTACAAGAAGCTCCTGGCGCTCCTTCACAAGAAGAGAACATTGTTTCTTTTGGTGAGTATCAACTTAACCTTGCCACTAGAGAGATGGTAAAAGGTGATATCAATATGCCTTTAACGAGTGGCGAATTTGCTGTTTTAAAAGCTCTGATCACTCACCCAAGAGAGCCACTGTCTCGTGATAAATTGATGAATTTAGCACGTGGTCGTGATTATTCAGCTTTAGAGCGTAGTATTGATGTACAGGTTTCACGTTTAAGAAGAATGTTAGAAGTAGATCCGGCAAAACCTCGTTATATTCAAACGGTTTGGGGTTTAGGCTACGTCTTTGTGCCTGAAGGTAAAGAAGTCAATTAGTGCGTTTAACATCGTTACCTACCTTATATAAGCGAAGACCCTACTATGGATGTAAACCATGAAAATATTGCCACGTAGTGCCTTTGGGCAAACCGTACTCTTGATTGGTTTTTTACTCTTGATTAATCAAGTTGTTTCTTGGGTATCTATGGTTTATTACATCATCCAACCTAATACTCAGCTAACTAACGAGTTGTTAGCAAAACAAGTACGGGTTGTGCTTATCGATATTGATGATGATCTGCTTAGAAAGGCATTCTCAATATCATTTCAAGAAAAAACGGGCATTGAAGTTTATCGTGAAAGTGACGCATTATCGTCAGGTCTGTCAGAAGCCACTTATCTTGCACATCGCTCTAAAGAGATGTCAAAATTACTTGATGGCGATACTGAACTGAGACTGACTCAAGGAGGGGAGCAATATATATTCTGGATCAGGCCTCCGCAAGCGCCACATTATTGGATCAGAATTCCCCTTTCAGGTCTAGAAGAAGCAAACTTTTCTCCGCTTACAGTGGTTTTAATGTTTCTGGGCCTATTAAGTGTCATTGGCGGTTGGTTGTTTGTTCGGCAAATAAATCGTCCTTTAAAAGCATTACAAAAAGCCGCAGAAGATGTCGGGCGTGGCGAGTTTCCTCAGCCGTTAGCCGAGTTAGGTACCACTGAAATTGTTGCGGTAACTCAAGCTTTTAATCATATGTCTCGAGGTATAAAGCAGCTTGAAGACGATCGTAACTTATTGATGGCCGGAATTTCTCATGATTTACGCACGCCATTAACCAGAATTCGCCTTGCGGCGGAGATGATGTCAACACAAGATGAGTTTTTAAAAGAGGGTATCGAAGGCGATATTGATGATATGAACAGTATTATTGATCAGTTTATCGACTACATTCGCCATAACAGTAAAGATAAGCCTGAGCTTTGCGATCTCAATCACTTAATTAATGATGTGATGCAAACCGAACTTATTTATGGTCGGCAGATAAACTTTTCAGAGCAAGAACTACCTGAAATACCGCTACGCTTTGTTGCGATGAAGAGAGCGGTTGCTAACATTATTCAGAATGCCTTACGTTACTCTGATGGAGATATTGATATTATTACCGGGATTTCAGCGGATAAAAAGTCAGTGTATTTCTGTGTGTCTGACAACGGCCCTGGTATTCCTGAAGAAGATATAGAACGTTTGTTTCAACCTTTTACGCAAGGGGATAAAGCGCGAGGCACAGAAGGAAGTGGTTTAGGCTTAGCGATAATAAAGAAGATAGTGAATACCCATGGTGGCGATGTTCTGTTAACTAACCGTGCTGAAGGTGGTTTATCAGCCAAGGTTTTATTACCCATTAAATAAATTTTCTGAAATTCACATAGTAACCGTTGGGTTGCACAATGTACTGATGCCATAGAAGGCATGTCTCACTAAGAATGGTCATGCTGTGATGACAGTTCATCCTGAAGATAAAAAAGCCGCTAAACGTGAAGTTTAGCGGCTTTTTAGTGATAACATTTAAACATTAAGTCGTTATAGCTGAGGTCCAGCATCGACTAATGACTTACCATTATCAGTATCAGTAAACTTACTAAAGTTTTTAACAAAGCGCTTAGCTAAATCTTCTGCTTTAGTGTTCCACTCTTCTTTATCTGTGTAAGTATCACGAGGGTCAAGAATGTCGCCTTCAACCCCTGCAACACTCGTTGGGATTTCTAAATTAAATAACGGTAAAACAGTAGTTTCAGTGCTATCTATAGAACCATCTAGAATCGAATCAATAATCGCACGAGTCGCCTTTATTGAGATACGTTTACCCGTACCATTCCAACCGGTGTTAACTAAGTAAGCTTCAGCACCAACGGCTTGCATACGTTTACGTAGAACTTCAGCATACTGAGTAGGGTGCAAGCTTAGGAAGGCTGCGCCAAAACAACTTGAGAATGTCGGAGTCGGCTTGGTAATACCACGCTCAGTTCCAGCAAGTTTAGCTGTAAAACCAGATAAAAAGTAATATTCAGTTTGTGCGGGGGTTAACTTTGAAACAGGTGGTAATACACCAAAAGCATCGGCAGTTAAGAAAATAACTTTTTTCGCATGACCAGCACGAGAAATAGGCTTAACAATATTTTCAATATGATCAATTGGGTAAGACACACGGGTATTTTCAGTTTTTGAGTTATCATCAAAATCAATTTTACCATGCTCATCAACGCTAACATTTTCTAATAATGCATTGCGACGTATCGCATTATAAATATCAGGTTCATTTTCTTTACTTAAGTTGATCGTTTTAGCGTAACAACCGCCTTCAAAGTTAAATACACCATTATCATCCCAGCCATGTTCGTCATCGCCGATAAGTTGACGCTTTGGATCTGTAGAAAGCGTTGTTTTACCTGTACCGGATAAGCCGAAAAATACCGCTACATCGCCTTCTTCACCAACGTTTGCACTACAGTGCATTGAAGCAATACCTTTTAAAGGTAATAGGTAGTTCATCATTGAGAACATACCTTTTTTCATTTCTCCGCCGTACCAAGTACCGCCGATTAATTGAATTTTTTCAGTAAGGTTAAAGGCAACAAAATTTTCAGAGTTAAGACCTTGTTCTTGCCATTTATCGTTAGTTGTTTTAGCGCCATTCATTACGATGAAATCGGGTTCGTAATCTTTCAACTCTTCATCTGAAGGGCGAATAAACATGTTTTTAACAAAGTGAGCTTGCCATGCAACTTGAGTGATAAAGCGAACTTTTAAACGTGTATCGGCATTAGCACCACAGTAAGTATCGACAACAAATAAACGCTGTTTAGAAAGTTGAGTAGTCACTAAAGTTTTTAAATGATCCCAAGTTTCTTGCGTCATTGGTTTGTTATCATTCTTACCTTGATCAGACCACCAAACCGTATCACGACTAGTATCATCACGAACAATATATTTATCTTTAGGTGAGCGACCGGTAAAAATACCCGTATCGACGTTAACCGCACCAAGCTCGGTTTCTATGCCTTTATCAAAACCAGTCAGTTCAGACTTAGTTTCTTCAGCAAAGAGTAACTCGTAAGACGGATTGTAAACAATCTCGGCAACATCATTGATGCCATATACAGATAAATCAATTGAGCTTTCTAAAGAAGCCATAGCGAATACTCTCCTAAAAGTACGACAGTGAACATTTTGTGTTAAACATGTTTGAGAAGGCAATTTTAGGCGATTATTAGACAAAACGAAAGCAAAATTTCTTTCGTTGTGAAAGTTTTCACTATAACTTTCATTTATAGTGGTAGGGGGGAAGATACAGTGACTGAGTAATTAAACTAAATATTTTACCACTAGAACCGCATTTATTTATTTTAATTGTTTTATTACAATAGTTTACTGCTAGTTTTTCTTTGTAGGAGAGACTGTGAATTATGCTATTGATTCGCATAATCTACAGTAAATTTATTTTTGTAAAAGGAACAAAACAATTAAATAAATGTTTTGTTTTGTAAGGAATAAGTTGCAAATGAAAGTTATAAAAGTCAAAAGCTGACAATGGCGACAAGTTACAGCAAGTATCTAACTAACATTTGTCAGGCAACTAATGATATAGGAAGAAAATTGCTGTCTGGTTAAAATATATCACCGTTACTACTTTCATCAAAAATACGTGAACCATCAAGTATTTCACTACTATTATCTTGTGTTACCGATTCTGTTGGCGCGGTGCCAAACTGAAAGTATTCAAAAAAGCTGGTTTTATCTGTTTTATTGGTCAGTTTACCGCTGCTTTTATCAATGCGTACTGACACTATATCAACAGGCTGAATAAAAGGTTCTTCAGGATTAGCAACTAATGCAACTTCCATGAAGTCTATCCAAGCTGGTTGTGCTGATTTTGCCCCAGCTTCGCCACCAGTAATTTGATACTTATCGAGATTACTATTGTAACGTGTTTTACCCAAACTTCTGCCTGGGTCATCAAAGCCGACCCAAGAAGTAGTGACCAATCGACGGCTAAAACCTGAAAACCAGGCATCTTTTGATTGATTTGTTGTCCCGGTTTTTCCTGCAATATCATGTCGTTTTAATGTTTGTGCGCGCCATCCTGTTCCTCGCCAAAATGGTTTCATTTGATAGTCTGAACCCCAAATTGCCGCATTTAATGCTTGTGTCACTAAAAAAGCATTCTGCGGGCTAATCACTCGTTCAGCTTTAATAAGTGGACGTAGGTCTTTTTCAGCTAAAAGCTCCAACGGGACGGCGGAATTATTAATATCTCGTTGCTTAATTTCTAGTGAACATATGTCACAGGCAATAGCCGGATTTGCTTGGAAGAGGATTTTACCAAACGAATCTTCTATTCTATCAATTAAATAGGGTCTAATTAAATAACCGCCGTTTGCGAAGGTTGCGAATCCGGTGGCCACTTCTAATGGTGTTAGAGATGCAGAGCCTAAAGCAAGTGTTTCGTTTCGTGGTAAATCGTTGGGCACAAAGCCAAAGGCTGCTAAATGGGGAATTATTTTGTCTAATCCAACCGCTCTTAATAGTCTAACGGCGATAACATTTTTAGATTGTGCAAGTGCTAATCGAACCCGAATGTCGCCGTTATAAATAGGGGGAGAGTTTTCTGGACGCCAAACTGAACCGGAACTTTCATCCCATTGGTTAATTGGCGCATCATTGACGAGTGTGGCTAAGGTAAAGCCATTATCTAAAGCGGCGGAGTAAATAAAGGGCTTTATGTTAGAGCCCACTTGTCGTTTTGCCTGTGTAACCCGATTAAACTGGCTTTGCTGAAAGCTAAATCCGCCAATGGCTGCTTTTATCGCACCATTATCTGTTGATAAAGAAACGAGAGCAGAACTCACTTCGGGTAGCTGGCTTAATGTAAAACCCTGCGCGGTTTTAATAACAAAGACAACATCACCATATTGGAGTATTTCATTAGCAAGCTTAGGTGCAGCTCCCTGTTTTTCATCATTAATAAATTCGCGCGCCCACGACATGCCTTGCCATAATATATCGCCTTTTTGCAAAGTGATGTGGTTATTATCCTGATGACCTAAAAATTTAATCGTCGCTGACTGTTCAGCAACACCTATGATCACAGCAGGAAAAAGTGTCTGATAATTATTGATTTTATTAAGCGCTTTGATAACTTCATCATCGCTGAGCTCAGCAACCTTATCAATAGGACTTGTGTTTTCAGTTAACTCTGGGCGTAAAGAAACGACTGCGCCGCGATACCCATGTCGCAAATCGTATGACAGTAAGTTATCTATTACTGCTTTTTGTGCTGTTCTTTGAAAGTCTGAATTCACCGTTAGATAAACATTGTAGCCACCGGTATAGGCAAGCTCTTTGCCATAGAGATTTACCATCTCTTGGTGTGCCATCTCTGCTATGTATGGCGCATTTAACTCAATTTCTACACTGTGTCTCTTGCCAGTAATCGGGGCTTGGTTTGCTTGTGCCATCTCTGTTGAGTTGATATAGCCTGCGCTATACATACGCTGTAAAACAATTGCGCGATTGGTCTTGGCGTTATCAGGCGAACTTATAGGGTTTCTGTTAGAAGGTGCTTTAGGTAAACCAGCAAGTACCGCTATCTGGGCCAGTGTTAAGTCTTTAACATCTTTACCGTAATACACTTGTGCTGCTGCGCCAAAACCAAAGCTACGATGACTTAACGGTATTTTATTCATGTACAGGGCGAGTATTTCATCTTTTGTGAGTAAACTTTCAATATGGAAAGTTAAAAATATTTCACGGATTTTTCGGGTGTAAGTGACTTCAGAGGATAAGAAAAAGTTTCGTGCCACTTGCATGGTAATGGTACTTGCACCCCCTTTGTTTTGTCCCATTAGTTTACCGAGTACAGCTCTGCCTAGTCCAATTGGGTCGACGCCAAAATGTGAATAAAAGCGATCGTCTTCACTGGCTAAAATGGCGTTAATCAGTTGCTGTGGAAATTCGTTAAGCTTTAAGGGAATGCGTTTTTTTTCGCCAAACTGATTGATTAACTTATTATCGGCACTAAAAATTTGCATCGGCGTTTGCCATTGCATGTCTTTTAATGAAGTCACACTGGGCAATTCACTGCGCATTGATAAATATAAAGCGGCTAAAGACAAACAAGCTAAAAATATAAAGATTAGCCCTACTTTTATGAGACGTTTAAATAAAAGCACTAAATTTTTCTCTCAATATTGGACAAAAAAACGATTAATAACACTAGTATATCCTTTAAAAGCATGTAATAAATGTATTTATCACAGGTTTATGCCTAATATAAAGCAATGCAATAATGTTTATCTAAATTTATTTATTTAAATTGTGTCGTTATTTAGTGAATTTACTCATATTAGTAGGATGTTATGCTCAGCAGTCTTTTTAAAAAGAATACATCTTTAATAGTTGGTATTGATATTGGTTCTCATGCAATAAAAGCGGTCTTGTTAAGTCAAGATGATGAAGGGTATGTGCTAGAAGCATTAGCAACAGAAGTTATGCCCCGTGGCGCTATTATTGATCGAGAAATCCAAGACATTGATGCCGTTGGCAAAGTTGTTACTAAAATCAGAAAAGAAATTACCTCTTCAGTCAATCAAGCTGCAGCAGCCGTTTCTGGACAAACCGTTATTACTAAAGTTATCTATATGGACGTTAATTTGTCTGAGCACGAGCTCGCCAGTCAAATTGAAATTGAAGCCGATAGTTTAATTCCTTACCCTTTAGATGAGGTTAGTTTAGATTTTGAAAAACTGGACATTAATGAATCAGACCCAACCAAGGTTAATGTTTTATTAAGTGCTGCTCGAACCGAATCAGTAGAAGCGAGAGTTGCGGCTTTAGAATTAGGAGGATTTCAAACTAAGGTTATTGATGTTGAGTCATATGCCGTAAGTCGAGCCTATGATTTAAGCTTATCACAATTACCCGATGATGCTAAAGACAAAACGGTTGCTATAGTTGATGTGGGCGCGGTGATGACCTTGTTTTCGGTGACTGATGCTGGCGCACATATTTATAGCCGTGATCAACTCTTTGGCGGCGAACAATACACTCGATCAATTGTTTCATATTACAATCAAACTTTTGAAGAAGCTGAGCATGCCAAAATAACGAATGATTTGCCGCCTAATTATACCTTTGAAGTTTTAGGACCGTTTCACACTATTTTTACACAGCAAATTCGCCGTGCAATCCAAATGTTTTTAACCTCTAGCGGGAAAAAGAAAATAGATTATATTATTGTTTCAGGTGGTAGTGCTAATGTTGAAGGTCTTGAAGTCTTGTTAACTGAAGAATTAGGTATCCATACTATTATTGCAAATCCTTTTAAATCGATGACCGTTGCCGAGAGTGTAGATAAAGATGTGTTAGATAAAACCGCCGCTCAATATATGGTAGCAGCAGGTTTAGCATTGAGGAGCTTTGTTTCATGGCATTTATAAATCTACTCCCATGGCGCGAAGAAGCTGAAAAAGCCAAACAACGTGAGTATTTTACCCTACTTACTATTGTTGCCGTAATCGCCTTCGCGATGGTTTTTATTATTAGTCAATTTTACCAAATGCGTATTGATGGTCAAAATTCACGTAATCAGTTTCTAAAAACAGAAATTGCTCTTCTAGACGCCCGTATTATAAAAATTAAAAACTTAAACGAAAAGAAAAAAGAATTACAAAAAAGAACTCAAGTGGTCGAACAACTTCAGCGCAGCCGAAATGTGGGTACCCAAGTTTTTGATGAAATAGCTAAAATAGTGCCAACAGGTGTTTATTTGACCCGTCTTGAAAAACAGGGCAACAGCATTAACATCATTGGAAAAAGTGAATCGAATAACCATTTAGCGAATATGATCCGTGAAATAGAGCGCTCGGTGTTATTTACTGATGCAATCTTAGAATCTATTACGACCAATGAAGCAAAAAACAAATTATTGAGTGACTTTAAAATGCGGGTGCGTATTAAAGGCTTATTAAATAGTGGAGATGACGGAAAAGTGATCACTAACGGAGGTAAATCATGAACATAGATTTAACTCAATTCTTTGAACAATTCGAAGGTTTAGAGGCTGATAACGTTGGACAATGGCCAAAAGCAGCCAAAATAACATTAGCCGTTTTTATCGCTATTGTGGTTTTTGTGTTAGGTTATTTTTTATTAATCAGTGATAAAATAACAACACTCGATAATTACGCGGCGGAAGAAGTTACACTAAAAAGCCAATATAAAATAAAATACCATTTTGCTGCCAATTTAGAATTATTTGAGCAGCAAATGAAAGAAGCAGAAGCCTTATTTGCCAATCAATTAAGAAGTTTGCCTGAAAGTCATGAAACCCCTGGCTTACTTGATGATATAACTTTTGTTGGGACAACAAGTGGGCTGAAATTTGTTAAGCTTAATTGGCAGCCAGAGATAACCCGTGAAATTTATATTGAACTTCCTATTGATATTGAAGTGGTTGGTTCTTATCATGAGTTTGGTAACTTTGTTAGTAAAATTGCTGGGTTACCTCGTATTGTTACTTTACATGACTTTGATGTCGATATTAACAATATGGAAAATGGTTTACTGGGTTTAAAACTACAAGCAAAAACTTATCGTTATCGAGAGGCTGAAGAAAAATGAAAAAGTCAGTCTTATTTATTGCGCTTGTTATCAGTGTCAGTGGTTGCTTTGATGACACCAGTGATTTACGTACCCATATAGCGACAGTGCAGGCAAATACACCCAATGTTATTAAACCTATGCCGGTAATTTCAAAGTTTGGTCATTTTGACTACTCAGCGCAAGGGTTACGAAGTCCATTTGATAAACCAGAAGCTGAAGCAATCCAACAGAAAATTCAACAGATGTCAGGATGTTTGAGTCCAGATCCTCGTCGCCGTAAGCAGCCCTTGGAAAAGTATCCGCTCAGCAACTTATCAATGCGAGGAACTTTAGGAGAACAAGAGATTATTTGGGCACTTGTTGAGGCATCTGATGCAACCTTACATCGAGTTGCTGTTGGAAGTTATTTAGGATTGAATCATGGTCGCATTACAATGGTGAATCCATTTGATGTTAAAGTTAGAGAATTAATTGCTGATGGCGCTGGTTGTTGGGTCGAACGTGAAACGACACTTAAAATGGTCAAGTCAGGTACAGAGGGGCAAGGGAAGTAATGTTGCTATTTAATAAAATAAAAAGTCATCCGTCAGTTACATTAACGGTAACACGAAGTGTTATCACCGCAGTTATGCTCTATTCTTTGGCTTTTTCGGCATGGTCTAGTGATCTAATCGGTATTAAATATAATACTTTACAGAACGATGAAATAGAGTTGCAGTTTGAACTCACTGAAACCATTGTTAATCCACCCGTGATGAAAACGGCGATGAATCCTGCTCAAATTAGCATTACCTTTGATGCGAATGAGTTTAATGAAAAGTTATTAAAAACCATTGTTGAACATGCCGGTGTTAGTCATGTTAGCGTGCAAAAATTAGCCGGGAAAGTGGTTGCTACGGTTCACTTAGATCAACTGTCCGTTTTTGATATTAAGCAAAATGGTAAGTTCTTCTCATTAATTCTGAATAAAGGTGTGGGCGACTCGTCGATTACAAAGGTCAATCCATTAGGTAATACCTTTATTAACAACATTGATTCGATAGATTTTCGTAATGGTGAAAATAACGAAGCACAAATATTAGTTTACCTTGATGACAGTATGGTTGCTGTTGATGTGACAGACAAACTTGGCAAGTTGTATATCGAATTCCATAACACCCAGATTATTGATGACTTACTTTATAAATTAGATGTTACCGACTTTGGTACGTTGGTTACTGGCATCGAAACCTTTAGAGAGGGACGTAATGCCAAGTTTATTGTCGATATCAATAGTGATTTTACTTTTAAGCATCAACAGATTAACAATGTTTTTTCATTAACCGTTGTTAAAAATGATAAAGCGCCCGGTTACTTAGAAGAAGATGGTGATTTTAGTGGTCGCGCTATTTCTTTAAATTTTCAAGACATTCCTGTTCGTACCGTTTTACAAATTATTGCTGATTACAATGGCTTTAACTTAGTGACCAGCGACAGTGTCTTTGGAAATGTGACTTTGCGTTTAGACGGCGTGCCATGGGATCAGGCCCTTGATATCATATTAAAAGTTAAAGGCTTAGATAAGCGTATGGAAGGCAACATTTTAATGGTTGCTCCGAGCGACGAACTTTCTGCCCGTGAAGCTCGTGATTTACAAGCTAAACAGCAAGTCGCTGAGCTTGCGCCACTCTACTCTGAATATGTACAAGTGAATTATGCTAAGGCAACCGACTTTGCTAACTTAATTAAAAATGATGACAATAGTATTTTGTCATCACGTGGCAGTGTCAGTGTTGACGAGCGAACGAATACTTTATTAATTCGTGATACAGCAAAAAGTATCGAAGATATAAAGCGTATGGTCAATGTTTTAGATATTCCTGTACGACAAGTGATTATAGAAGCGCGTATGGTCACAGTGAAAGACAGCATTAATGAAGAGTTAGGTATACGTTGGGGGGTTACTGATACTGACGGTGAATATGCGGGTTCTGGCTCCTTAGAGGGGGCTAATTCTGCAGCAAGTGGACTGGTGCCTAATTTAGCTGACCGATTAAATGTTAACTTACCCGTAGCAAACCCAGCAGGTAGTATTGCTTTTCAAGTGGCACGATTAGCCGATGGTACTATATTGGATCTTGAGTTGAGCGCGATGGAGAAAGAAAATAAGGGTGAAATTATCGCAAGCCCAAGAATTACTACGGCAAATCAAAAACAAGCCTATATTGAACAAGGGGTCGAAATTCCCTATCAAGAAGCATCGTCAAGTGGCGCGACGTCAACTCAATTTAAAAAAGCTGTACTTAGTTTAACGGTAACACCACACATTACCCCAGACGATCGTATTATTCTTGATTTAGTCGTCACTCAAGATACCGTCTCTGATGTACAAAGTGGTCAAGCACCAGCAATTGACACTCAGCGAATAGGTACACAAGTGTTAGTTAATAATGGCGAAACGATTGTTCTTGGCGGAATTTATCAACAAGCAATTATCAGTACAGTATCAAAAGTACCTGTTTTAGGCGACATTCCCTATTTTGGTTGGCTATTTAGAAATAGCAACAACTTTAATGAGAAAAAAGAATTATTAATTTTTGTGACACCACGCATCGTAACTGAGCGTTTTTAAACAACTTTGTGAGTTACTGAGTAATTTCATTTTATTTTCGTCTTAGTTAACTTGCAATGTACACCGAACAATTGCGATAATTACGCCCTCAAAATTTTCGGAGGGGGTTCCCTCATATTTGTAAACGTAATTATTTATACGAGCTGAAGTTAATCTAATGGCAGAAAAACGTAATATTTTCCTTATCGGCCCTATGGGCGCCGGTAAAAGCACAATTGGTAGAGAATTAGCTGATAGGCTACATCTTGAGTTTTTTGACTCTGATCAGGAAATAGAGCGCCGAACAGGTGCAGACATCGCATGGGTTTTTGATCTTGAAGGCGAAGAAGGCTTTCGCAAAAGAGAAGAAGGTGTAATTGAAGACTTAAGTGAAAAACAAGGTATTGTTTTAGCGACTGGTGGTGGTTCAGTGATAAGTACACAAGTACGTAATCGCTTATCGGCACGAGGCATAGTTGTCTATTTAGAGACAACTATCGACAAGCAAGTGGCTCGTACGCAGCGTGATCGTAAACGTCCATTGTTGCAAACCTCTGAAGAACCACGCACAGTACTTGAGAATCTAGCAATAGAACGCAATCCTTTATATGAAGAAATTGCTGACGTTATTGTAAAAACAGATGATCAAAGTGCTAAAGTTGTTGCCCATAAAATTGTTGAGCGCTTAGATTTCTAAAAGCGGCTAGGCACTCAAAAAAAGACCTAAAAATGACAACGCTAAATGTTGAACTCGGTACACGCAGTTACCCCATCTATATTGATAGTGGACTATTAACTAATAATAGTCTGCTTACTCAGCATATTCGTGGTAAACGAGTATGTATTGTTTCTAATAATATTGTTAAGCCGCTATATCTTGCTACTTTAAAGGCAAAACTGAGCGCTTTCGACGTTGACGAAATAATACTACCTGATGGCGAAGCTCAAAAGTCACTCGCAAACTTTGATGTGATCATGTCACATTTATTGGCCAATGGTCACGGGCGAGATTCGACATTAATTGCTTTAGGCGGCGGCGTTATTGGTGATATTACTGGCTTTGCAGCAGCATGTTACCAACGCGGAATCAACTTTATTCAAGTTCCAACCACTTTACTTTCACAAGTCGACTCTTCTGTCGGTGGCAAGACCGCGGTTAATCATCCTTTAGGTAAAAACATGATTGGCGCTTTCTACCAGCCAAAAGCTGTTCTTATTGATATTGATAGCCTTAGCACTTTACCTATCCGCGAATTCAATGCGGGCATGGCTGAAGTGATTAAGTACGGTATCTTAGGTGATAGTGATTTTTTTGCTTGGTTAGAAAACAACATTGAAAAAATAAAATCAGCAGATAAAAATACACTGATTGAAATGGTTAAAACTTGCTGCCAATGCAAAGCAGATATTGTTGCCGCTGATGAGACCGAATCAGGCGTACGGGCATTATTAAATTTAGGCCATACCTTTGGTCATGCTATCGAAGCCGATCAAGGTTACGGAAACTGGCTTCATGGCGAAGCTGTCGCTACTGGCATGGTACTTGCCTCTAAGTTATCAGTAGCAATGAATTTGCTTGAAGCGTCAGATCTTCGTCGTATAGAAACATTAATTGCCGCGTTTGATTTACCATTAACAGCGCCTGAAAGTATGGGCTTTGAAGAATTTATTTGTCACATGCGTCGTGACAAAAAGAATTTGGCGGGTGTATTACGTTTAATCGTACCCACCGCTCTTGGTCAATCAGAAATGCGTGATGATATTAGTGAGGAGATGCTTCAACAAATTCTGTAATTTTAATACAGAACAGGTGAAACATGTCTGCACAAGCACATGCCACAGAATATATCGCTCCACAAAGTGTAACAACCATCAGTGCTAACGCACGTGTTGATTATATTTTACGCTTTTCAAAGCATGCCGTTTTGGTAGTTGACCAAGATGCCAATGTTTATTCTCAAGTAGCGAGTCAGTTTCTTGGCTCTTTAGGTAATGATCACAATGCTGCTTTTATCGCTATATCACCTAAATTTAACGATATTCAAATTCGTTGTCGTATTGTTGAGCAACTGTTCGCTGACACCCTATTTGATCCTGAGCAGTCTTTAGCTGTTAGCTTGATCAATTTATCTAAGCAAGAAAAGCAAACCATTGATATTGTCATCGAACACGCCCAGTTTCTCTCCGTACAAATTTTGCATGAGCTATGTCAATTAACTGACATAGCTAAAAAAGCCAATTATGCAATCAGTGTGCTTATGCTTGGTACGCCAAAAGCTGGACTTTTACTGGCGCAAAATAAATCACTATTCCATAAAAAAATCTCAGTTTTATCTGGAGAAACAGGTCAGTTATTAACACTTAACTCCAAAGCATTTAAAGTGAAGACATCACTTTTTACCTTAAGCCGTTTTACGAAGTGGACCTTAATTTTTATCAGTTTCGTGATTTGCTTAGGGGCAACAGGTTATTGGTTGTTTCAACAGGATGTTTTTAGTGCGAACACCGAGCTTAAATTAAAAGCAGTACCAGCAAACTCGACCAGTATTATTTCAGCCTATAATAATAAAAATGTGAATGCTGCAGCGAAGAGTGAAGATATATTTCTTTCGTTAACCGCACCCAACCCAGTAATAAAGGTTCTAATGAGTCTACCTGCAGAGCCAACTGATATCGTTCAAGCGATTGTCAACGCAGAAAAAGACGTGGTTGAGTCGACAGACCCAATAGCCACAGATAAAGTTAAGCGCTTTGAATCGTTTCTTGATAAAAAAGGGGATACCGAAAATAAAGCTTCTGTTACCTTTTTAACAGATAAAACCGTAAGAGCGGCTTTATCTGTTAAAAAGTCAGAAAATAAAGTGACTACGCTGGTTACGCAAGCACCTATTCCAGTGAACTCGATTGAAGATGTTGGCGCCGAAGCCATTTACTATATGAGTGTACCATCAGGTTTTGTTATACAAATTGCTGGTTTTACTCGTCTTTCCGTATATCAGGAGTTTATACCTGATTTTGTCGGCCTCAAGATTAAAAGTTACTACCGACTATTTAATCAACAACCTATGCTAATGATAACCTCTGAGGTTTTTGAGACTCGTTTGGCCGCAGAAAAGGCTGTTACGTTACTGCCAAGTAGTATTAAAGTTTATCAGCCGTGGGTAAAGTCACTTCAAGCAATTAATAATGAAATCAATGCTTATCAAGACTCCCAATAATAAGCTAATCAGGATACAATTCGTTTTCTATTTTAAACGTCTATTTAAGCCTAGCACTTAAATAATGAGTTGTAAGGCAAATGGGTTAAATGATCAAAAAGCATCGAGCATTTTTAAAGTGGGCTGGCGGAAAATACGGCCTCAGCGATGTAATTAATAAAATGTTACCCAAAGGGGAGCGTTTAGTAGAACCTTTTGTCGGTGCTGGTTCAGTATTTCTGAACAGTAATTTTGACCATTACTTGTTAAACGATATAAATCAAGACTTAATCAATCTCTATAATATTATTAAAGAAAACCCACAAAAATTTATCAAAGATTCAGCGATATACTTTACGCCTGAATATAATCAATCTGAAGTTTATTACCGGTTACGAAAAGAGTTTAATGCCAGTAGTGACAGCTACTTTCGTTCGCTGGTATTTCTTTATATGAACCGTCATGGTTATAATGGCTTATGTCGATATAATAAATCGGGCGGTTATAATGTTCCCTTTGGTAAGTATAAACGTCCATATTTTCCTGAAAATGAAATGCTGTATTTTGCGGAAAAAGCTAAGAAAGCCACTTTTGTTTGTGAAGGTTACCGAGAAACTTTTGCCAGGGCAAAAAGTGGCGATGTCATTTACTGTGATCCCCCTTATGTACCATTAAGTAAAACAGCTAGTTTTACCAGTTATGTTGGTAATGGCTTTGGTTTAGATGAGCAAGCTGATTTAGCCAATATTGCAGAAGAAGTCACTGAGCAAGATAAAATATCAGTATTGATTAGTAATCATGACACAATCTGGACACGTAAAATATATGAGCATGCCAGTAAGCAAAAAACGATACAAGTAGCGCGCACTATTAGCCAAAAGGCGAGTAAACGTAATAAAGTTGCAGAGTTACTGGTACTTTATAAGTAAGCTTTTAAGTCACTTATTTTAAGGTAAAACTAAAGATACTGCCGCGATCAACACGCCTATAAATATAGCGACACCGATTACAGCAGCAATGATGAAGTGGCTTAGTTTTCCTTCACTAAAATCTCTATCGCGGTTTTTATTACTTTGTACGCCAAAAAAAGCGGCGCCGACACTTTTAGCGGTCGTTTTAAAACTACTATTTTTATCAGAAGACTTTGTTTTTTTTGATAAGTTTTCCGTTGGCATCATATAATCCTTTTGTTGGGTGACACTTGATAGTCGCTTACTTTTCGCGCTAAAACAATCCTAAATAAATTTTATCATTATCATCACACATTTTAGCGTTATCGAACGAGCAACTTATTTCAAGGTGATCGCTAACGTGGTGGCGATTAACAATGATTACCTGTTTAACATAACAGGGTAAAGTCGATATAAATTATAAAAAATGCATATATTTTTGACAGTAAAATATAGCTAGTCTATGCTAAATTGTATATTTGTATAATATACAGATTATTTATCTAATTTACTGATAAAAATAGAAAAAGGATTTTCCATTGAATACTGATTTACTCAATTATGTTAACTTTCCCGCTTTAATTATTAATGAGCAAGGAACTGTAGTTAGTCGTAGTAAACACATCAAGCATAAATATCATATTAACGAGGGAGATGACTTTTTTGCATTATGTGACAGTAAAGTTAGTTTATCTGAATTCATTCTCAACTTTTCTAATATGCCTTTAGGCTCAAATGATAAATGTTTAACACATTTTAGTTTTATCCAAAAAAATATAGAGGTGTATGTCAGTATTATCAGTAAACAGCCGATTCTTTTTCTGATCGAATATAGTGCTGAATTACTACAGGACTCATCTGTTGTTGATTTAGTCGACCACTCGAATAATTTATTGTCCTTAGTTGATAAAAACTATCACTATTTGTCAGTTAATGAGCAATATAGCCATAAATGGGGCTTGCAAAAAGCGGACATTATTAACCAACATGTTATAACAGTCTTAGGAGAAGAAGCTTTCAATAGAGTGGTTAAGAAAGAGCTCGATTTATGTTTTTCAGGTAAGGTGAGAACTTATACTGATTGGTTTTATTCAGAAAATAAAAATCAAATGCTCTTTCTCAAGGTTGCGTACCAACCTGTTTTTGATAGTCATTCAGACCAAGTTAACTCTGTAGCCGTTACAGTAACTGATATTACCGATATTCAAGTACTCAATGAAAAACTGACGGAACAAGCTTTCCATGATCCGCTAACCACCTTAGATAATCGATACGCTTTAATGGCATATTTCGATAAACTTTCCGCCACACTGACCAGAAATGATTGTTACAGTCTAGTAATGATAGACTTAGATGATTTTAAACGCGTTAATGATTCATACGGTCATAATATCGGTGATGAACTGTTAAAAGCCTTCGCGGTTAACTTAAAAAACACTTTACGTGCCGATGACTTTTGTTGTCGATGGGGCGGAGATGAATTTGTGCTGTTATTAGCGCAAGGAAACACAGCTCAAACATTAGTCACTGCAAGATATAATATAAACGATCGATTTCAGCAACTGCAAGAGAAAGTTTACCAGGTGGCAAAGCATAAATTATCATTGAGATTCTCATTCGGTTTAGCGTTATTTCCTCAACAATCCAAGAGCTTAGAACAACTCATCTCGATAGCAGACAGCAAAATGTACCGAGACAAAAAACTACAAAAGTTAAGTTAAATCTCACCTCAACAAAGGTCCCTAGATTAGGGACCTTTTATTGAAGCATTCACTTTGTTAATAATTATGATAAAAACCATAAGTTTCGTTGATTTTACGGTGTTGCTGATTAGCCCAAAGGTAATACTGATGATCTTGTAGTTGGCTTGCAGCTGCTTTGTCTAACAAAATAACTGCATTTTCATGCATCTGTAATGCGGATGCCGGACACATAGCGGATAAAGCGCCTGTGATCATCGTATTTACTGCCTGGGCTTTATTTTCTCCTGTCGCCATTAATAATACATAGCGAGCATCCATAATAGTGCCAATACCCATGGTCATTGCCATAGTTGGTTGTGTTTCACCGTTTTTAAATAAGCGGCTATTATCTGTCAGTGTTTGCTGTGTTAATGTTTTGATACGGGTACGAGATGATAAGCTCGAAGTCGGTTCATTAAAACCAATATGGCCATTAGCGCCAATACCTAATATTTGTAAGTCGATACCCCCTAATGATTTTATTTTGTTTTCGTAGTTAAGCCCTTGTTCACGTGGGTTTTGGTTATGGTTACACGTTGGTAGGTAGGTATTGGTTTGTGCTATGTCTACGTTATCAAATAAATGCTCTTTCATAAAACTGCGATAACTTTGAGCATTATTAGCATTAATATTATGGTATTCATCAAGATTAAATGACGAGACGTGACTAAAGCTTAGCCCTTCATTTTTATGTTTATTAACTAAATGTTTATAGAGGCTAATCGGGGTGCTACCGGTAGCAAGACCAAGCACAGGTTTGGCTTTTTTAGTGATTAATTCACTGACCCATAGTGCTGCATGCTCTGCAACTTGTTCAGCATCATCAAAAATAATTATTTGCATGTAAAATCCTTAAAATTTAATTTAATTAGGTAAAATTTCACTAATGGATGCAAATCGTTATTGTGATGAATATCGGCTTTTTGGTTTCGCTAAATATATTAATTAGGTTTAAATATCTTAGCTATGCCGCCGTTTATTTTTAACTCAACAATCTTATAATTGTACTACGCGAAGATTTTTTTTGCACTGTCTTTAACTATCTTTAAAAAGCCAGTAAAATTATTACTGGCTTATTTTTATTTATAAGTCGATATCAACCGAATAAGAAATGACAAACTTCATATCATCATTATCGATGTCGGTATCAGATACCGCAAAGGTAAAGCCATCTTTACTTAAGCTAACACTGTAATCGTTATAATCTTCTGCGATCATGGCGTCGTCAAAAGAATAATCGCCAAGATGAAAAGCTAAGGTTAAACCATCAGCTACTTCAAACTCTGCTCCCGCTGCAATATATAAGCTGGCATCAGCAAAAGCAGCACCGTCGTCGTTATGAATTCCGTAACTTGCTGAAAGTGAAAAATATGAATAGCCCAAAGAGCCATATATCTCGCCAAAATCATATTCGTTAGTACTATCTGTTTGGGCTGAGTCAGGGTAGGCATAATAAATATAACCGACATCATAACTAACATCTTCGTTTAATTGGCCGCTAAAACCTAAGTAGAAATCTACTTCAGCACTCGCATCATCACCAAAATCGACATTTGAAGCCCAAGCTCCAGCATAAAAGCCAGAATCGTCAGCATAGTCAATACCACCAGAAATAGCTGCAGCATTGTCTGTTTGGCTAACACCACGCCATATATAGTTACTACTAGCAGCAACATTAGCAGATAAACCTTCAACAGCTGATGCTTGTGTTGATAATAATGAAGTAGCGGCAAGTAAAGATGTGAGCGATATCGATAATAGTGTTTTTTTCATAATAGTCTCTTTATGTAGTAGTTTTTTATTTAATATTTTAGGGCTAAACCATACATTGCAAGGTAGATGCCTGAGCGACATAATAATATCAATAAATTTTACATAGTAATTTCAATGGCTTGGCAAAGTTGTTTTTTTACTATGAGGCGTTGTCACTAACGGGTGAGCTTTATTGGTGCAATTAAATCGTTAACGCTCATAAAAAGTGCATAAAATATAGACTCGTATTTTGTAATGTCTTTCTAGGTAGTCTTTCACGTTATCGTTAAACGTTAACGTTGATAATAAGTGCATAAAATATCGACTCGTATTTTGTAATGTCTTTCTTGGCCGTCTTTCCGGTTATAGTTAAAGCGTTAATTCTCATAAAAATTAATCCAGTGTACGAAATAATTATGAGCATTCGACACTAAAATAGCAATCGCTGGGTAACATTGAGTTAAATAACGTTTGGGCGCATGAATTTATAGAGTTTTCCCTTAGGTCGTTGTTATAATGTTGAGCAATATTCTAAAAAGGTTTATCTATGTCTTCTTTTTTAATTGCTCCTTCTATATTGTCTGCTGATTTTGCACGTTTAGGTGATGATGTTGCTAAGGTTTTAGCTGCGGGTGCTGATGTTGTGCACTTCGATGTAATGGATAATCATTTTGTGCCTAACTTAACTTTTGGCCCGATGATTTGTCAGTCGCTACGTGATTACGGTATTACCGCTCCTATTGATGTACATTTAATGGTCAAGCAGGTTGATAGTCTAATTCCAGGCTTTGCTAAAGCAGGCGCAGATATTATCACTTTTCATCCAGAGGCAAGTGACCATATTGATCGTACTCTGCAATTAATAAAAGACCATGGCTGTAAAGCTGGACTGGTACTAAATCCTGCCACACCATTAAATTGTTTAGATTTTGTTATGGATAAACTCGATGTTATCTTGTTGATGTCAGTTAATCCTGGCTTTGGTGGTCAATCGTTTATTCCAACCACATTGGATAAATTGAGATTAGTAAAAGAGCGCATCATCGTTAGTGGACGTGATATTCGTTTACAGGTTGATGGCGGTGTTAAAGCAGACAATATTGCTGAAATAGCGGCGGCGGGGGCTGACATGTTCGTCGCAGGGTCAGCCATTTTCTCAAAGCCAGATTATAAGCTGGCGATTGATGAAATGCGCAGCGAATTAGCGACAGTTAGCCAATAGTTTAATAAATAAATCAAATCAAATAAAATAAAGAGAAATCATGAGTAAACCTATCGTATTAAGCGGCTGTCAGCCATCAGGTGATTTAACCATTGGTAATTATTTAGGTGCGTTAAAACAATGGGTTAGCATGCAGGATAGCCATGAGTGTTATTACATGTTGGTTGATCAACATGCTATTACTGTTCGCCCAAATCCAGCAGATTTGCGAAAGGCGACGCTTGATGGCCTAGCCTTGTATCTAGCCTGCGGCGTTGACCCAGAAAAGAGTACCATCTTTATTCAATCACATGTCCCTGAACATGCTCAGCTTAGTTGGGTGTTAAATTGTTACACACAAATGGGCGAATTGAACAGAATGACGCAATACAAAGATAAGTCACAAAAGTCTGAAGCAAATATGAATTCAGGTTTATTTACTTATCCAGTCTTAATGGCGGCAGATATTCTTCTCTATAATGCTGACCGTGTGCCGGTTGGTGAAGATCAAAAGCAGCATCTAGAATTAGCCCGTGATATAGCGACTCGTTTTAATAATCTTCATGGTGACACATTTACAGTGCCAGACCCTTATATTCCTGAATTTGGTGCGCGAGTAATGAGCTTACTTGAGCCGACAAAGAAAATGTCAAAATCAGACGCTAATCCTGGTAATTTTATTGGCTTATTAGAAGACCCTAAAAAAATCAGTAAAAAAATCAAACGCGCCATGACTGATTCTGATGAAGAAGCTAATATCTATTTTAATATTGAAGAAAAGCCAGGTGTATCAAATTTATTGTCTTTATTGTCTTGTTGTACAGGTGAAACCGTTGAGCAGTTAGTGCCACAATATGAAGATAAAATGTATGGGCACTTAAAAGGCGACGTTGCTAATGCTGTGGTTGCTTTATTAGAACCTATTCAGCAAAGATATCATCAAATCCGTGAGGACCAGGCTTATTTAGATTCAGTGATGAAAGCAGGCGCTGAAAAAGCATCAGCTAGGGCAAGTAAAATATTAGCAAAAGTGTATGATGCAGTAGGTTTTATTCCTCGCCCTTAATGTGTCGTCATCACTTAGTCGTTATTCTCTCAGCTAACAAAAAAGCTAACGAACTCGTTAGCTTTTTTTGTTTATTAAGCCACTTTATTTGTCTTCAAGTGCCGCTTCTTGCGCATCGTTAAATAATGTTTTACTGCTCTCAAGAAAGCCTTGGACATTATTGCTGTGAGTAAATAAATAACTTGGCGCCATTAACGTAGTATTAAAAGCGGGACGGATACTGAATTCAGGTTTTTTACTAAACTGAATTAAGAAGCTACCACCAAACAATAACAGCGTCATGCAACTTGCTACTAATGTTCTGCGTCGAGTGGTCATATGAAAACCAATTTGGCAATTTAGCCAGAACAAACAAAATGCCAATACAATAGGTAAGAAAGTGGCAAGCATGCTGAGTATTGACTGAGATGAAGCATTGAAACTGGTGATGTTTTCAATAAAATCACTTAACCACATTAAATTGTAAAAGACAAAACAGATGCCTAATTGTCCCCAAAACCTAGCATCATGCTTAGTTAAATGAGAAACCAAAGCAACACCAATAGGCCAAAGCCCAAAGAGTAAAGTCATGCCAATAGCGGGTACTAATAACTGAGTGAAATTGACTTCTACAGGGTTGTGAAGGTTAAATAACCAGCCGGTAACACTGGCAAATAATAAAATGTTTACAGCTAAAAAGAGAGGATGTCTTGTTAAGGTTAAAATATTTTCAAAAGGGCTAAAACTAATGCTTTCAGGTACGGGGTGATCGGGAAAAACAATGCGTACTAAACTTTTGCCAATCATAAAAACTTGTCCAGAACGAACGATGTGTTGATGAACAGCTGATTTTGTTTTTGAAAACTCATCGTCATAAAAACTGCCGTTAATAGAGCCTTCATCGTTTAGCAGCCAATGTTCACCATTAAAATTAAGACTAAGGTGTTGGCCACAAATATGTGGGTCAGCCATAATAATATCATTATCATAACCACGACCAATATTGATGTGATTTTGCATAAATTTATGTCGAGCGATTAATTTATGGGCGCGAGTAATTTCTTCTATGATTATTTCCATGAAATAGACTCCATAAATTTCTCTGTAAACTTAAGTGCACTATTTTGCGTAACGCCAGCGACAGTAAAGTGGCTAAGTAAGGCTTGGTCGCCCTTATCAACAGAAATAGCTATATATAAAACGTCAAATAATTTAGGAAAGTCTTTGTAGGCACGGGTACAAAAAACTGATTTGTTGGTAATCGCTTGGTTTGACGGTGTAACAATATCGTGCTGACATTGAAACTCAGTAACATCATCTTTACCCGCTTTGTTTCCTGGCATGACTTGCGTTAATTGACGCTCAAATATTTGATAAAACTTAGTCTCGCTAAGTTCTTTTGCTTGCATATAGCGATATTCCATTTCAATAGAGCCGGTGAAGAAATTATTTGAGATGTAAGTATCTTCATCCAAAGAACAATTAGCAACCACGGCTAGAACAATAGCATCTGCTTTATCAGCGTTTGACTCTCCCCAACAACGAATAAAAGGAATATTAACCACGGGAATTATACCTTCTCCTAAAGGACGCATCTGCCATTCGCTATTTAATAGCGTGGTGATTAACTTGTCTTGATTATCAGCAAGTTGTTGTGCCATTTGTGCTGCAATACTTTCGGGTTTACTTGTTTTATAACGCTTGTATAAGTTAAGTAGTTTATCGTGTGGTACTAAAAATCCGATTTGATTACCTGAAGTTGCGACATTTATCCCAACGACTTCAGAGTTTTTATTGACGACAGGTCCGCCACTCATTCCAGAGTTTACTGAGCCGGTAAAATGGATCCGGTCGTTAAAAGATTCATTCTTCAATCCATTGTAAGTGCCAGGTACTACTATCATGCCTAAATCGTGCGGGTTACCTAACGAATAAAGCTCTTCGCCTTTTTGGGGAACACGCTTTGAAATTTTAAAGAAAGGCATTTCGCCATTAGTCGTTCTTTTTACTAAAGCTAGATCATTGATAACATCAACACTTTGTAAAGTAAGTGGCGCTTTTTTACCTTGGTGATCAAAAATTTCAATCGTGTACTTATTGGGATGACGCGCATAACCAGAAATAACGTGATAATTGGTCGCAATTAAACCGTCGGCACTAATTTGAAAACCAGATCCAATTGATGACTTTTCACCGCTGGCGATGTCTATAAGTCTTATTTGATAAAGTGACGGAGCAAGTTGTTTGAATATTTCTTCTGCTTGTTCGGTGGCATAACTTATTGTGCTAATACACAATAAAATTAAGGTAGTTAAACCTTTCATTTATATTCCTTATTTTGAGTCTTAGTTCATTGTGCCATTGTTAAGTTAATTGTCATCTATTATCCCCAAATAAAGTAAATTCTCTTTGTTGTTTGTCAATGTATTGTATAGTTAAGAATAAGGTGGATAAAAGGTAGCATAATGAAAATAGCCAGCATCATGACCAAAGCATTTGTTAGCGTCTCTTTGGACGATACGTTATTGACGATAAAAAATATTTTTAAATATGCTAATTTTCATCATTTACTGGTCGTTGATAATAAACAATTATCAGGGGTTATTTCAGACAGAGATCTTCTCAAAGCACTTAGTCCTAATATTGGCACTGCCGCCGAGCTCCCAAGAGATGCAGCAACCTTAAACAAGAAAGCGCATCAAATACTGAATCGCAAATTGATCACCTTAACGCCTAACGCTAATGTTTTTGATGCCATTGATATTTTTAATCAGACTAAAACATCATGTATTCCTATTGTTGATGAAAATAGCATTCCCGTTGGCATATTAACTTGGCGAGATATCATGAAAACGTTAGGAGATAAAAATGCAGAGCGACATAATTAAGTTAATAAGTTATTAACTATTGTCTGAGTTTCAAGCAATTATGTTGCTTAAAGTAAATCAGCCTGCAAAACAGTCGCTGGAAAAGTAACTGCCGTTAGTAGGTTCAATTAATCTGCTTTGAAAATAAGCTAGTTGTGCACTTTTTGCTTTTAACGCTAATCAGCTCTGTAACTAAGGTTTTTTGTTAAATAACGATTACCCTACTAAAATGTCTTATTTGACTTAGGTCAAGTAAGACATTTTTTATTGCGACATTATGTCGCACTTCACTGTTTTTACTTTGTTTTTACTTTGTTTTTATTGATTATAGCTAACACAATAGTATTAATTCTATTTGGCATACTCAAACAAGTAAGTGAAAAAACTATGACGTTTTCAATTAAACCCATTGCTTTAGCAATAAACTCTTCGCTATTTTTACCGAAGCTGTGTAGATAAATCCAGTTATATTTTTAATACGATTATATTGAAGGCTTGCTAAACTATTAAATTTTAAATCAAGTTTATAAGTAGATTAATTTAAGCTGATTTAGATCAATTACGCCGTTATATACGCTTGCTGAAAAGTTAATAGTAAAGTAGAATCAAATGATAATCATTATTATTTGAGTTGTTCTTTATGACCCTTTCACAATTGACGCGTACCCAACGAGCGGTGATCCGCACGTTGCCAACAAATTTCGATTTGACTTCAAAGTTAATCGAGCAGGGTTTTGCGTTAAAAACTGAGATATCATTAGCCCATAAAGCACCATTTAATGGGCCACTTGCCTTTCATCTCCATGGTACTAAAATTTGCTTAGCAACGAGTATTGCTCAACAAATAGGTATAGAAATCGTCTAATGTCACAAGCTTTACATTTGGCTCTAGTTGGCTTTGCCAATTCAGGAAAAAGCACGTTTTTTAATGCTCTAACGGGCGCAAAACAACAAACAGGAAACTGGACTGGCGTCACTGTAGCGACAAAACAGCAGCCCTTCTCATTTAATAATGCGCAAGTTTTACTTTCAGACTTACCCGGCGTTAGTTCTCTCGCCACTCGAACTGAACAAAGTAAAGACCTGACTATTACCCAAGATTTCCTCAAAAATAACGACATTGATTGTTTAATTAATGTCGTCGATGCGACGCAATTAAAGCGTCAGTTGTATTTAACGACTCAGCTACTTGAACTCGGTTTACCGGTATTATTGGTTATCAATAAATCTGATCGAAAAGAAGCGCAAACCGTTGATATAAATATTTTAGCAAAAGAACTTGGTTGTAAAGTTATTATTGCTAACAGCTTAGCTAAAGATACCTTAAAACAAGTAGAACAGGCTTTACTTGAATTACCTAAAGCAAGTGAACGTCCAAAAAAATTAATTTTATCAGCAGATATTGTCAATAAACTCGCTGATAAAAACTCAACTGAAGTGTTAATTGATCTTGAATGTGGCGCTTGTAATGATCAAGGTGGCTGTCAGCAAACTAATACAGATGCTATTAGTATTATGCAGGCGCGTTACGAATTTATTCAGCAGTTATTGATCGATGTTAAAAAGGATATACCGGCTTCCAAAAAAGCACCGGCAATAAGTTTAAGTGACCGCCTTGACCATTTTATCCTTCATCCTTGGTTAGGTGTGCCCGTTTTTCTTAGCATGATGTACTTATTGTTTATGTTTGCTATTAATGTGGGTAGCGCTTTTATCGACTTTTTTGATATTTTAGCCGGCGCTATTTTTGTCGATTACCCGCAAAGATTTTTATCAAGTTATGATTTACCTCAGTGGTTGCTAACCTTAATTGAAGGAGCTGGCTTAGGTATTCAAACGGTCGCGACTTTTATTCCAATCATCGCTTGTTTATTTATTGGCTTATCGATTTTAGAAAGCAGTGGATACCTAGCGCGTGCAGCGTTTGTGGTTGACAGTGCTATGCAAAAAATTGGTTTACCCGGTAAAGCTTTTGTCCCTTTAATTGTTGGTTTTGGTTGTACGGTTCCGGCTGTAATGTCGGCACGAATTCTTGACAGTGAGCGTGAACGTATCACCACTATAATGATGTCACCGTTTATGTCGTGTGGGGCACGTTTACCGGTATATGCTTTATTTGCTGCGGCATTTTTTCCTGATTCTGGGCAAAACTTAGTTTTCTTATTGTACTTAATCGGTATAGCGGCAGCACTATTTACAGGGTTTTTATTAAAGCACACCGTATTAATGGGCAAAAATTCTGTCAATATTATGGAATTACCGCTCTATGAAATACCTAAGCTTTCTTATCTCGTGCATCGTGTTTGGCAACGTACTCGGTCTTTTATTTTGGGGGCAGGTAAAACAATTGTCTTAGTGGTTTGTGTGCTTAACTTCTTTAACTCATTAGGTACTGATGGTCAATTTGGTCACCAAGACTCTCAAGAGTCGGTATTGAGTAAAAGTGCTCAGGTTGTTACCCCTTTACTTGCACCTATGGGTATTAAGGAAGATAACTGGCAAGCAAGTGTTGGTATTATTACCGGCTTGTTTGCGAAAGAGGCTTTAGTGGCTACATTTAATAGTTTATATACCGACGTAAATGCAGAACCAGAGGCATTAAAATCAATGGCTGAGTTATGGACTGACGCGACGGATTCAATAAAAGAAAACTTATTAGGTATTCAAGCTGATGATCCTTTAGGGACTGATATCGGAGATGTTACCAACTTACATACCGCCGCAGAAGAACAAGGCGTTAATGAAGGAACATTCACTGTTATGCAGGCCGCATTTGCTGGTAAAATTGGCGCATTTAGTTACTTGTTATTTATTTTGCTTTATACACCTTGTGCAGCAGCTATGGGGGCAATAAAGAGTGAAGTTGGCAGCCGTTGGGCTGGATTTGCAGCTTTATGGAGCTTTTCATTAGCTTATTTAGCGGCGACATTTACTTATCAAGTGGCAACCTTCGCTACTAATCCTTTGTCCGCGGGAATTAGTATTGCCATCGTCATTGCGATTTTTGCGGCGATATATTATTGGTTAAAGCGTTTCGGTAAAAGTATTTTAACAATCCCAACACAAGTTTCTTATTATTAATTTAAGCTGAACTAAACTTTTGCTAAAAAATACCGATAAATTGTTTATCGGTATTTTTTTAGGCTGAAACTTCTGCTTATCTTGTTCTCTAACCCAAAGTTACTTTTTACTGCTATGCTTAAATTCATTAGACCGTAAATTTAAGCCCTTAATGTATAGAGATAAACGCCAATGAAATCTATGAACCCTCAAATGGCGGAACACTATTTATTAGCTAAATCTGCAAGCTCGCTTTACTATCCGTTTGGTGATGACGTTAGCGTTTTCAAGGTCAAAAATAAGATGTTTGCAACGATTTCTCATGGTTCAAACGCTAAAAGTGCCAAGGTTGCACAAGACGCTAAAGGTCATTTTTGGATGAACCTAAAATGTGAGCCTGGGGAGGCAGAGATATTACGTGATATTTTTCCTGGCATCATTCCCGGCTATCATATGAATAAATCTAATTGGAATACTATTATCTTAGATGGCTCAATTCCTCAGGGTGAGTTAAAGCGAATGATGGATAATTCTTATTTGCTAGTGGTCAGTAAAATGACCAAGATAGATCAGCAATCAATTCTAATCCAGCTGTAGCCGCCATAACAGATTGATCATAAACCTAGCTACCCACTTAAAAGCGTTATTTGCTGCTTTAATTGTTTGCACTAATCAATTTACTATGTGCGACCCTAAGTGGTGTGGTTACGCCATTTTGTATATACATACTCTGGGCTTTTTTGATATGAGCAAGGCTACCAGAGGATACACATTTCCACTCATCCATTATATGGAGATGGAGATACCAGACAGTTTTACTCTTCATAGATGTTCCTTAATGGCTTTAGCTAAATTCTAATTAAAGGATAATAGAGATACGCATCTTTTGACAAACGAGATATTTTAAGGTGATAGGTTAGAAAAATTCAACTATGAATTTTACTGAAGTTGATCTTTAATGATCGTATCACCGTAATGACAGTATACTTAAGTTGGAGAATTATGATGATGAATACATTAACTAACAGTAATCAAGCAACTATGCCCACTATTATTGGTGTCGCTGAATCGACTCATTATTTAGTTGGCGCGGTTGATTCTCTCAATAACTTTATTGGTCTAAACCAATCTAGAGATGTTGCTGTGATGGGATCTTTAGTTGAAGCCAAAAATTATCTTCGAGATAATAATATATTCAACGCTGCACTAGAGTATCAAACAGCTTATGATGAAATGTGTGGCACCAGCAGTAGCAGTGGTCGATGCAGCCAAATGATTAAGTTTTAACTGATGAAGGATAGACAATTAACACTAAGAGATTTTTTAGAAATCTATGACCATATTACCAAAGAGGGCACCAAACTCGATGGTATTTATCAGTATTCTGGTATTAAAGCTTGGCATGACTTTGATGGATATACATGTTGGTTAGGTTATAAAGACTTAACAATAACCTTGTTATTTCATGGCAGATTTTCAATTGAATATGATAATAAAGTGACGCTTGAATCTTTTCATAAAATAGCTGACGGTTTTGCTAAAAAATAACAACCTTTAATGAATTATCGCCAATAAAACTGCAAATCTCATTGCAGTTTTTTTATTGTTTCAACTCAAAAATTTGCACCGAAAAGTTAACCCGTAATAGTTAACTTTTAACGGCCATTACTACCCGCTACCAATTAATAGACTTGCCCTGCCAATCGAGATAACTCAAGGTATGGTCAATAGGAGTGTCAGCAACAATAGTTAGTAATTGTTTGGCAACAAATTCACTGGTAAAAAGTTTATCTGCAGGGACATTCTTTTGAAAAGGTTTAGATAAAGGTGTATCTGTAGTGCCGGGATGAAAAGAAATTAATTTTATATTCTTTGCTCTTCTTGCCAACTCAATAGATGCAGTTTTAAGCATCATATTTAATGCTGCTTTCGATGCCCTATAGCTATACCAACCGCCTAATTTGTTATCATTTATGCTGCCGACCCGGGCGCTAAAAACAATAAATTTACAGGGTGACTTCCTTGTCAGTATTGGTGTCAACTTCTGAACCCATAACATTGGGGTTAATGTATTTGCACTAATGACTTGTTGAAAGGCTAGTGCATCGAAGTCTTCGAGACGTTTTTCTGGTTGAAATGTTTCACTATGCAGTATGCCGTTACAAACAAAAACTTGGCTTATGGGTAATTCACTATGGGCTACTAATTCTGCTATAGCATTGTCTATTGATTGCGGTTGGTAGTCTTCAACCACAATTTTTTTAATTTTAAGGTTGTTTTCCTGCTCGACAGTGTTTTTCTCGTCAAGAGCTTGTCGACTAATAAGAATAAGGCCAGTATCAGCCAAAGAAGCTACTTGAGTGGCAATTGCTTTGCCAATGTCGCTATTTGCGCCAATGATCAGTGTTAGTTGATTTATCATAACAAGTTCCTGAATTACAGTTTGCTGTTTTTATGCCAAAAACTTTGGCGAGAAGTGCTGAAATTTGATGACGGTATTTAGCTAGTCCTAAGTAAACCCAGTGGCTTAGTGTTTTAAATACTGGCCAATTAAGAGGAGCTACCCAAAAACCTTTACCAACAAGTGTCCAAGCCCTATGTGTGACTTCTAAACCGAGTAGAATTTTACCATTATAAGTTGCGTGTAATATTTTCATAGCGGCTGAAAAATCAATTGCAGGGTAAAGACTTGAAAAATTTTCTTGGTGTATATCGACCAAAAGTATGATGTTGTCTTGATCATGCCTTTTTAGGTGGATCATTTCAGTTGCGCACATTGGACAATTGCCATCATAAAATATAGTTAGCATGAATTTTCCTAAAAGTTACTGGGTGGCTATATAAATGAACCACAGATAATAAGCACTGGTATGCAGTGAGAGAACAATAAAAGTTAACCAAAAACGCATTCTCATGTAAGTCACATCAAAATCGTTTACTTGCTCTGTCATTGCTAATTTTTTTTCATATAAAAATAAAAACGTAAAGCTGAATGATAATACTATCAAGGCCAAATCACGGGGTACTAGTAAAGTGGTAAAAGCGATCAAGCTTAATAAATTGCTAATGACTTGCTGTGTTAGCCGAGCATTGTCTTCGGCTTTACGCCACAATGTGCCAGCAATAAAACTGACTATAATAGCGCTATAGGCTATAAAAGCTTGTTGTGCCAACATAGATGAGTCTTTTAGCACAACACTTAAATATAAAAAACCTGCAAAAGGTAGTAGACCGAGATAGCCAAGTAACTGCCAACTTTTCATTTTTGTCCCTAGAATCCGGTGAAGCTTATTTAGATTTCAAATGAATTACTGTCAAGCGCCTGGCCATCAAGTGAAATTTCTCTAGGCTGAACTTCTGGCTTAGCATAACTCAATCGTGATAACCGTTGACTGGTGTGGTAGCTATCTAGTCCTGAAATAGCAACCGTACCCAATGATTCGATATCAATATAGCCATCGGCTTTAATAGCAATTTCATCACAAAGAATATCAGTGATTTCACCTATTACTAATTGAGTACCATTAAGTTCGATTGGCACTATCTCACGTAGATTCAAGGCGTACTTTAAGTGACTTTCTTTAACAAAAGGGGCATTGATACCATCAACGTTATAAGGCGTTAAATCGGTTTGCTCAAATTCTGATTGGTCGGCATTATAGCGTGCTGATGTTTGATGTGCCGCTTGCCAAAAACTTTCATTAACTTGATTTATAGTAAATTGTTTAGTCTGCAGAATGTTTTCTAAAGTATGGCGTTCGACGATGTCTGGGCGAGTAATAAAACCAACTAAAGCAGGCGAAGAGCCTAAATGGACAACAGAGCTAAATATCGCTAAATTGTTATGGTTTTGCTTGTTGCGTGTACCAATGACGTTAGCACTTTTAAATCCAGATAAACTATTAATCAGTTGAGCCCGGTAGCGTGAATCCATCTTTAACAATTCGTTATGGCTCAAGTGTTTCATTTTAAATTTACCCGATAATATAATTTATACTTAACTATACGCAGTTTAGGCTAAGGTCGATCACCTCGCTGTTATATTTTAATTATTGTCTCTAGCTAACCATAAAGGCAAGGCTGTACTTTATTCTTTGTTATAAGAAATATTATTTTCAATAACCGTATTATTAAATTAACACTGAAATAATAGAGTTATAATAAGCTGTTGCTAAGTTAATCTCATCGAAGGTTTAAACCTCATCCCACTTTTAAACGTATACTCGGTATAATAGAAATTAAGTGGTAATCACCCAATGATACAAAGTATTTATAAAGCCTTAATATTACTTTTAGTTTTTCCTGCTTTTTATGTCTTTTCAGAGCAGGGAACAGTGGTCTCTGTTGAGCGAAAAAAAACCGAAGGTTTTCTATACGGCTTAGGTCTCAGTGTTAATAAAGAAATATACAAGGGATATAACACCCGAATAATGCCTTTACCTTTATTGGGATATCAAGGAGAAAACTTGTCAGTATTTGGACCATTCATTAATTATAAGTTAATAAATGCGAATCGATTGACGCTCTCCGCAAAATTATCCCCAAGATTTCAAGGGTTTGATGAATCTGATAGTGCCATTTTCGAAGGAATGAGAAAAAGAAAAAGTTCATTTGATGTCGGCTTTGGTCTCGATTATCAGCAAAATGATTGGAAAATTGGACTTTCTTCGATGTTTGATGCACTAAATCGTTCAAATGGCTTTGAGATAAAATCAACGATTGGTCATGTTTTTAGGTATGGGCCAATATTTTTCGAACCCTCATTTTCACTAAGTTTCTTAGATAAACATCATGTTGATTACTATTATGGTGTTTCTAAAGACGAAGTGAATCAAAATAGGAGCGCTTATCTCGGCAATAGTGGCGTTAATAAAAATATTGGATTTTCAATGGCGACCCCTATTTTTTTTGGCGGATATACTCGCTTAAATCTCGAATACACTTGGTTTGATAAAAGTATTACTGACAGTCCTTTAGTTGAGGACAATAGCAGTTTACAGTTGCTTTTAGTATTTACGAAAAACTTCTAGCAGTTATATTAAACTAGACTAACTCGTAAGCATTTAATCCTTTTGTTGTAGTAAAACCATATTCACTGAGCCAGCTAATCGCTTTATCTTGGTCAGAAAATATTCGCCTCTCAAAGTTACTGCGTGTTTCAATTGCCATCTTATCGAGGTACATTTTTTTCATCATTGATTCATGGGCGACTTGCGCTGATTTTTCTAAACCATTTAAAATACAAAAAGCGGCTAAATCATCAACAACAGGGGCAATTTCAGGAACACTTATTTGCCAGTCATCTAAGAAGACTAAGTGCGCCCATCTTGGTGTTTTTAACAATTTTACTTGCGTTGTAAATGCTTGTGAAAAATTTTCTGCACACTCTTTATTCCAGGAACCTGTTAAGCGCGCGATAATTATATTATTACTGACATGTAATTTGAATTCACCATGAGGTGCAAAATAATCATTCATTGATAATCCCTCAGCTATTTCAAAGCTAATCTGCAGTCAACACCAAAATTATTTTTAGTATAGCGTTTATTTTTAACTTTTCACTTTATATATTTGATATCCATACTGTTTGATAAGGTGATAAGGTAAGATCTTGGTTTAACTCTGTTATTTTTACTTCGGTAATAAGTTCACACCATGATTCGGTAATAATTAAGTTCAGCTCACTCAAGGGTAATATTACCGGTTGATCAGAAATATTACTCACACAAAACATGCTTTGTTTTCGGTCTTTACTTTGTCGCCAAAAGCCAAATAATTGCAAACCTAAATGCAAGGTAAATTGCGTTGCGTTAGGGTGAAAGGCGGGTTGTTTAATTCTTAACGCCAATAAAGACTTTAATGTCGAAAGCACTTTTGCATGGTGTAAGTTACTGTCATTAAGCGCTTCTTCTAAAGCTTCTACATGCCAGCGGCGCCTGTTAATTGCACGGTTATGATGGGTGTTTGCTAATTTTTGATAATCATTTTGTGTGCCTAGCATGCTGTGAATGTAGATACCTGGTATGCCTTCGAGGGCAAACATAATGGCATGTGCACAAATAAAACGCTCAAAGTTCCACTGATCTTTACCTCGCACCGTGCCTTGCATCGCATCATAAAGTGATATGTTCATTTCATAGGCTTTTTGTTGGCCGGTATCTGTAGTGCGCCATGATATTTTTCCACCGAAATTTTCTACTGCTTTTACTAAGTTATCGAGCTCAGCTTCATCTAATAATCCTTCTGCCGGGCGTAAACCAATTCCGTCATGTGATGCAATAAAGTTAAAATACATAGTGCCGTCTTGCGCAGGAGGCATGCTCATTAGCCAGCGTTTAAGGTATAAGCAGTTACCCGTTAGTAAGGTATTTAATAACAACGGCGGTAATGAAAAATTATAAATCCCATGGGCTTCATTGGCATTACCAAAATAAGTGAGGTTCTGCGTATTGGGGATATTGGTTTCAGTGATAATAACAGCATCTTCTATAGCTGATTCAATAAGCGTCCTTAATAACCTAACGACTTCGTGAGTTTGCGGTAAGTTAATACTGGGTGTTCCTACTACTTTCCACAAAAACGCGATGGCATCTAAACGAAATATTTTTACACCCATATCAAGGTATTGTTTAATAATAGAAGTGAAAGCTTTTAAAACTTCAGGGTTACGAAAGTCAAAATCAACTTGGTCATGACTGAATGTGCACCAAACAAATTGTTTGCCTTTGCCGGTTTCAACTTCCTTTAATAGTCGCGATGTCCTTGGTCTCACAACGGCTGACAAGTCATCATCTGCAAGAGCAGTAAAAAAATAATCGCTACCTTGTCCTTCACCTTTAATGAAATTGTCAAACCATGCACTTCTGCTTGAACAATGATTGATGACTAGATCAGACATTAAACGATAATGTTCACTTATCTGGCCAATATCTTGCCAAGTACCTAACGACTCATTTACTGATGAATAATCGATAACTGAAAAACCATCATCAGAGCTATAAGGAAAAAAAGGCAAAATATGTACACTGTTAATCGTATTACTAACGTTAGTGTCTAAAAAAGTCTTTAATGTTTTGAGTGGTGCTTCATCAGCCTTAACGATACTATCGCCATAGGTTATCAAGATAATATCTTCTTCTGACCAATGGTTTGAGAAAGGCTTCGCCGCCATTGTTTTTTTAGATAAACCCATGATATCAAGCAGAGATTGGGCAATATCACTTACTGACTTTTCTAGTGGGACATCGTGATAAATAGTCGAAAGCTGCTGAACTAACTTTTCTTTTAAATTACCCTGCAATTTAGGTGTTAACTGATTATCTTGCGTTGGCATGTGGCACCTTTTTTTATAATGCTTTACTGAATTCTTCGTTATCTAACTCTACCGCTTCTTTTAGTTGCGATAAAATATCAGGTATGGCGCTAACCACTCTATTCCAAGAAGGAATAAACGGCGTATCCATGGGTTGATCTAAGAAGGTATTGCCCGCGGTTAATATATTCTGTGCGAACATCTCAACGGCTTTTTCTTCATTATGAATATCAAGTTTAAGGCCATTCATCATGGCATCATTTCGATAAGTTTCGACATAATCCAAAGCAATTCGGTAGTAAGTCGCTTTCAATGTTCTGAATTTTTCTGCTGTGAACGTTTCACCTTGGGTAGCAAGTTTACGAATAAAGGCTTTACTGATATCAATCGACATTTTTGATAAACCACCGTCAGTATTATCCAAAGATAAATCTTGATGCTTATGATCGTAGGTTGCCGCAATATCAACTTGGCATAAACGGTTAGGCGAATAGTTACGATACATTTCTGAGAGCACACCAATTTCAAGGCCCCAATCACTAGGAATACGAATATCGTTTAATACATCTCGACGGAAAGAAAACTCACCGGCTAAAGGATATAAAAAACTGTCCATGTATTCTAAATAGTCACAATGACCGACTGTTTTTTTTAACGCTTTAATTAACGGTGTTACTAATAGACGAGACACCCGGCCATTTATTTTTCCTCCTGCAACTCGTGCATAAAAACCTTTAGCAAACTCGTAATTAAACATAGGGTTAGCAACAGGATAAAGTAGTCTATCTAGTAGTTCACGTTCGTAGGTCAAAATATCACAGTCATGTAGGGCAATTGACTCAGCTTTACCCGAAGCCAATATATAGCCCATGCAATACCAAACATTACGGCCTTTACCTAACTCTTTGGGGGCTAAGCCCAGGGCTTGTAACTTTGCATCTATCGCTTGTAATCTTGGACCGTCATTCCATAATACTCGATGATGTTGCGGCAGTTGGCCAAAGAAAGTTAAGGCGTGTTTATATTGTTCAAGATTGGCACGGTCAAGACCAATAACTATTTCTGATAAATATTTGACACCTTTAATCTTATTAATAATGTCGGGCAAAGCTTCGCCTTCTAATTCAGAAAACAATGAAGGCAAAATAAGCCCTAAAGAGCGCTTTTTAGAGAAGGCTAGTATTTCAGCTGCCATATCCGCTGGTTCACGCTGTGCTAGGTTATGTAGCGTGGTTACTGTACCGTTTTGATAAAAATCAGCCATGGTTTACCTCTTATATAATAGTAGAAGATGAAAGTAATTGCTTTGCTAGCAGGGTTTGTAGTGCTTGAGCCCAACCCTCAGGACCATAATCTTGCGTACGAGTCGTTTTAAATTGGCGATAGAGTTTCGGGAAGTCATGAACGGGTGAACGAATTTGCACCGCGATATCTGCGGCTTCTAGCATTGGGCTATCATTTTCACCATCACCCAAGGCAATGGTCATAATTGTAGGGTTATTAAAGTTTTCTCGATATTGCTCCGTTAGCCAAATTAGGGCTTGGCCTTTATCGCAGTAGCCACCAATATGAATGAACCGACCACCTTGAACAACATTGGCACCTAGATCAATAAGATGATCTATAAAGCGATTTTTGCTGACCTTATCACCGAACCATTTAATGGGTTCACCATATTGTCTCTGTTGAGCGCGCTTAGCTTCTGCTAGTGACAGCCCTGTTATTTCCGAAAGGTCAGCTGCAGACATAGTCGAAAAACCTTGATAATACTTTTTAAATTCATCAGTTTGTTCAGCTAACAACGTTAACCAATGCTGCCTAGGTAAACAGAAAGACTTTACCCAATAGTCACCAACAATTTCAGTGTCAGCAGGTTGTACTAAAAAAGTAGCTATAGGAATATAAATAGCGGCACCATTTTCAACAATAAAGGGGGTATCTAGTTTGAGCTCACTATGGATAATGGCCAATTCAGCAAGGGTTTTACTGGTATTTAAAATAACCGGAATATTGGCACATTTTAATTGCGCAAGTGTTTTATCTGCGGGGCTTGATTGATAAGTGAAGTGATCGAGTAAGGTTCCATCTAAGTCACTAAAAACAAGTGTACTCAATGAGCTCATAGTACTTCCTGTAGAGGCACATCTGTGATTTGGCGAGCATAATCTAAGTAAAATATTGCGTCGGCAGATTGTGCGATAGTCGTGCAGCTCTGAACGCTAAGTCTCTGGAAATATTGGGTGAAGTTTAATATTTCTGCAGGAGACATAACCTTTGAATTAGCTAAATCGATGTTTCTAGCTTGTAATTTTTGCTCTTGCTCTAATCGCCATTTATAAACACAGTCAAATGATGGTGCTTGCAGTGCTAACCAAAAGTCCATGCTTTTGTACAAGGGAACATAAGCCTCGCTCAGTTGTTGATTAACGTAATTTCTCCATTCACCTTTAGCGTCATACTGCAATTCAAGTTCATTAATAGCTGACCTTAGCTGTTCTTCAGTTTGAGGCTTTACCCCCCAACACCATCCTTCTAATAAAATAATATCTATTGGTTTATCAACCACAGTCCATTGCTCTTTTGGATAGGGTTCATCGGTAGCTTTATTGAATCTAGGGATAGAAAACCCAGTTTTTTTGGTTTTTAATTGCAAAAGTACGTGCTCAAGAGTCGCCATATCATGGGTGCCTGGCACACCTCTGGTCGCTAATAAGGGGTGAATATTTTCTGCAAGCTGCTGACGTTTTTCACCTGTTAGGTAAAAATCATCTAAAGACATTATCACCACATTAAGAGGGTGTTGTGCTGTTAAATATTCAGCGAGAAAATCTGTTAATGTAGACTTTCCACTACCTTGGCAGCCATTGATACCAACAAAGTACGGCGTGTTGTTTTTTTTGAATTGCGCCAATATTCGCTCAGCAAGTGGTTGATAATGCAGTCTAACGGTGTCGCTGAATTCATCAGGTAGTTTGTGTTGTTTAATAAAAGCAGAGAGCATAATTTCACTATAGATAACGATTCATTATCATTAGAGCTTCAAGTCTTATGCCAGTTCATTAGTAAACAGTATTTAGCGACTAATTTATTGTAATAAAGGGTTTTTTTTTGAGGTTAGTGTGATTTTTAAGTGATGAATAACCGAGGGAAGTGCACTGATATGATTAAGCGCCCTGTTTTGGTGCGGTAAAAATCAAGGGCGAAGTGATGAGTTAACATATCGTGCTTCAAGGTATTTCAACGACAACGTTAAAAGAAAGAAACTTGCGTACATAAATAGATAGTACTAAACCTTCAGTAAATGGCTAAAATTGGCAAAAGACAATCACGGTTAGTTGCTGTCTCTTGCACAAGTCTCAACAAAGTTCCACTAGTTCGATGGCGTTAATTTATCTCTCAACTCATTAAGCGCTGCAACTGAAAAACCCTCATCATAAAAATATACAATGATGCCATTCTTATCTAACAGTAACACCCGTGTGTTATTAGGGTTTTCATTTCCAGTGAACGCTTGAACTTTATCACCGTCTTCATAAACTGTAATCACCCCTTTCCAAAGAGGCTTTGGAATACCAGCACGCATACCATTGTCGATAAAAGTACTGAACATTTTTGGGAACAATCCTTGAATAGTTGGGAGCTCATAGACATCAACTTTTGTTTCAGTCATATCTAAACCAATTAACCATCTGTCGATATCAAACTGTGAATTTTGTTTGTAGCCTACTAATAATAAAGTAACTTCTTTGTTGAAGTCGGCTGGAATATTGACCGTGTTTCCTTCTAATGTTTGTCCGGTAACCGCTGGAAAAGCTTTACCCGTGACTGATTGATTTGTATATTTTGTGCTACAACCTGAGGCAAGGCTGATGAACAAAATCAATAAAAAAATGCGCATATATTTTTACTCGTTGGTTATTATTTTAAATTAAATCTAACGCTGCATACGTTAAAGTATTAATTTTAGCTCATTTTTAGCCGTTTTGATCTTAACAAGTTTATTTTGCGTATTTATCAAGTGATATAATTTTAATACTCGGTGGAATTTATTGATGCGATTTATTTTAATTTTATGGTTATCTTTCAGTGCTTACGCCAGTGGAAACGATATTGATAAACAGGCTAATGATAATTCAAATGGCAATAAGAAGGCTTATATGATTGATTTTTCAAAGCAAGAAAATGGACGCTGGCGAATAACCAATGATGGCGTTATGGGCGGCTTGTCAAACGGTGAAATGACAATTGCTCAAGATCATGGCATTTTTAGCGGTAGCATCTCTCTAGATAATAATGGCGGCTTTAGTTCAGTTTTTCGTGCTGTCGATAATCTTCCACAATCTTATAAGAAACTTGTTATTAACACCGAAGGTGACGGGCAAGCCTATCAATTAAGGCTAATTATTTATGTAAATGGCTACCGGTTAGCTTATAAACATGACTTTAAAACCGTCGCTAATAAGCGTGAAAATCATATCTTCGAGCTTGCAGACTTTAAAGCAACCTTTCGTGGAAGGGCTATACCCAATGCGCCTATACTTAATTCAGAAGATATTAAAGAAGTCGGTTTTTTAATGACTAAAAAAGTCCCTGGGCAATTTGCATTATCGATATTTACACTGTCTTTCTTGAAACAATAACTTATACACTAAGGTAAAGATGAATAAAATTAATCCTAAAGCCCTCATCAATAGTAAGTGGACTAAAGTTGATATTACTAATAAAGAAAAACACTTTATTATCACTAAGGTGGAATTTGACGAAGAGCAAAAAGTAATTGCCTGTGTTATCGAAGCGGTGATGACTCATAGTGAATACACCATAGACTGGCGTGATCTAAAAGTTAGTGGCCAATGGCGAATCGGCTGGAAATAAATTGAAAATAAGTCACTTTCAGCCGATTTTAATGTCTGCTTATCGCTAAAGGTTAATACGCTAACTGAATTTTTATAGTCATGTTATAAAATAAACTCCCTAATCGACTTTTTAATTAATTGACTTCTTTGAGTGTCGAAAGAATGTTTGTTTTGGCAAAGGTATAAGGTTTCATTGACCGGTATCTCCAATGTGTGTACTTTTATTAGGCTTTGCTCAGGGAAAGCGTTTACCGCATGCAGGGGTAATACGGTAAAACCTAATCCTTGGCTAACGGGCAATAAAATCAAACTTATTTGATTAGAAAATCCTTTGTGGTTAAATTGACTGGTATGTTCAAATTCAAGATAATTTTTACTCAATAACTGTTGTGCATGATGTTCTGAATCAGGGTGGCTGATAAAACCTATAGAAGTAAGCACTTGCCAATTGATGCTTTTGATGTCACTTGACGTCACTAAAACCAAAGGCTCAATGGCTATTTTTTTGTAGACTAACTGTGGGCTTCTACTTAACTCAGTGAGTATCCCCAGATCAATTTTTCGCTCAATTAAATTTTGCTCTATATTTTTATTGGGTGCAAAGGTGTAATCGATAATAAGCGCCGGATAGCGTTGCTGTATATCAAGCATCTTTGGGTATAGTTTTAAGCCGACACTGCCAGGTGTACTTATTTTAATGACACCGATAAAAGCATCATCTTGTTTAATTGAAGCTTCGATATCAGCAGATGTTTCTAATAAATCTTGCCCTTGTTGGCGTAATTTAATACCCGCATCGGTCAATGAGAAAGATTTCCCCTCCCGCGTTAATAATAAAGTGTCCAATTGCGCTTCAAGTTTTTTTATATGCTGGCTTACCCCAGATTGCGTCATAAAAAGAATTTCTGCTGTTTGGGTAAAATGACCAACGTCAGCAAGCGTGCAAAATGTCTTTAACCAAATAAGATTTATCATAACAAAATGTACTCATTTATATTACAAATGATAATTTTATATACTTTATAAAGTTCACTATACTTTGTCTATCAAATTTAACAAGGTAATAAAAATGAGTAAAGCATATCCAAGAACTTTTTCCCATATCGGTATTTCAGTCCCTAATTTAGAGGCTGCTGTTGAATTTTATACTGGTGTTTTAGGTTGGTATGAAATAATGAAACCGACAGAAATCATTGAAGATGATAGCCCTATTGGCGCTATGTGTACCGACGTGTTTGGCGCTAATTGGGGTAAATTTAAAATAGCTCACATGTCGACAGGCGACCGCATTGGCGTTGAGCTATTCGAATTTGCTAATCAAGAAAATCCAGAAGACAACTTTGAATACTGGAAAACAGGTGTGTTTCATTTTTGTGTGCAAGATCCTAATCTTGAAGAACTGGTGGAAAAAATTGTCGAAGCGGGTGGTAAAAAGCGTATGGCAGAGCCACGTTATTACTATCCTGGTGAAAAGCCCTATCGTATGATTTACATGGAAGACCCTTTTGGTAATATTTTAGAAATATACAGCCACAGCTATGAATTAACCTATGCGGCCGGCGCTTACTAATTTAAAATCATAGCTTACCAACACCTATGATTTAATAACCCAATAGAAAGTCATTTTCTCTTGGGTTATATCAAGATAACTTTAGCGCTTAATCCTGCTGTGTGTCTCCTGTCTTTGTACTATGCAAGTTCATCCACTGAACAAATATTGGCTAAATAAGGATTATGTCGCAAGCATAATGCCTATTGTCAATTTTCTACTACAATTAAACTTTCTGTAATATCATCAACAGATAAGGTTTATTAGTGAGTAAAAAGCAACCATTACCCGTTACTTCTCCGTCAAAGGATAATTTATCTGTAGACGTAAATATGTTAGCAGAAGTGTTAGATAACGTTGGCACTTGTATATTCACTAAAGATATTCATGGTTGCTATACCTATGTAAACCAAGCTGTATTGGATTTATTTAATATTAACTCAACAGATATCATTGGCTTTGATGATAGTCATTTCTTTGATTTAGCGTTATCTCAGCAACTAAAAGAAAATGATGGAAAGGTTATTAAAGAGGCCATAACCGTAGAAAATGAAGAAACAAACTTCATCAAATCCCTACAAGAAACTCGGATATATAAAACGGTTAAAAAACCCTTGTTCGATGATGCTAACAATGTCATCGGTATTTGTGGTGTATCAACAGATATAACAGCAGAAAAAAAGCTCCAAAAGATAGTTAAAGCACAGAAAAAATTACTTCATACAGTACTCGATAATGTAGATGCTTATATTTACATGAAAGATAATGAGCGAACATTTAAATATGTAAACAGTAAAGTTGCTGAATTATTTGGTACGCCAGCAGAGAATATTATTGGTAAGAAAGACACTGAGGTTTTACCCCTTGATGTTGCTGAGCATTTTAACCAATCTGATCAAAAAGTTTTTGATACGGGCGAAAAACAAACCATAGAAGAAAACTCAGTCGATGAACAAGGTAATGTTCGCTACTATATTAGTACAAAAATTCCTTATCAACACCAAGGTGAACTTCCAACGTTAATTGGATTTTCTACCGACGTCAGTGAATTGTATGCGTTAAAAGAAGAATTTAGAAAACAAGCAAATACCGATTCATTAACTAAGCTGTATAACCGCCGCTATTTTATTGAACATGCTGAACGAGAGTTTCACCGTGCTAAAAGACACCTTCGTATTCTATCCTTGATTGCCATTGATATTGATCACTTTAAAAATATCAATGATAGCTATGGCCATCCGGTAGGCGATAAGGTGCTAATGTCAGTGGCTCAATGTTTACTTCCTTGTCTTCGACAAGAAGATATTTTAGCCCGCATTGGCGGTGAAGAATTTTCAATATTACTCCCTGAAACTACATTGCAATCAGCAAAGTTAGTCGCAGAGCGTATTCGACTTAATCAAAGTAATTTAATTATAAAGGGTGAGTGGCAGGGCGAAATTAAAGTAACCGTCAGTATCGGCGTTACTTGTATAAGATTTGAAGATGATAACTTTGATGATTTCTTTACCCGCGCTGACCGAGCATTATATCAAGCGAAAGACTCAGGTCGTGATCAGGTTTTTGTGGGTAAATACTCTTGCTCGAAATAATGCGTTCAACGCCTTAAGATAAAAACTGACTATGAATTTCGCTATCAAATAAATTCTTAATCAATAAGGCAAACTCTTTAATGAACTTTTTTTGCTCGTTAGTGGCTTTATTGTTAATAACGCCAGAGAGAATCTCTTCTAAATCATAAACAATAGCATCAACTTCTCGAATAATAGTATTGCGCTGATTAAAAGACAATGCTTCGTTCTGGCTGCAAATACTAATGATTTGTTCACTTAATTCTTGTTCAATAACGGTCATAACAGTATCTGAATCAGCACTTACAGGTGGAGAATTTTCAAATAAACTGAAATGCTCAGTCAAGTATTCGATAATATGGATGTAACCTTCAGTATCAGTAACCATTAAAAATGTAACCTTTATAAAAAAACATACCATACCTCTTATATAGGCGTTTGATCAAGGTTGGTCACTGCTATTTTTTCGTTATTTATAAAAAAAATTTAGATTGAAATATGTCTGTTAATTAGTTTTTTTAAAAAAGATATGTTGTTGCAAACATTACTGCACGAACAAATAAATATTTATATAAATGTCAGGTGTTAACTATAGTGCTAGTCGGGGGTGTCTCTACAGATAACGTTTTATATATCTAGATATCTCAGTTATCAATTAATTTAATTTCATGCGTTAACTGTCGTCGCGTCAAATTTTGGCTGCTTACTCACCGAAATAGAGGATTATTTTTATCCTCAACACGTTGACTAAACATTAACGGAAGTCCCCCTTAATTTTTAACGGGTCATGTAAATAAGGGGGATAATTCAAACATTGGCATTATTTTTGGGAGAGGTGAATAGTTATCTTTTTGATTCGCTCAGTCAAAGAGTTGCAGTTAAATCGATTTGTATTATATAAAGCAGAACTCATTGCGGCTCCCTGAAGTGATTTATAGCTGATATTTGAAATACTTCAATTAATACAGACATTTTGTATAAAATATTTTTACAAAAAAGTTACTAAAAGGCTTTTTTTTTGTTTATATCGTCTACAAATCGATATATATTTGGATGCAATTTGTTTAATAGATAGACTATTTTATTGGTTAACAGTTGGTTAGGTACTAATAAAAAAGTTCAAAAACATTTTTGTAATAGGGGTTGTAATATTTCTATATTCAGGCAGAATTAATGGATATTGTTACTTAATTTAACAATTTGTTGAAGTATTCAAAGAATTTAAAACAATAAATATTTAAACTATAAGTCTAGAGAGAAATACTAATATGAAAAATTCTAATTTAAAGCGTAGCTTTAAACAATCAATTACTGCTGTAGCAGTAGCGATGTCATTGAGTGCAGCAATGCCTGCAATGGCAAATAACACAACAGGTTATATTACTGGTAGTTCTATTAGCCAAGGTGGTCAAGTTCTTGGTTCAGTTACAATTAAAATTGTTAACAAAGAAACTGGTTTAACTCGCTCTGTTGTTTCTGATAGCGAAGGTTCTTTCCGCTTCCCGCTTCTTCCTCCTGGAATGTATGACATTACAGCAATGAAAGATGGCTTCCAAATCACAGCTCAAAAAGATGTTAAAGTTGGTATGGGCGGTAAAGTTAGCCTTAACATGACTCTAGCTGCTGATGATATTGAGCGTATTGAAGTTACTGGTTCAGCTATTGCTATGGTTGATATCACAAGTTCAAGCACAGGTATCGTTGTTGATACTTTAACTCTTGATAGAGTACCTGTTGCACGTGATTTCACTGGTGTTGCTTTATTAGCACCGGGTACAACTAAAGGTGATTCTGCTTTTGGTAACAACCCATCTATTGGTGGTGCATCTGTAGCTGAAAATGCTTACTACGTGAATGGTCTTAACATTACTAACTTCCGTACAGGTGTTGGTTCTAGTCAACCACCATTTGAAATGTATGATACATTTGAAGTTAAAACTGGTGGTTACTCGGCTGAATTTGGTCGTGCTACTGGTGGCGTAATTAACGCAAAAACTAAGAGTGGTTCAAACGAATTTAAATCTGGCGTGAATGTTTACTACGAACCAGATGCTTTAAGAGAAGATAAGCAATCACAAAAACGTGATGACGGTACTTTACGTATTGATAATACCGGCGATGAGAATGACTTCTACGAAGTTAACTTATGGGCAAGTGGCGCTATCATCGAAGATACTCTTTTCTATTACGCACTATACAGCCCGCGTAGCGATGAATTTGAATACAACGGTGGACAAGCTTCTACTCCAGATGGTATTGCACAAAGTTTATACTCAGAAAAAGATGATGATTCTTTTTGGGGTGCAAAAGTAGATTGGTATATTACTGAAAACAATATCCTTGAAATCTCAGCTTTCTCTGATCAGAGCACTACAACTACATTGAGAACTGATTATATTGGTTCTACTGGTGCTGAACCAAAAGAAAGTTTTGAAGACAATGGTGGTTTGAACTACACAGCTAAATTAACGTCTATTATTACTGACGATTTTTCAGTATCAGTTCAATACGGTATCAATGAAACAGACCGTACAGCTGGTAGTGTTTTAGATGCTAACCCAGCTATTTACCGTAACTTTACTAGAACAGGAGCGTTTGTTCCTGGTGGTAACTTTGCTAACTTTAGCATTGGTGAAGGTGATGATCAGCGTCAAGTTGTTCGTATCGATGCTGATTGGTACTTAGGTGATCATGAAATACGTTTTGGTGTTGATAAAGAATCACTAACAGCAAACCAACAAACAATTAACTCTGGTGGCGCTTACTACTTATACGTAATCGGTGAAGATGATACTACGATTGACTATGTACGTCACCGTACATACAGCAGCGGTGGTTCTTTTGAATCAGAAAACTTTGCATACTACATTCAAGATCAATGGCAAGCTACAGACGATCTAGTTATTAATGCTGGTATTCGTAACGATTCATTTGAAAACAAGAATGGTATTGGTGAATCTTTCATTAAACTTGAAAACCAATGGGCATTACGTTTAGGCGCAGTATACGATGTTATGGGCGATGGCGAGTCTAAAATATGGGCAAGCTACGGTCGTTACTATCTTCCAATCGCTGCTAACACTAACATTCGTTTAGCCGGTGCTGAAACTTATACTCAAGATTACTACAACTACGACGGTATGAGCAGCGACGGGTTAGAAGTTCCTAATCTAACTGGTGGTACTTACGATGGTCGTCCTAGAGATGTATTCTCAAACGGTGATGTTCCAGAAGCAGGCGCAATCGTTGATTCAAGCATCGACCCTATGTATTCAGATGAATTCATTGCCGGTTACCAGTTCCAGTTAAATGACGAATGGAGCATGGCAGTTCAAGGTACTTACCGTGAGCTAGCAACAACTATTGAAGATGTTGCAATCGATTTTGGTTTTAATGAATATGTTAATCGCGAATTCGGTTCAGCTTGTACTGAATGTACAGGTTTCCATTACTATGTATTAACTAACCCAGGTACAGATATTACTGTAACGACTGACCCTGATGATAATCAGAAAGATGCAAATGGTGATTACTTCAATGGTCCTTTAGCTAATCAAGAATACACTATTCCTGCATCTGACTTAAACTACCCTGAAGCTATCCGTAAATATGCTGCTGTTGACGTAACTGTTAACAAAGAGTGGGATGGCAAATGGATGTTAACTGGTACTTACACTTGGTCTCATAGCTGGGGTAACAACGAAGGTTTAGTTCGTTCAGACAACGGTCAAGATGACGCTGGTTTAACAACTAACTTTGACCAACCTGGTTTATTAGATGGTGGTGATGGTAACTTACCAAATGACCGTCGTCATTCAGTTAAAGTATTTGGTTCTTACCAAGTTACTGATGACTTGAATATTGGCGCAAACTTCTCATGGCAAGCAGGTAAGCCAAGAAGTGCATTTGGTATTCACCCAACTGATATATTTGCTCAGGCATATGGTTCAGAGTCTTTCTACAAAGGCGGTCAATTAGCTAAACGTGGTTCAGAAGGTACAACAAATTCTCTTTGGAACCTTGATTTAACGGCTAGTTACGACATTGAATTTGAAGACTTTGACTTAAATCTTCGTGCAGATGTTTTCAACGTATTTAACAATGATACAGCATCTGAATTTGACGAGATTTATGATGATGAATCTAGAACTGATTTCAATGAAGACGGTTCAGGTAACTACTTTGTTAGCCCAACTTACGGCTTAGCACAGAACTGGCAGACTCCACGTTATGTTCGTTTAAGCGCTTCAATCCGCTTCTAAACAATTGTTTAAACAATAATTTAGTTGTTAAAAAACCCGCTACTTAGCGGGTTTTTTTATGGTTAATATTTAACAAGCGATATTTATTGTTCACTGAACTATAACGATTGCTGTATTTATATAAGAGAAAATACCAGACATTAAAAATTAGAGGGCGTTAAATGAAACGATTATCTATAAATAGAAGAGAATAAAGAGTAAGGGTTGATCTCTTTCAGTCATTAGCGATGCTTTAAATACAACCGTGTTACCCGCTATTAATGCAGGAACAATATGACCGTTAGGTAAATGACCAGGGAAGTTGTAAGGACCAAAAATGTCAACAAAACCATGGGGCTTATGACGTATCATTGCTTTTGCGCCAGGCATTGGGTTTTCAACAGTACCTGTTCGCTCATTGTTTGCTTTGACAGAAATCGCTACTTTACCCATCATAGCGCCAACTTCTGTACGGGATTCCCAAAGAGGCTTACCTCTTTCTTCTGCAATGGTTATTGCAAGATGTTTGTTTGTAGCGTCTATAAATCGATACATATTTGGATGCAGTTTGTTTAATAGATTGATTATTTCATTGGTTAACAGTTGGTTAGGTACTAAGAAAAAAGTTCAAAAACATTTTTGTAATAGGGGTTGTAATATTTCTATATTCAGGCAAAATTAATAGATATTGTTACCTAATGTAACAATTTGTTGAAATATTCAAAAAACTTAAAATAATAAATATTTAAACTATAATTCCAGAGAGAAACACTAACATGAAAAATTCTAATCTAAAACGAAACTTTAAACTTTCGCTAGCTGCAATGGCAGTAGGCGGGTGTTTAGCTACATCACCAATAACTTTTGCTGCAGAAACAGTCGTAGAAGAAGTAGAAAGAATTGAAGTAACAGGTTCACGTATCAAACGTACTGATTTAGAAACTGCAAGTCCTATTACTGTAATTACAGCTGCAGAATTTGAATTACAAGGCCGTATTTCAGTTGCTGATGCTCTTCGTAGCGTTACTTCAAATAGCTTTGGTTCATTTGTACCTTCTTCTGGTAGTAGTCAGCAATCACAATCAACAATTAGTTTGTTAGGTGCTGGTTCTGGTCGTACATTAGTATTATTAGATGGCAAACGTATGGCTGGTTCTCCTAGCTTGGGTGGTGCTTCAGCTAACTTAAGCAGCATTCCTATGGCTGCAGTTGAACGAATTGAAATTTTGAAAGATGGCGCTTCTGCTACTTATGGTTCAGATGCTATTGCTGGTGTAGTTAATATCATTTTGAAAAAAGATTATGAAGGCGTGTCTGCGAGCTTTCAAATCGGACGTCCTGACCAAGAAGGTTCTGATACTAAATCTTTCTCATTAACTAGTGGTGTTAGTTCAGATAAGGGTAATATTACTTTTGTTTATGACCACCAAGAGCAAGGTGCAATCTTCGATAAAGATCGTGATTACACTGCTGCTAGCTTTTCAGATCTAAATGGCGATGGCCTAGTTTCAGTTTATGATGAAACTGTTGGTATTAGTTATTATGGAGCTACAATTGTTAACCCGACTACAGGTGGTCTAGAAGCGTCTGCTAACTGTGATAACTTAGCTGCAACGGTTCCTGGTTTTGTTGGATCTTTAGATCAAGGCTCATTACTAGGTGGCGTTGGCGGCGGTGAAGTTTGTGGTTTTGCTTATTCAAATGTATCTGCCAACTCAGCATCTACAAAGCGTGACTCTATTTTAACATCAGTATCATATGAAATAACAGATGATATCGAGATGTACGCTCGAGCTATGTTTAGTCGTAACGATTCATTTGGTCGTTATGCTCCACCAGCAGCTTACTGGAGCAACATCCCAGCTAACTCTGTAGATAACCCTTATGCTGAAGAAACAGCTGGTTATTTCCGTTGGCATCAAATTGGTACTCGTGACGGCAACGTAACTGATTATCAACAAGATTATATGATTGGTTTGACTGGCGCTCTTGGTGATTCTTTGGAATGGGAATTTTCTTATCACAAAGCTATGCTAGATTACCGTGAAGTGGGTCGTTCTTACTTAAGTTACTCTGGTCTTGCATACAATGCTGCAAATGATATTAGTTTAGGTTCAGATGCAGGCATAGCTAATATGAGTGCTACCGTTTACACTGAAAACCAAAATAATTTTGAGCAATATTTCTTTGGTGCTGGTTTTGATTTAGGTGAATTACCTGGCGGTAACATTATGCATTATGCTGGCGTTGAGTATTTTGAACAAAAATTCAATTCTCAATATGATAAACAGTCTGAAGCAGGATTAATTGGTGGTAGTGCGGGTAATTCAGCTGAAGGTTTACGAGATACAACTGCAGTTTTTTATGAAGTAGCTTTACCAATAACAGACGAGTTACTCGTGAGTGCAGCATATCGTTATGATGATTATAGTGATTTTGGTAGCCAAGGAACACCAAGTGTTAAGCTTGAATACCGTCCTATGGATGATCTATTAATTAGAGCTTCATACAGTAATGGTTTTCGTGCTCCATCTTTAGATGAATTGTTAGCTCAAACAGCCTTCTCAGCAACAAGTGCAACAGATTATGTCGCTTGTGAGTCACAGGGCATTGCTTCAGCAGATTGTAAGGCACGTCAGTTTGATAATTTAGTTGAAAGTAATTCAAACTTAGGTCCAGAAGAGTCAACTTACATAAATGCTGGTTTTGTTTACTCAGGTATTGAAAATTTATCAGTTAAGGTAGATTACTTTGATTTAGAAGTTACCAATGTAATTTCAAACATTACTGTTCAGTCATTAATCAATGCTGAATATGGCGGTATACTAGATGAGTTGATGGGTAAATACCCTGGTGTTTCTTTAGTTCGTGATGCTGACGGTGGCGTTAGTGAAAATGTTGTTACTCGCTCTGAAAATGGCGCAATAATGACTCGTAATGGATTAGATTTAGAATTTGGCTATTTACTTGAAACAGGAATGGGTGAATTAAGATTTACATCTGCAACAACTTATTTAATTGAATCAGGTGGAGATGTTTACTTCTCGGGTCCTAAGCAAAATCAAATCGGTGGTCCAGGCACTCCTAAATGGCGTTCACAATTTACTGTTAACTACAGTATTGACGATTTATCAATTAGCTGGACCATAGATGCAATTGCTTCGACAGCTGAAGATTCAGTATTAAATACTGATACTGGTAATCCTGCGGATTTCTACCAAGAATATTCAAATCATAATACAAGCTATGTGACACATAATTTAAATGTGAAATATGATCTAGGTAACTATGGTGTTGCAACTATTGGTGCAAGAAACTTGTTAGACAAGGAAATTGTTCGTGATGATGATGGTATATGGGTAAATGATACGCTTTATAATGCCGGTCATATTGGTCGTGAATTATTCGCTGGTTACACAATTAGCTTTTAGAAATTAATAGTACATTAACAAAAAGGAGCTTTTAAGCTCCTTTTTTTATTTTAAAACTAATAACAGGAAGACTTAAAATGAACGAATGGGATGATTACTGGAGTCAAGGTAATGTGTCTTGCTTTCCGGATGCGCCAAAATTAAACAGACTATTATTAAAGGAATGGTCTGAAGCGTTTAGGTTAAATATTAAAGAGAACTCTTGTGCGGTTCTTGATTTAGCTTGTGGTGGAGGCTATTTAACTAACTTATTAGTAGAAGATTATAGAAATACAGATAAAAAAATTCAATTATCTCTTTCTGATATGTGTGATATTAATGTTCAGTCTTCAAGTGCTAATATAACTCTCCAATTATTTCCCAAAGTTAATAACGAATCACTTCCCTTTAATAAAAATACTTTTGATTTTATTGTTTCTAATTTTGGTTTTGAATATTCAGAAACGATACAAACAATTAATGAATTATCTAGAGTACTAAGCCATAAGGGGCGGTTTGTATTAAATTGCCATTATATTGATAGTCAAATTATAAAAGATTCTGTTGATATATCTAATGCGCTAATACTTTGGTTGGAAACAAGTAAAATACAAAGCATAATCGTAGATCTTTTTTCAAATAGCAATACAGCACGACAAATCGATAAAAATAAGGAGAGTAAGCTACTCATTGATGAATTTGTAAATATTAATAATAAAACCAACGGTGGAATTTCCAAAAGTGGTTTACTTGAAGCAATACTTCCTTTGTTAAAGAATAATATTCAGTTACTACCAACAATGGATGATTATAATACCTTAGAGCGTAACTATAAAAATTACCTAAAGCGTATTCAGGCTCAAATTAATGCTGCTTTAACAGATAAAAAATTAGTAACGATTAAAGAGCAGTTATTACTTAATAATATAATCTTAGATGAAGTAAAATATTTAACTTTAGATGATAAAATTGTGTCAGTTTATATACAAGGTAGTGCAAATTTTTGTTAACAAGCTTCTGAATATTTTAACAATTAATGAATTATTACACGATTTCAAAACTAAAAACATATAAAAGGAATAAAAATGAAAACATGGATAAAACTAGGAGTGTTTATATATTCGATGTTATTTACACAAGCTTCTTGGGCTAAAGTACTGATATTAGCGTAGAAAATCCCCTTGAAAATCATGAGTTTACAGCCTTGCAGTTATCACCAAATGGTAAACATATTGCTGTATTGTCTGCTGTGGGGAATCGTAAGAATATTATTATTATGGAAACTAAAGGGCTTAAAAATATCTGTGCTGTTACTTCATTGAATAATCAAGATATAGCCGATGTTTTCTAGGCTAATGACAAGGATATTGTCTTCACAATGGACAGTGATGGTAATGAATCTTTTAGTTTATATAAAATTGATATTTCGAAAAATAAATCTAAAATTGTGTTGTTAGTAGGTTCAACGGTTGGGATATCAGGCATTAGTTCGGCTACCGTTGTGCATACTTTACCTGAAGATCCAGATAATATAATTGTTCAATATAATGGCCGTAAAATTAAAGCCGCAGACTTATATAAGCTCCCTCTAAGTAGTCGTTGGAATACTAAACGTAATAAAAACAACAAGATGAAACTTGTTGCGAAAAATCTAGGTAATGTACAAAGATGGTTACTTGATAATGCTGGTTATGTAGGAGGATCAACCACACTTAATGGGCTTGAAGGTAAGTTTCTTTATAAGGAGCAAGGGGTTAAGGAGTTTAAAGTTTTACAAGAGTTTAACCCTTTAGATGAAGGTTTTTCCCCAATTAGTTTTGATTTTGATGATAAAACCTTATTTGTTTCTTCAAATATAGGTCGTGATAGAGCTGCTATATATAAATACTCACCAGAAAAAAATAAGCTTGGTGAAATGGTTTTTGGTCATGATGAAGTTGATGTAACAGGGTTAATAATGTCTCGTCATCAGAAAAAATTGCTAGGCGTTATTTTACTTATGAATACCCTGAGTCTATTTATTTAGACAAAGCTACAGATAAAATAATGAAGGGGTTGCATAGTGCTTTTCCTAATAAACAGGTTAATATAACTAGTCAATCAAAAGATGAGAACTTAAATGTTTTATTGGTTAATGATGATCAAGACCCTGGCAGTTATTATTTATATAATCGAAAAACAGGTAGTGTTCATTTTTTAGTCTCAAGAATGGCTTGGTTAAAGCCTACTGATATGTCACCGATGAAACCCATTCAGTTTACAAGTAGAGATGGCTTGACTATTCATGCCTATATTACTATTCCTAAAGATAGTGATGGGGGAAAATTACCTCTGATTGTTAATCCTCATGGTGGCCCATTTGGAATTAGAGATGTGTGGGGATATAATCCTGAACACCAATTTTTCGCTAGTCGGGGATATGCTACCGTTCAAGTTAACTTTAGAGGCTCTGGCGGCTATGGTCGTAAATTTGAACAGGCTGGTTATGGCGGTAAGTGGGGCGCAGAAATGCAAAATGATTTAACAGATGCTGTAGAACATCTTGTTAAGGAAGGTATTACTGATGCTGATAACGTGTGTATTTATGGCGCAAGTTATGGCGGTTATGCCACCATGGCGGGATTAACTTTTACACCAGATTTATACACATGTGGTATTAATTATGTTGGTGTTACAGATGTGGGGCTATTATTCACTTCAATGCCAAAACATTGGGAGTCAGCTAGAGAGTTAATGAAAATTCAAATTGGTGATCCTGATGATAAAGCATTAATGGCTAGAATGTCACCTTTAGCCCATGTTGATAAAATTAAAGTACCTTTAATGATTGTACAAGGTGCTAGAGATCCTCGAGTGGTAAAACAGCATGCTACAGATCTTAGAGACGAGTTGGAATCTTTAGGTGTTAAATTATCAGATGATGAATGGATCATGAAGAAAAATGAAGGTCATGGGTTCCGTAAGGAAGAAAATAAAATTGAGCTTTACACCAAAATGGAAAAAATTCTGGCGAAGCATTTAAACTAGTATGCCTTAATGCGCTCTACTAGCTAAGACCTAAGCTGATTGTTGCCCTATTTTTAGGGTAGCTTATCAGCGCAGATTTGAGCTAAATTATTTGAGCTCAAATAATTTCTCACAAGTAATATTTATAATGTTTTTTCATCCACGGCACTTTTTATCTTGCTGGGCTAATGTAATTCACTGCAACGTATCATCCAATCTGACATGATTTTTCAAGTTAGTTCATATTATACTCATCTGACAGTTTTTTGAAGTGAAGTTATTAATGACACTATCACAGTTAATTACTAATATATTTAAGGTGTTTTTTATCGATTACATTGTTAATTTCTTTTGCATTCGATAAGAAAAGCTCCTTATTAATATTTGTTATAAGACAAGTTAATTTACTCATCTGAGGAAATAATAAATCAGCGTTTTTATGCCACTTATTATTTTGGGGTTTGGTTAGTGTAAACTCAGATAAAGGCAATTTATTGTTGGTTATATCGGTAAGATATTGATCTTTCTCTACACCAATAAACTCACATGTTTTTGTTATAACTTTATCAGGATTTAATATTAAGTCCTGATAGTTCACCACTTGCCATCTTTCGTTTGGTATTTCTTTTAATTCATTTAAAATAGTTTCGTTGCATACTTTCCACTGCCATGTTGCAATTTCTGCATTGCTTTTATTTTTTAGATCTGGCCAGTTTGGCAGAAGAATGAGAGACCAACGGTCTTTAAACTCCGGTAAGTTTGGATAGGTAATGAAGCTTTTTGAATTCCAAGCATCAAGAATACTGCTTATATTCTCTTTTGGATCTCTTACTAAATAGATGAATTTCGCATCTGGAAATACTTTATTTAAGAAACGTATACGTAAGGAGTTTTTTGGTGTCTTCTCTAAAAATCGAATAACGCCATCAGCCTGTAAAGAATAGGATTGCTTTTTTCTATTTATCAAAGCCTTTTGGAAATTTTGTTTTAACAAAGATATAGAGTATTCGTCACCATCATTTTCTGTTAATACATTGGAGATAGAATCCTGATAACCGGGGCAAAATTGAGGAATTCCTTCAATAACAGCATGGCTTTCTCCTCCAATAGTCCACAAGTCTTTTGCTTGTGCAAGTAATTCAAATAATAGGGTGCTTCCAGCCCTTGGTGCTGAAAGAATAATGATCGGTTGATTAAATATGTTAGAAGTCAAAATAAAACTCAATCCAGTTTAGATGGGTTGCCAACTAAAAGATTTACTTTATCTTCTAGCTCAGTGAATACAGGTAAATGTTGTGTTATGTAGGGCTGGTATTTTTTCCAAGAACCTATAGAACGAGCAGTAATAGGTTGCTTAACTTGGCTAACACTCGGAGTTAATACTAGTCGATCAGATTCATAAAAAGTTAGGCACTGTTTTTCAAAGCTTATTTGACAATAATCTAATAACCGCTTTATTTCATTTTCTGTGTCTGAAACTAACCTTTCGTAGCTCAATTGATATATTTGTTTGGGATATACAGCTTCCCAATGGTTCATTAATGATAAGTAACCTTTCCAGTAAAGTTCAATTCCTTTTAATGAGTATGAATAATTATGACCGTTACTAAAAAATTGTTTATAAACACTTAATGCGTTGTCTAAAGGATTTCTGACGACATTAATAATTTTGGCTTGCGGAAATAAAGTTTTAATCAGGCCTATATGGACGAAGTTATTTGGGTTTTTATCGATAACCATTTTCGCCAGTGTTGGTAAGTATTGTTTTACCTGTTGAGTGTATTGTTCAGCAAATTTCTGGGCTTGTTCATTTGTAATATTTTTCAATTTTTCAATATATCCTCCCATCATATCTAGTTCAAGCCCTATACGCTCAATATAAGGTAATTCATCAGTTGACTCAACTTCCGTATGACTTGCGAGTATTTGTTCAATTAATGTTGTACCAGACCTCGGCATACCAACAATAAATATTGGGGTGAACTCCTGGTTTGGTGTTTGAATCTCAGGTGGTATTATAAATTTAGAGATAAAATCATTAATCAGCTGTGAGTATAAATCTGCTTGAAATGGACGATAATTGGCCATTAATTGGTTGGCGAGATGGATAGATTCGAACGATTTTTCATATTGTTCTTGCTGCTCATGTATACGTCCCAGTGTAAATAATAATAATGATCTATTACCAGATGACAGTGTTTTACAATGAATCAATGATTGTATTGCTTCTTTGTCAGTGGATTTGAGTTTGTAATCTTTTAAATCAGCCAGACTCCAGTAACCAACAGCAGAGTGCAGAGGGAAATCTTGAATAAATTCGTGATAGAACTCTGCCGCTTTATCTGATTTACCTTTTGCTTTATATATATGGCCTAAATTTAATTTCACAAAAGGATCATAAAAACCGTTATTATAACAATTTAATAATAAGGTTTCAGCAAGGTATATTTTTCCTGATTTGAGTGCGTTTAGCCCTTTTTTATACTGAAATTGAATGTTTTGAGGTTCTGTAACTAAAAGTGCATCGAGAGTGTCGATTGCTTCAAAAAAAAGCTCTTTCATTTCGAGTATTTGAAGTTTTATTAGCAGCGTTTCTTTATTGTATTCATCGAGGAATAAGATGTTTTTTATTAATTTTTCACTTTGTAAATAATCATGATTTTTTATTGTTATTTTAAGTAAGATTATTGTGGCATCTATTTGTTCTGGGAATAGATTTAGTATTCCTTTTGCCGTAAACGAGGCCGCTTCAAAATGATTTTTTTTAAATGATTCGCTAGCTTGATATAGCAATTTAGATAGTTTAGGCTTCAAAAGTAATTTCCTATACTTGGAATTTTTTAATACTCAATCATATCGAATGACTGTTTTTTAGTAAATATAAAGATAGTTAAGATGCACGTAAACATTGATCTTTTTTAGAGTACTCAGTGCTCTCAATTACAAAGATATAGTTAATCACGGAACAATCATGTCAAATGAAGAAACAATAAAACCTTCAAGTAATAAAATTAGTACATATACAATCTCAGCACGAGGTAAGAGTAAATTAGTGCCAATAAAGGAATTTATTAGCTCAAATTTTGCTGATGTACCTTTGCCACAAATTGAGAGTGTTTTTGGTTTTGTGGAACGTTCATCACTATATGGAGGTAGAGCATTCCAAATAGAAGAACTGACAGATGGAGATGTTGTTAATTTAAATGAAATGAACATTGGTTTAAGAATTCCATTAACTAATCATTTTGTCGATCGAGACGAGTTTATAAACGCATCTAAAATACTTGAAAAGCATCATAATTCATTAAATTCAGTTATTTGTACAAATGATGATTTAGCTTTGTGGATCAGAGCTGAATATCCCTCTTATGAAATAGAGGCAAGTGTAATTAAAAATTTGACGACAAAAGAAAAAATTGCTGATGCCTTAGAAATATATAACACTGTGGTCTTGCCGATGAGTTCGAATGATAATGATCTATTACTTGATAGTATTGAAGATAAAAGTAGAATTAGGTTATTTGCAAACGCTGGTTGCGCTTATACATGTCCCGCAAAGATTTGCTACAAATCTGTCTCTAAAATGAATAAATTTCAGGGAGGGGAGTTTAAGTGTTCACAAACGATAAAAGCTAGGCAGTCAATGGGAATGATAGATTTTGAATTACAACGATTACAAAATAAAGGCTATCATAAATTTAAACTTTTACGAACACAGATTGGAAATCAGACAGGGTATTAATATGGAATAATTTATATGCTCTATTAGACTATAAAATATCGATGGGCTCAGTGTTGTATATCGAATAAATTTATTTCCGTCTGATGATTCAGCAATAAAAGTCGTTTATCTTGAGATAGGAGCCTGTAACAGATTTTGTGTAACTGCCCGTTTTAAATAAAGTCCTTTAACCGGTCTTCGAATTCAATCATAAATCGATTCAAGGCCGTTTTCCAGTTTCTTATCGGCATCGTCCATTTCTTGGATGCTGCATCTATCGCAAGGTAAACCATTTTTCTCGCTGAATCATCAGACGGAAATAACTTACGTTTTTTTATCGCCTTTCGAATAACACTGTTAAGTGATTCTATCGCATTCGTTGTGTAGATAGCTTTGCGAATGTCTTGGGGGTATTTGAATAACGTATTTAGGTTTGACCAATGTGCTCGTCAAGAACGACTGATTTGTGGGTATTTATCATCCCAACGTAAGCAGAAGTTATCGAGTTCAAGTAGTGCCTCTTCTTCTGTTACTGATTGATATATTTGCTTCAAATCAGCGGTGACAGCCTTGTAATCTTTCAAGGGAACATACTTCATCGAATTACGCACCATATGAACAATACAGAGTTGAACTTGGGTTTGAGGGAATACAGTATTAATTGCTTCAGGGAAACCTTTCAGGCTATCAACACAAGCAATCAGGATGTCATTTACCCCTCTATTTTGAAGCTCTGTTAATACGTTCAGCCAGAACTTAGCCCCTTCATTTGCCGATATCCACATACCTAACAGCTCTTTATGGCCTTCGATATTCACGCCTAAAGCCAGATAAATAGCTTTATTGATAACGTGTTTATCTTGTCTGATTTTTACAACCAAACAGTCGAGATAAACAATAGGATAGACTGAATCTAATGGTCTAGCTTGCCATTCAATGACTTGCTCTATCACGGCATTGGTGACACGAGATATCAATGTGGGTGAAATGTCAGCATCATACATTTCTTTGAACGTATCAACGATTTCCTTCGTTGTCATGCCTTTAGCATACAGGTACAAGATTTTATCGTCCATTGACGTAAATCGCGTTTGGTTCTTTTTGACTAATTTGGGTCCAAAACTTCCTTCTCTATAGCGTGGGGTTTCAAGCTCAACTTGACCGTCTTCCGTGCGAGTAGATTTCGAGGAGTAGCCATTTCGGCTATTGTTTGTGGTGGATTTCTCATGAAGTGCATAACCAAGATGTTCTTCAAACTCAGCATTTAAAGCGGCTTTAACGGTTATCTTTGTTAATATTCTACGAAAGTCGGTTAAGTCTTGCTCGGACTTAATACCTTTGGCTGCTTGCTTAGCAAATACTTCTAGTTCTTTCTTATTCATAGTCTGCCTATCCTAAAACCTATATGGGTATTAATGATAGGCAGTTATATAGATTTTGTTACAGGGTCTAGATGCGGCATTCAAGCAATGGACGATGCCGATAATAAACTGGAAAACGGTCTTGAATCAATTTATGATTGAATTCGAAGACCGTTTAAAGGACTTTATTTAAAATTGGCAGTTACACAAAATAGTTGCAGGGTCGTTAAATTTTGGCTTATTGCATTAACAGTATTAATAAGCCATAGTTTAGCCTCACTTTTTATATTTTAATTTATACAAATGATTGTTTTTATGAGTCAGCGGCAATGAATTTAATTTGTGTCAATGTGCTCTTTTTACTATCGTTGTTGTGCAGTTTAGCCAAGTACTGAATTTGATTTAAAGATCTCATCATCGCATGAATAGCTGATAACAAACCTCTTTTATGAAAGTCTAATATTTTACTTTCGTCTAACTGATGTAATTTTTTATCATTAATACCAAATAACCCTACAAGCTTTTTATTTTCATCATTGCTAAATGTCATAACTAATTCAAGCTCTATAAGTAGATCATTACTTATAAGCTCTTTAATGAAACCTTCAGTTAATACTTCATTATCGTAGAGTGCTCCTAATGACTCTCTAATATTTTTTAAATACTCGGTTTCATTGTTATCCGTATCAAATAAAGCATTATCTTTACTTTCGCCGACTAATACACTATCAATATCAATACATGTTGTTAGAGTATTTTCTTTTTCAGAATCTAAACCTAAACTAAATGGCACCATAGATGCTGATTGTGGAACATAAATAGCCTTCCATTCTTCATCAGTTAAATATAAATTTTCACCTGCTTGTATACCAAGTATGGCGACACTCCGATAATGGGACGATTCTGGTCTTTTTACTAATAAAATAGGAAAGCTAGTCGCTGCTTGTCTATATTCATTAATATGGATGGGTAATATATGTTGGTTAGCTATGTGCATTAAATTACGTTTTTTGGACACTTTTAATTTTTTACATTGTTCTTTTTTGACTGGGACGATACTAGCCATGAAGACCTCTATTATTTATCTGTTTAATACTTAGTTATGGTGGCTCATTTCATTGGTTTCAATGATTTCTTATGAATATATTCATTTAATATGTCAAGTTTTGATCTGGTAAACTTAATTCAGTCACCCTAGCTAAGCTGCGTAATACCATGATGCCGATCGCTCAATACCATTCAAACCGATCACTTTTTTGTCTGCCAGTAGACCTCGTAAAATCTAACTTGAGTGATCGGCATCAGTCAAGGAATTTAGTTTTTTTCGCATCGATTCACCTTTTAATTCTAACTTTATTGCTCCGTGAACAAGCCTATCTAGAATCGCATCAGCATGTGTCGATTCTCCTATCATTTCATACCAATTTTCTATTGGTAATTGACTGGCAATTAAAGTCGATTTTGTATCATATCTCGCATCAATTAATTCCAGTAAATCACTGCGTTGTTGAGCCGTTAATGGCTCTAATCCCCAATCATTTAAGATCAGTAAATTGGCAGAGCTAAGCTTATTGATCAGTTTTCGATAACTACCATCGGCTTGCGCTAAGAACATCTTTTCTAATAGCTCCTTGAGCCTAAAACAATAAACGCTACTCCCTTGTTGGCAGTGGTTTTGACCAAGAGCGCAAGCGAGGTAAGTTTTCCACAACCCGTTGCTCCCGTAATCAAAATATTTTGGTGAAGGTGAAGCCATTCACCTTGTGCTAATGAACGGATCTGAGTTTTATCGAGTTGTCGTGCTGCGCCATAGTTGAGTTGAGTAAGTGTGCCACCAACTCTGAACTTTGCTTCTCTAGTTAGGTGGTCAATTTTACGCTGGTCTCGCTGAGCTATTTCATGCTCAAGTAATAAACTTAGCCTGTCTTCGAAGCTTTGTTCAACGTATAGATTGGGTTGCTAAAATTGCTGTAATAGCGCATCACGTATGCCGTTTAGCTTTAAGTGACTTAACTGGTTATTGACTTGTTGATTGATATTTTTCATCAGATTTCCTTTAGTTTGTGAGTTTTATTAACGGTAATAGTTGTTGCCGCGGATATTTTTATGATCAATATCTTGTAGTAAATCACCTTGAGCTTATGGTGAGGGGTTGCTTATCCAAGCCTTTTTCTAAGATGGTTTTTACTTGTTTTACCAATGTGTAGCTGTAAGCCTGTGTGGATAAAGGTTTGAGTGCAGGTCTATCGATAGTGTCAAACTGACTGAGCTTTGAGCCAGGATGCTTTTTCATTTTCCTCTGATTTAAACCAACCAGTAATTATTGTATTTTCACGTTCAATTGACGCAAGCTAAAGATGGTTTCATTGCGAAGGTGTGCCATTATCCAACGTTCAACAATTTGCACACCCACTTCAGCCTTAGCTTTATCTTTTGGTCTATAAGGTCTAGCGGGCACAATCACCATATCGTAATGTGTCGCTAGTTGTTGGTAGGTTGGGTTTAAGTTAGGTTCATATCGGCAGTGTTTGGTGACAGCACTTTTAAGGTTGTCAGGAATTATCAGCTCAGGTACACCGCCAAGAAACTCAAAACAACGAGCATGACTCATCACCCAATTTTCGAGTTTCTGGCTGTAAGTCGCTTCAGCATAGGTATAATTTGATGCTCCCATGACCGCGACGAACACTTGTGCAGTTCGGCATTCGCCTGTACTTCTATTAACAATACTCATGGTTGGGCCACAGTAACCCACAAACAGTTTTTCACCTGCTTTATGGTTTTGTCGCATCGAGCTTTTTTGGCATTTAAGCCACGCCTTGTACTGGCAGCAGAAATGGGTATAACTGTAAAATCCTTCCGCATGTCGCTCTTTGTATTCCTCCCAAAGCAATAACAACGTCATGGTTTTAGGCCGAAGTTCTTGCTGAACTAACGACCCGTCAGGAATGGTAAAGCCTTTTAATCGAGGTTTTGTTTTGAAAAACGCTTGTTGTAGAGAGTGATCATACCACTTCTCATAAAGCGGCCAGCAAGTAATATCTAGCTCTGCTGATTTACAGGCATATTTAGACACGATTGAGGGTGAAACAGATAAGCTTTGTGCTATCTGACGATGATTGAGTTTACAGCCGTATTTTAGTCTTAAAATTTCTTTAAGTTTATGCATTGAAATAGGTGCCGTTAGCATGGTCATTCTCATCATCAAAAATCAAAAGAATAACGGTTAAAAACACCTACTGGCTAGACAAAGAGTGTGAATATTTAACGATACTATTCAAGCCGATCACTCAATACTATTTTAACCGAGAAGTGATCGGAATCGATGGTATTAGGTGATCGCGATGCATGAGAATATGCACTCCAACCCACAACTTTACGGGAGTATATACCTGTGATCATCGTAGACGCTTGATTTTATCTTCAATGAGGATCATGCTAGTCACAATGAAAATGATACTGACTAGCCTCCAAAAAAAAGCACTCAAAATTCAACACGATAAAACACGTGATGGTCGAGTACGTGACCACATCAAGTCAGTTATCCATGCGAGTAATGGTTGGAGTTTTGAGGAAATTGCTGAAGCACTACTTATTCCCGAAACAATCGTTCGACAGCACATAAAATATTATATTCACTCATATAAATTAAAGCCTGAAAATGGCGGTTCGATAAGTCAATTATCAATAGAGCAAACACAACAGCTCGTTAAGCATTTAGCTCAAGTGACTTATTTACATACTCATCAAATTTACAGTTATATCAAACAGATTTACGACATCGTTTATTCAGTGCTAGGCTTGAATAAATGGCTACATAAAAACGGATTTAGTTATAAACAGCCCAAGGGGGTGCTTCATAAATTTGACACAGAAAAACAAGAGGCCTTTATTGTGAAATATAAAGAGGTCAAAACCTCATTAGTACAGAAGGATGTTTTATTCTTTATGGATGCTGTTCATTCAACACAAGCCACTAAAGTAAGTTGTGGATGGATACTAACTGGCGTTGATAAAATAATTAAAACCACAGGCAGTCGAACCCGACTAAATATTGTTGGTGCAATTAGGCTAGGCCATCTATCAGATACAATTACAGCACAGTATAAAGCGGTAAATGGTGAATAAATCATAGATTTTTTCGATCAGACCAGAGCGTTTTATGCGGATAAGGAAAAAATCAGTTTAGTATCGGATGGTGCAGGATATCATCGCTCTCAAACAGTAAAAGATAAAGCTGCAAAGGAGTTAGGCATAATTCTTCATTATCTACCTACTTACAGTCCTAATTTGACCCCGATAGAGCGGCTATGGAAAGTCATGAATGAAAAAGTGAGAAATAACCAATATTATGCCACGGCAAAAGCATTCAGGCGAAATATAGATAAATTCTCTGATGCTATCCTGCCAAAGATTGGTGCTAATTCGAATGGTAGAATTAATGACAATTTTCAGCTGTTCAGCCAAGTATCTTCAAGTTGATTTTGTTTTTTTTCTGTGGTTAATTGAAAAGATCAGCGTATTGATCTCCTTCTTAATGTGTTTAGCATAATACTTATTGCCACTAAATTTAGCGATGTGTTTGATTAACACAATCATTTATTCATGGATATGACCATCAGTACTATTATCTTTATATCTTGATAAGTATAGTAATTATTACTTTTAATACTTACGACTTTACACTCCATCTCAAGGCGTTTTACTTGCGCTTTAATTTTCTGATTTCTTCCTAACGTGTGTCAGTTTGCTGTTGCCGCGCAAAGGGGGCCCATCATAACTATCCGCTTGTGTGATCGAATGAGCAAGCATATTGGTATCAACGTTTCGATTTATAGCGGCTTCAGCTTGATGATGGTTTTTATCAAAGATTAAAACTATAGTGTCGATTTTAAATTTTTGTCTTCATTGCGTTTTTATAATGCAGGTTTAGGTGTTGTGACTTGAAATTTTGTTATATGAACATTTTTTTGCTATCAAATGTTGTGGTTAAGCCACAATACTGATGCCTTGAACTTGCAGTATTATTGGATATTTGACGAATACGAGAGAATGAATTATTAGCATTATGTTAAAAGATAATAAAAACTTAATCTCTGATGATTTGGCTATCAAACTGTATTACGCAGACAATAACCTGAAAAGCGGCCTTGAATCAATTTAGGATTGAATTTAAAGGCCGCGAAAAGATTTTATTTAAAACGGGTGATTATATAAAGTCTAGGATAGAGTAGTTTTGTAACTAAGCAGCGTTGGTACTTTCAAATATCTTATCTGCAGAAGCTGCAACAAAACCAGCATATAGCTCGCCAGAATTTAATGGGTATCGCTTAGCAAATTCATAAAAACAGCTAGGGATCTCTACTTCTCCATCTGAAAATTTAACAATAGCTTTATCTGCCATGGTCGACGATTGTTCAAGTTTAACGAGTGAGTCGCCTTTGATTTCACCGCCGTTAGTGTTTAATAAAAACCCACCTGCTTTAACGGCGCTATTTACCTTTTCAATAGTCGAAAAGTTATCTAGGTGATTGATACTAACCGTAAAGTGGTTTGCACGGTAACCCCAAGCAGCCACCCAAGCAGCATATTCACTTTCTGCTAACAACGTTTGGTACTCTGCTTTGCTTACTTGCCAATGGGTACCAGAATACAAGAAACTACTCTGGGCAACCTTCTCATCGTCTATAGCACTAACCATTTTTTCGATAATGTTTTGAACATTAACTGAAAATTCTTTGACGCGTAACTCACTTATAAAAACTTTTGGCAAGCTAGCATCACTGTGTTCAAAATGTTTTGCATTAAGTTTTTTACTTGAAAAGTCATATTCACCAGAATATTTATAACCTAGCGCTATTAAGATAGCGGCTAATTTATCTAAATTTACCTTCGCACTATCAAAAGTTCGATAAGCAACATGATCGTTGATTAAATCGCCTCCTGAGCTAAGTAAGTGATGAATTTTATCGGCAGAAGGCGTAACTTCAATATAGTTTTGCCAAATGTTAGCGAACAAGTCAGTAACTTGCTGGTGTTGAATTGAATTAATATTTGTCATGTAAATATCCGTAGTAGGAGTTGGTAAAATTAGTGATTAATGAATAGTTAAAGAGAGGCGTTCATTTTAAAAGGATTTATGAAAATGCGAGTCACTACTAACTATTCAGGCTAAATGGCTAGATTTGATCTATATTCTTAAAAAAGCTGGGACGAAGCCCAGCTTTGATCATTAACTTATTAGCGTACATTGCTGTAAATGTGCCTAAATGCTTAAGCCTGGGCTTAATGTTGCTGGTAATGACACTTTAGGTGCTTCGACAGAGGCTACTGGGTAAGCACAGTAATCAGCTGCATAGAATGCACTTGCTCTATGATTACCACTTGCGCCAATACCACCAAATGGAGCCGCACTACTTGCGCCAGTAATCGGTTTATTCCAATTAACAATGCCTGCACGTATTCTACGGAAAAAGTGGTTATATAAATCTTCACTGTCACTTAATAAGCCAGCAGATAAACCAAATGAAGTATTGTTTGCTTCATTGATCGCCGCGTCGAAATCTGTGTAACGGTATACTTTTAATAACGGACCAAAATGCTCATCATCGGGCATAGCTTTAATCGATGTTACATCAACAATACCCGGAGAAATAAAACCTGTACCTACTTCTAAATGCTTCATTTCAACTAATGATTGTGCACCTAAATCTAGTAACTGTTGCTGTGCAGCAACAAGACTTAACGCTGCTTTTTCAGAAATCATTGAACCGATAAAAGGTTGTTCTTCATCGTCAAAATAACCTATTTTAATCGCTTTTGTCGCTTCAATAAGCTTTGTGATAATAGCATCACCTTGTTCGCCTGCTTCAATAAATAAGCGTCTTGAACAGGTACAACGCTGTCCTGTAGTAACAAAGGCTGATTGAATAATATCATGCACTACCGCTTTAACATCGCTAATATCTTTAACGATTAGTGGGTTATTTCCACCCATTTCTAAAGCTAAGATTTTACCGGGTTGGCCGCCAAATTGTTCATGTAATAAATGGCCAGTATTTGAACTGCCGGTAAAAAACAAACCATCGATTTGTGGATGTGAAGCAAGCGCTTTGCCTGTTTCAACTTCACCTTGTACGAGATTTATGACACCGTTTGGTAAACCCGCCTGTAACCAAAGTTTTAAGGTTTCTTCAGCAACTTTTGGTGTTAATTCACTTGGTTTAAATACAACCGTGTTACCCGCTATTAATGCAGGAACAATATGACCGTTAGGTAAATGACCAGGGAAGTTGTAAGGACCAAAAATGGCAACAACACCATGAGGCTTATGACGTATCATTGCTTTTGCGCCAGGCATTGGGTTTTCAACAGTACCCGTTCGCTCATTGTTTGCTTTGACAGAAATCGCTATTTTACCCATCATAGCGCCAACTTCTGTACGGGTTTCCCAAAGAGGTTTACCTGTTTCTTCGGCTATGGTTATTGCCAGATTTTCTTTGTTCTCGCCAAGAAGTACAGCAAATTTTTCAGCAATAGCAATACGTGCCTCTAGGCTCATGTCTGCCCATGACTCAAACGCCGCTCTCGCACTTTTTACCGCAATATCAACTTGTTCTTTAGAAGCAGACTTTCCCTGCCAAATAACTGTGTTTCTTGCTGGGTTTAACGAGCTAACATCGTGACCTAAACCTGCTTGCCACTGACCATTAATTAATTGTATTGCTTTTGACATTTTTCTGTCCTTATACTTTGCGACGTTACCAGGTGATATGAATAAATCACCTAATGAACTAATTATTATTTCACTGCGCGCTGCTCAGTGAAATAAAATGATTGCTTAGAGAATCAAGGTTTACTTTAATTGCGAACTAAGCGTACAAAATCACCTTCATTTACATGCAGTGCTTTAGCGATATCGTCTGACATTAACACCTGTTCAGCAGTTGCTCTTAGCGATACCTTCGCTTGAACCGCTCTAAAACCTGCAACTTTTGTGTTACAAATAATAAAATTAGCTTTATCATCTGTCTCACCAATAATGACTTGATACTTGCCACTATTTCGGATTGTTTTAACTTTGGCTGTTTGTGCTTCAACCGTGGGGCCGCCATCAAAGATGTCAACGTATCCGCGGCGGGCAAAACCTTCGGCTTCTAATAATCGCAAGGCAGGTAATGTCTTAGGATGAACTTCGTTAATCACTTTTTGTGCATCTTTGCTTAATAAACTGACATAGATAGGATGCTTTGGCATTAACTCAGCGATAAAGACTTTTTTACCAATACCGGTTAAGTAATCGGCTGTTGGAAAGTCCATCGAAAAGAAATGCTCTTCTAACCAATTCCAAAAAGGAGAGCGTCCTTCTTCATCAGATATACCTCGCATCTCAGCGATAACTCTGTCTGCAAAGCGCTCCTGATGTTCAGCCATAAACAAAAAGCGACAACGAGACAGAAAACGGCCATTTTTATTTTTTCGGTGACTCTCACCCAAAAACAAAGTACAAATTTCAGATGCACCCGTGTAGTCATTACACAGTGACAATGTTTCTACGGTATTATAAATGCCTAACTCACGAGAGTTATGGACGACTTTACCTAAATGATAATGGTAAAAAGCATCTTCTAAACCTACAGCGGCTTCAATTCCACTTGTACCAACAACCTGGCCTGTATCAGTATCTTCCATTACAAACAGATAACCTTCGTTAGACGGGTGCGACACATCTTTATCGAAAGAATACTCAGAATGGGCGATACGTTGCTTTAATAAGCCTTCATTGACAGGTAGTGATGTAAAACCGTGTCCTGATTCTATCGCAATACGATGTAAAGAGTCATAATCGCTCGCTTGAATAGGGCGTATAATAATCATAGAAAGATCTCATTTTTTACAAAGAAAAATGAAATTGCAGTCATTTTAGAAAAATAACTACAATTTCAACGGTATAATTGTTTTATTAAGGTAATTTAACAATGACTATTTTGCTAGTTTAGCAACAGCTTTTTCAAAACGCGCTAAGCCTTCATCAATATCAGCATCTGGAATAACTAATGAAGGAGCAAAACGAATAATGTTTGCGCCAGCAACTAAGGTCATAACACCTTCTTCTAAAGCTGCGTTTAAAAAGTCTTTTGCTTTGCCATGATACTGCTCGGTTAGTACCGCACCAATTAACAAGCCTTTACCACGAATTTCTTTAAATACTTTGTGCTTAGCGTTAATTGCGTTTAAACCTGCAACGTAGCGTTTTGCTTTTTCTTTTACACCATTTAGAATTTCTGGCGTATTAACCGTATCAAATGCAGCTTCAGCTACAGCACAGGCTAATGGGTTACCACCATAAGTACTGCCGTGAGTACCTATTTTAAGGTGTTTAGCAAGTTCGGTTGTTGTTATCATCGCGCCGATTGGAAAACCACCACCTAATGCTTTTGCGGTTGTTAAAATATCTGGTACAACATTTACACCCATATAAGCATATAAATCGCCAGTACGGCCAACACCTGTCTGCACTTCATCAAAGATTAGTAAAGCGTTATGTTGATCACAAAGTTCACGAACACCTTCAATGAACTCTTGTGTCGGAGAAACTAAACCACCTTCACCTTGTAATGGTTCAATCATTATGGCACAAGTTTTATCAGACATAATTGCTTTTAGTGCTTCTAGATCGTTGTAATCAACGTGATCTATATCACCAGGCTTAGGGCCAAAACCATCTGAATAAGCTTTTTGTCCACCGACAGTAACGGTAAAGAAAGTACGGCCATGAAAACCTTGATTAAATGCAATAATTTGTGTTTTGCCTGCGCCATGAACGTCAAGTGCCCAGCGACGAGCTAACTTAAGGGCTGCTTCATTTGCTTCAGCGCCCGAGTTAGCAAAGTAAACTTTATCTGCAAAAGTATGATCAACCATTTTTTTAGCTAAACGTAAAGCGGGTTCATTCGTCATTACGTTTGATAGGTGCCAAATTTTATCAGCTTGTTCTTTTAATGCGCCAACCAAAGCTGGGTGACAATGGCCTAAACAGTTAACAGCAATACCGCCAGCAAAATCAATAAATTCACGGTCTTGTTGATCCCAAACACGAGAGCCTTTACCACGTACAGGGATAACCGTTGACGGCGCATAGTTAGGTACCATTACGTCATCAAATAATTTACGGTCTACAGGAAAATGGTTAGTCATTGTTCACACCTCTAGTTATTAAACACTGCTGTGCAGTGTATCTTGGCATTACCGCAAAATAGCTCAGCAGGTAAAAACCTTATATTAGTTTATTTTTCAGCAAACATAAAAATGGTGAAGCTAAAAATTAGGCGCTAAGTATGACAGAGAAAACAAGTACTGTCTTGCTCAAAATGACTGCAGACCTTGTAAAACAAAGGCTTGCCATGTTTTATTCAGTATAGATGCATAACTATATAAAGAGAGTTTTATAGGCTTACTAACGGAATTGCTCGTTAGGTAACGAACACAGTGCGTTATTAACAATAGGTAAACTTTTCATAATTAATCAAAAATTATTTAAAATTTAATTTTATGTGATCAATGTCGCTTTTCTTTAACAAATTGATCTCTTGAGGCGTGATTCGCACTGTTGTTAACAGTAACTTAGCTTCATCATTACTGATTAAATCATCTTTAGCTAAGCTTCTAAAAGCAACATACGCTTTTGCTTTGGTGACTATTTGCGCTAGTGGGCACATTTTTTCTAATGTTTCTGTATAGGCAAGATCAAATATAGCTTCGGTAATTTGCAAGCGGTCTAGACGCATCAACTCCACTAAATCTGCAGATATCTTGCTACTGCGTGTTATTAGCTGTTCAATTAATAAGTCCGGCGAAGCGTCAAAGGCAGCTAATGTATCATGAAGTTTTTTATCTTTATTCTCGTAAGCAGCTTTTAACTCTGCGGTATGTAATTCACTGTAAGTCGTTAAAAAGCAGCGAGAAACAGCGATTAGTCCTAGGTGACTAAACATGCCTGCAGCAAAAGCCGAAAATTCATCCATGCCTGCTTTTTTAGCCAATACGGAGGAAGACATGGCAACAGCCAAACTGTCATTCCAAAGTTTTCTTTTCATTGACGTGTAAGGAGCCGTGCTATTAGGTAACCAATGCTTGAGCATAAAGGTTGGCATGACTAACTTTAAATTGTCTAAGCCGATATAACTTAATGCTAAACTTGCGTCAGTAACTTGGACATCGGCCCGTTTACGATACTGTGGTTTATTAACCAGATTAATTAGCTCATTGGCTAACCAAGGCAATGATTTAGCTAAAGGAATAATACGATTAATCGAAGCGGCGCGCACTGACAATATCTCCATAATACTGGGAATGGCATCTTCAATTTTTAATATTTTATTGTAGAGATTTTCTTTGTTATCAAATTTTTTGTTTACTTCAGTGGTCACATGGGTAAAAAATTTAGCCATGACTTGCTCAGTAAAAAAACTTTCTCCGTGGGCCTGAATGATTTTATTTTTATTTGCTTCTTCTTCAACCGCAAGTAATTCTCTGCGGCGATTAGCTTGTTCGCTGTTTTGATGGACAGCAACAGACACTTTTCCACTTTGTTTTTCAGCAAAGCCTTTACTGATCATTAAGCTCATCGCTCTTTTATAAATTGGCGCGACTAAGTCGTTGTTTTCAAATATCTGCATGAGCTAATAGGGTGTTTTCCAATAAAGTTGAACTTGAATAGTCTTTATCGGCGACCTACACAAAAGTATGAATGATAACAAGTGAGGGTGATCGCCTGACGCTAATTTTCTTGTTTTATCTGCAGTGAGTAATAAAGTTCTTCAGCAACATCATGCCTTGTTCAGTTAAAATCGATTCAGGATGAAACTGTACACCTACAATAGGCAATTTTTTATGGGCTAAGGCCATAATTTCATTGTTTTTACCCTGTTCATCTTTGCTCCAAGCCGTTACTTCAAGGCAATCAGGCAAAGTGTCTTTATTAACAATTAATGAATGATAGCGAGTCACAGTTAAAGGGTTATTTAACTGATGGAATAAGCCACTTTCGTTATGTTTTATTCTGCTTGTTTTCCCATGCATCACGACAAGTGCTTTTTCAATACTTGCACCAAAGTGTTGAGCAATACACTGATGACCTAAGCAAACCCCTAAAATTGGCACTTTACCAGCAAAGTGTTTAACTATCTCTAATGATAATCCCGCTTCATTTGGAGAACATGGACCTGGAGAAATAACAATATGCTGGGGTGATAATACCCTAATTTCAGCTAAAGTTATTTGGTCATTTCGCGCAACGACGACCTCTTGCCCTAATGCTTGGAAGTAGTGTACTAAATTAAAAGTAAAAGAGTCGTAATTGTCGAGCATTAATAACAAAATAGTCCCTCGGGTAGGAAGATAATAAACGCGGCTATTCTAATCGCTCGTCATTGACAATTCATTATATATTTTTACTTTGCTGCTTTACTGTTGTTTTTGTTGGTTTTTTAATAACATAACAGGCACCCCAGATAAAAAAGGCTGATACTTATGTAACAGCCTTTAATTAATATGATGTTCAAGCGTAAGTTTCTAGAACTTAGTTGCAACTTGTATCCATAGTTTGCTGGTATCCCTACTCAATTCATCAGCACTGTAATGGGCAAACTTTACCAGTAAGTCGTAATCCTTTTTAAAGGTATAGGCAGCGACAAGATCTAATTCTGTACCATAATCTATATTGCCTTCATTTGACGATAGGTCATGGAATGTTGCCGCTAACTTAACTCCGGCCAATTTTGTTTTAACGCAAATGTATGTATCTTCAACACCATTTGGCATGCCAGTACTGCTACCAGTATTTAAGAATTTATCTGAAAAGCCTTGGAATTTATGTAAGGTCGCAAAAGGTGTGCTAAATGCTGCTTTAGCGTTATCACTGCCTAAAACCTCAATGCCTGCTAGTAATGTAACTTGACCTAAGTCAGTCGCTATCTCAGCATTGTAATTTACGGCGTTATCACCGGCGTCGCTTTGTATCGCTGCACTTAAGTTAACACTTACCGCGCCAAATTTACCCTTGTAAAGTGCGCCGACGGTACTTGAAGACATTGCATGTGCTCTATCAAAGTCTAATACATAAGCAAATGCTGATATTTTGTGTCCGTATTTATTTTGTAGGTAGCATTCGCAAAATGAAACGCACCTGAAAGATCGTCACCTTTTTTGTCATCGCCAAAAATGCGGTTTGCGTTATAGATGTAGCTGTAATCCAGGGAAAGTGTAGCGCTTGCGGTATATTCAATTCGGTAACCGTCATAGGTTTGTTCATTTTGACGCCAGCCAACACCACCAATAAAACGCTGGTTATTATGTAAAATACGTTGGCGACCAGCTGTTAATTTTACTTTTCCGCTACGGTATTGTAAAAAAGCCTGGTTAACGTCGGTTATTTCAGGGTCAGCAACAACAGCATCACTGCCAGAGTAATCAAAGGTTAAGTCATTATAATCATCAACAATGGCGGTTACATTATCAACCTCAAGGCCTAGCGACCAGCTTTTATAATCACCTGTTTGTAGGGTCAGGCGAGACTTTACTGTTAACGCTGTTGCATCTTTATCTGTGGCGCCATTTGCGCCGTCTTCATCAACACCTTCATAGTGGGCGCGTAAACTCAGCTTTACTTTACTGTCTGTAAGTGCTTTTTTAATACCTGAATTGATTGGCGCATCGTCTGCCATTGCAAAAGGTGCAGAAATAATAGAGCTGGCAATTAAAGCCAGTGATAATTTTTTTTTAGTAAATTTCATCATGTATATCCTATCTGTTTTTATGTATGTTTCTTGCGGCTCGATACACGTTATTGCGAGCCAATGAGGAGGTCACACACAGTGAAGTTATTTAATGTGGTTAAGTTTTTATTTCTTGAGAACTCATTAATGGGCTGATTTTGTCACTTTGCTAAAATGCAAAGTTTGATTTAAATCAAGTTGTCATTTGTCTAATGGTGCAGCTGTTTTATTTTTGATTTACATCAAACATCAGCGTGATACTGCTAGAGGGGATTAAAAGTAGAATGATAAAATGCTAGATATATAGCAGATAAAATATAGTAAAGAGGATTGAATTATCTCAGCGCTAAAGTAAAGCATATCCGCTTATTAAAGCTTGTTCATAGATGGTGAGTTATAAAAAAAGGCGAGCCGTTAAAAAGTGAACGGTATCAACTGCAGCTCACTTTAGTCACGTTAGGCTATATGTATCGAAGGTTTATCGGGTATTATTCTTTTTAATAAGAGCCGTTGCTTATTATTTTTTTGCTAGCACTAAGTCTGATTGTGGCACTGAGCTACAAGCTAAAACAAAGCCTTGCTCTTTCTCGTCGTCACTTAAACCGTCGTTAGCTAATTGTCTAACATCACCATCTATTAGTTTTATTTTACAACGACCACACATGCCACCACGACATGAATAGGGTAGTAGCATTCCTGCTGACTCACCTTGTTCTAAAATAGAGTCTTTTGTGTTACCAATAACGTTTTTGTTCCATGACTCAAAGTTTAAATTAACTTTTCCTTTACGCATTTTTTTTGGCTCCTTGTTAACACTGGCTTGTGTAGGCGTTTTTTTGTTAGCTGCTTTTTTTGTTGGCTTGGGTATAAATATAGGTGGATTTTGCTTCTTTAAAATAAAAATTTCATCACTTTGCTCAATACTCCCTTGATTAAGTGCAATTAAATTTTGCCCAAACATCACATCTCCACTAGCCACTTGTCGGTAGTTTATTAAGGTTGTTAGCGGTTCTTGCTGTGGATGATTTTCGGCATTGTTAGGGTTCACTGTAGTGAAAATGCAACGAGAACAAGGCTTGGTTACTTCAAATTCAACCTCGCCAATACGAATATGCTGCCAAGTGTCTTCGGCGTAGGCATCGCAGAGGTTAGCCACAATATTAGGTCTAAATTGTTTCATGGTAATCGCAGGGATTGATTGTTGAATTAGCCGGTTATTTAAATCATCGAGTGATGCCTGAGAGGTAAGTAATAGTGGATAACCGTCAGCAAAAGCGATTTTTTTATGGCTTTTGCTAACTAAACGCTGTGATTTGTGACCAAAATAAAGAAGTTGGCAAGGTTTTTTTAGGAATTGGCTGAACCATAAGTCAAAATTTTCATGGCCATACTGTGCTTGTATATCATCTTGCCATACCGTTACTTTTTTATAGGTGGGTGACAATTCTTGATAAAGTACATGCAGCGCTGGCATATCTGGAGCGGTTAATATTAAGCCCTGTACAGATAAATTAACCTTAATAAGGCAAAGTGTTGGTTCAGTGCGAGCGGTTATAAATTGGCCATTTTTATCTGTTATGACAAAGCGGCGGTCAAGGCTCAAGCCCAAGTCATCAACCCAACTAGTCGATAATGAGATACCAGCAGCCGATTTAATCGGGTAAATATGAAGTGATTGTAGTGAAGGTGATCGCACGTCGCATCCTTTAATTTAGTATGGCTATGCATACTTACTAAATTAACAAGGCATTGCAATGCCTTTTTACTTTCTTATCAGGTATATTATCAGAGATTATTTTGATCTTATTTTTATTACTGGTTGCCACAGCAATGCCAAGGTAACCAAGCTTTAACGGACATAACATGCATATTCACATTTTAGGTATTTGCGGCACATTTATGGGCGGTATAGCCGCTATTGCAAAACAGCTGGGGCATCGTGTTTCAGGTTGCGATGCTAATGTTTATCCGCCAATGAGCACACAACTTGAACAATTAGGTATTGAGTTAAAACAAGGCTACTTAACAGAACATTTAAAAGATGAACCTGATTTAGTGATTGTTGGCAACGCCATGTCACGCGGCAATGTTATGGTTGAATATGTACTCGATAGAAATATCGCCTACACGTCTGGCCCGCAGTGGTTATTAGATAATGTTTTAAAAGACCGTTGGGTCATCGCTATTTCGGGTACTCATGGCAAAACTACCACCAGCTCTATGGTTGCCTGGATCCTAGAGTATGCTCATATGAAACCAGGTTTCTTAATTGGCGGTGTACCACAAAATTTCGATTGTTCTGCACGTTTAGGTGACGCCCCCTTTTTTATCATTGAAGCCGATGAATACGATACCGCCTTTTTTGATAAGCGCTCTAAGTTTGTTCATTATCGTCCGCGCACCTTAGTGATTAATAACATGGAGTTTGATCACGCTGATATTTTTAATGACTTGTCTGATATACAACGCCAATTTCATCATCTTATTCGTATGGTGCCAAGTAACGGCCTAGTATTGTCACCTAAAAATGAATCAGCCATCACTGAAACTTTAGCACAAGGTTGCTGGACACCCACCGAATTTAGTGTCGACAATGAATTTAGTAAAGCTGGCTGGTATGCAGAAAAGCTTACTGGCGATGGTAGTGAGTTTATTGTCTACTTTAAGGATGAAATACAAGGCACCGTAAAATGGAATTTGATTGGTGATTTTAATATCGATAACGGTTTAATGGCTATTGCCGCTGCTCGACATGCCGGCGTTCCTAGCCATGTTGCTATTGATGCACTGGCCGAGTTTATTAATACCAAAAGGCGTTTAGAGCTGCGCGGTGAAGTAGGCAAGGTGCGTGTATTTGATGACTTTGCCCATCACCCTACCGCTATTGCTAAAACGTTAGCCGGTGTTCGAGCTAATGTAAGTGCTAACGGTGAGGGCGATCAATCATGTCGGGTAATCGCGGTATTAGAACCAAGATCAAACACCATGAAATCAGGTGTTCATAAAGACACTCTCCCAGCATCATTAGCACAAGCAGACGTTGTCTATTTATTTCAAGATGAGCAAGTGCAATGGTCGGTAAATACACTGATTAAAGAATGCCGACAGCCGTGTTTTGTTGAAACAGATATCGATGTTTTAGTGAGTCATATCGTTAACAACTCACAAGCAGACGATACTATCGTCGTGATGAGTAATGGTGGATTTGGCAACATTCACCAAAAAATATTAGATCAATTAGCAAATAAAGGATAGTTATGAACGAGTTTAGAGAAAAAATTACTGTCGCAATTACTGGCGCATCTGGTGCTCCCTATGCATTAAGATTAATCGAATGTTTAGTGGCGGCGAATGTACAAATTTATGTTTTATGTTCAAGCGCAGCACGGGTTGTTCTTGACACAGAAGTTGGCGTTAAAATACCGGGCTCCCCTGACGGTGCCACTCAATTTCTCAGTGAAAAATTTAAAGCAAAACCTTCACAAATCACAGTCTTTGGCAAAGAACAATGGTTCTCCCCCGTGGCTTCAGGTTCTGCAGCCCCTAAAAAAATGATTGTCTGTCCTTGTTCAACTGGCACATTAGCTGCTATTACCTTAGGTATGAGTGACAACTTGATTGAGCGTGCCGCCGATGTTGTTATTAAAGAAAGAGGCCAGTTGATTTTAGTGGTACGAGAATCACCTTTTTCTACTATACACTTACAAAATATGCTGACACTTTCACAAATGGGCGTTACTGTCATGCCAGCGGCACCTGGCTTTTATCATCACCCCAAGTCGATTAATGATTTAATTGATTTTATGGTAGGCAGAATGTTAGACCATTTAGGTGTTGAACAAGCGATTATTCCGCGCTGGGGGTATCAGCTTTAATGTTTGCTTGTGGTGTTTGGCTGTTATGCTCTGTTTTACAATTGGGATCGATCTCTTTGCGGTGAATATCGCAAGGAGTTGATTGACCATTAATTATAATTTTTTGTTGACCATTGCTCATTGATACAGAGCCACAAGAAAATAAAAAAAGTATCAGTGTAAAAAGTAACATTGTTTTCATATTTATTGCTCACCACTAGTTGTAAAGTCAGTATGGCTTAATTAGTCTAGCTTCGAACAGTTTTTTAAGTCAGTTGAATGCTTTAAATTTTGATATTGAGAGGACTTACTATTAAAAATGTCACTGTTTTACCCGCGATCGTCGCTGGTCCAATATTAAGACATTGCGATACCAAGCAAGTAAATTTTTGGTTAGTGACCTCTCAAGACTATGCCATTAACTGTTGTATTAATCGCCTTGATAATGGCGACTCTATCTTAAGTCGCCGGTTAACAAGTGATGATCTTCAACAGATTCGTATAGGTACGCACGCTTTTATTAACTTAATTACGTTATCGCCAGATGATATATTTCCTGAAAATACCCTACTGACCTATGACTTTACCTTGAGCTGTTCTATAGGACATAGCAAAACATTAGTCGGCGTAATTCCTGACTTAGTCTATGACAATCAACAATTACCCACTTTTATCATAAAAAGTAAGATCAATAAAATTTTACATGGCTCTTGCCGAAAACCACACTTTGACGGTGAAGATGCCCTAATACAGGTTGACGACACCATTTGTCAAAGTGGATTGTCCATTGAAGAGCGCCCCGCTTTATTAATGATGTCAGGTGACCAAATATACGCTGATGATGTCGCTGGACCTATGCTAGTCGCTATTCATCAAGTCATTGAGCAGCTGGGGCTTTACAAGGAAAGTTGGCACGATGACAGTGACAATCAGCAATTAACAAGCTCGAGTGAAACGCTCTTTAATAGTCAGCATTGTTACTACCAACGAGCAAACATTTTACCCCACCACACGGCTAACCGTTCAGTACTGGATCAAATACTTGGCGCCCGTAAAACCCCAATTTTTACTGCAGTTAATGTTAAGAATCATTTAATTACTTTATCTGAAGTTATGGCAATGTATTTACTGGTTTGGTCACCAGCGTTGTGGGCGATCACTGATTTAAAGCGCAATAAAGTCTCTGAAAAGTTTCAAACACAATACCAGCAAGAACTGTTGGTCATTAACAACTTTGTTAAAGGTTTACCTGCTGTTAGACGAGCTTTAGCACATATTCCAACGTACATGATATTTGACGATCATGATGTTACCGATGATTGGAATTTAACCCGAGGTTGGGAAGAGGCGGCCTATAGTCATTCATTCTCAAAACAGATTATTGGTAATGCCCTCATTGGATATTATTTGTGTCAAGGGTGGGGCAATGCGCCTGAAAAATTCCCTGACTTGATTAGAGAAACCCAAACGGTATTGAGTTCGCCTGGGGATTTAAACCACAGTGAACTTATTGATAAAATTCTTAAATGGGATGAATGGCATTATAGTTTAAATACCTCACCTAAAATCCTTGTATTAGATACACGTACCCAGCGATGGCGCTCTGAAAGTAATGCTGGTAAACCTTCTGGGTTAATGGACTGGGAGTCATTATCAGCCCTACAGCAAGCGTTAATCAATGAGCCTAATATTATTATGGTCTCTGCGGCACCTATTTATGGGGTTAAGTTGATTGAAACTATTCAGCGTATTTTTACTTTTTGGGGAAAGCCTTTAGCAGTAGATGCTGAAAACTGGATGGCACACTCTGGCACAGCTAATGTGATGTTAAATATTTTTAGACACAATAAAACACCACCTAACTTTATTATTCTTTCAGGAGATGTGCACTATTCTTTTGTTTATGAAGTGACTCACCGTTTTCGTCGTAGCAGCTCAAAAATATTACAAGTCACCTGTAGCGGTTTAAAAAATGAATTTCCAGCCACTTTATTACATACCTTAGAAAGGCTAAATAAATATTTGTATGCGACTTATTCACCGCTTAACTGGTTTACAAAAAGAAGGCGGATGAAGGTCCGTGTGAGAAGGCCTAATTACACTGACTCAGCTAACGACGTAACTTTATTTAATGGCAGTGGTATTGGCTTGTTAACCTTAAGCGAAGATAACCAAATCATCATCACAGAAATCATTACAACAAAAGGAAAAGTCGTTCGTTTTGAGCAACTCTTGTAATGTTGTAAAAAGCGACAAGCAACTTGAACTCAGCATTGAACAACTATTTGATTAGTTATTGATTAGTTGATACTTTATATTCAGTTTAGACATAAACGTTAATGTAAAATGGAATTTACCTCATGGCTATTTATCAAAGAATTTTTATAGTAGGATTACTTTTTTTACTCGCCTCGTGCAGTCCAACGAAACATAGCCAAGCCTTGCAGGCATATCAGCAAGCTAAGCAAGAACTCAACCTTACTCACTCAATTACCGCATTAAAAAAACTGGTGCAACTAAAACCCTCAAAATACCAAGCCGAATTAACGCTTGCCGAAAAAGCGCAAGATAAATTAATCGCGGCACAAGTTCACCTTGCTCAGGGCGATTACTATTTAGCTTATCTGTTAAGTCATGATTCTCATCAGCACTTCCCCAGTTCCGAAAATAAAAAAGTATTAATACAAGCAGCTAAAAAGTTAGTGCCGATAATAAAAATAATGCAATTTATTAGCGAATCATTTACTAGTCGGCCAACAGATCTACCCGAACTTTATCAGGAATGTCTTAATCGACCTGTTGATGACTGGGACTTAATAAAGGTTAATAGCGTGACCAACCAGTTAACGCAAAGTAAAGCCAAATTAACCAAAGCGCTAAGTCGAATAAACAGCAGTAACCTCGAGTCAATACTACCAACAGGGTTTGCATTACAGCGTGGAATTAAAGACCAACTTACGTTCATTGAACGCGAGAGAGATTATCTACCTAAGCTCGCTAAGCACCTAAGTGCAAAGTTACTGATAGCTTTAAATAAATCATTAACAGATAACACCATCGAACTGTTATCTATGTTTGACTCTGAAACGGCAAAAAGTAATAGCCAAGCCACTTTTATTGGCGCTAGAACAAATTACTCGTCCTATAAAAACCTAGTGGTTAACCTGTCTTTAGCGACAAACTTAGCTTCAGGTGATCGCCATGCAAGTTGGTATCAAGCATGGCAAACTATGGAGAGTGAGGTCCTTGATCCACAAGGTTTATTTTTAAATTATCCTCTTCAAGCAGAGCGAAGAAGTAAAAATATAAACCGCCACATCAATGTTAACGTTACTGAACCTTTACAAGCAAAGGTTGAAGATATTGATATTAATGATTTTTATTTACGCTACCCAGGCATCAATGCACTGACCAAAAAGTTAGTAATTGATAAAGCTATTTTATTATAAATATAAGTTATTCATGAATTATAGAGGAGTTACCTTAATGCACGTTTTTCTAAAAATAGTTACCTTTAGTTGTTTTTTACTCTTTTCCTTGTTTGCTTTTTCAGCCGTTGAGGAAGTCGTACTGCCACCTATTCTTGACTACTACCCTAATTGTGAATACCAAGTCATTAAAGAAACGAGTGTTATTGGTATGGCTAAAACGCAGCAAATGGCTAAAACTACCAAGAGATTATTAAATCAATTACAACAAAAAGCGATAGATGCTGGCGCCAATGGTGTCATTATCATAGATAAGAAAATAGAAGACCTTGACGTTTTAGATGAAAAGGGTGGGCAACAACAAATACGTTTTTTTGCTAAGCTAATTTTACAGTGTCAACAGGAAAAAATAGCCACTAAAATCGGCACTCCAAATGTCATCCATCAAAGATTTACCGCTTATAATCATGAAGGGGTTAAAGCAAAAAGTATGATGACTTTCAAATTGACTTCTGCTAACTCTAGAGTTGGCAGGCCTGAAATTATCAATACTGAGATATCTTTGGCTAACGGTCTTTATGGCGTAAAGTTGGGCGATAGCTATCAACAAGTCATCAACAACTTTGGTGAGCCTAATGTGCAATTAACCATACTGGCTGATGAGTTGATTATAGGTTACGGAAGACACCATTGGTTGCATTTTCAATTGGATAAATTAGTAAAGGTACAAAGTACTTTGCCATATTTATCAGCCAGTATTTTGAATAAAATTCCTTTACTTGATTTTTTTGATGCCAATGCTTGGAAGATCAACAATAAGGTCGGTCGAAAAGCACTTTTAAAGGACGTTTATCCTGCATTAGCGTTAGATAAACCTTTAAATGAAAAGAATCAATTAGTCTTAAATAGCCAAGACAAGGTGCTAACACTAAATTTTATTGCCAGTAAAAATTCTCATACCAATGAAAAGAAATATACGTTGGGTGGCTTCTCTATGGAGCAAAGCAACTATAAAGAAAGTCGTATGCTGCCTTTTGATGATCAAGTGATTCAAAACGAGGCAATTACACAGGCGTATTTAGCCCTAGTATCAAACAAAGAGATAAATGTTAATAACCTTGCAGAGCAGCTTGGTGAAGCTAAAGGGCGGATAGTATTGCCAAGAGGGATCACTATTAATATTTATAACCAACATTTAATGTTAAAGCTAAACGCTAATGAACTTGTTGAAATTCATTTGTTGGAAGAAGTCTTTTTAAACGCTAACGATAACGCGAATTCAAATTCAAAAGCTATTTGGGCTTTGGGTGATTTTATTCAAGGGGGATCATTTGAACAACTTCAAAAGTCTTTTCCTGACGATGCCTATGAGAGTAATTATGGTATCGAAATACCGTCGGTAGGGTATTCGTTATTTTTGCTCTTTGATGATTATAATAAGGGAAAACCCTTATATGAAGCGGTAATTAGCGTATATTAATTACAGTCTACCGTCGGTAGGGTATTCGTTATTTTTGCTCTTTGATGATTATAATAAGGGAAAGCCGTTAGTATGAAGCGGTAATTAGCTTATATTAATTACAGTCTACCGTCGGTAGGGTATTCGTTATTTTTGCTCTTTGATGATTACAATAAGGGAAAACTGTTATATGAAGCAGTAATTAGCGTATATTAATTACAGTCTACCGTCGGTAGGGTATTCGTTATTTTTGCTCTTTGATGATTACAATAAGGGAAAACCGTTATATGAAGCGGTAATTAGCGTATATTAATTACAGTCTATAATGAGTCGTTAAAGATCAATATTAAGTCGTTAAAAATCAATGTTGAGTCGTTAAAGATCAATATTGAGTCGTTAAAGATCAATATTGAGTCGTTAAAAATCAATATTTGCTAATTTCACTGAAGTTATGTTTTAGTAAACTCAGTGAAATTAGCTGCAGCGATTAATCGCTAATAGATCAAGTTACCCGAGTAACTTGCCTAAACCTTGCGTTAATACTTGTTTTGCATCTTGCCCTTGTGGAGTATCTAAGTAGCTTTGAGCACTAGATACAAAGCTGCTGATCATTTCTGGATTTAAACCTAATGCTTCAAATTGCTTTTTTATATCATTAATAGACTTTAATGAATCGCTGTATTGTGAAGCTTTGTCAAGTAAACCGCTTAAGCCTTTGCCAGAGCTAAGTTCGCTAATATCAGGCATTTGACTAACAAGTCCATCGACACCCGGTAATGATTTAGCTAACTGACCAAACTGTTCTGTTGAAACATTATTTTTTACGTAATTAAAAATAGCACCCATACCGCCAGCTGCTTGTTCAGTATTAACATTTAATGTATTTGTTAATTGTTCAACTAAACCTTCAGTGCTTGGCAATTTTACACTTTGCTCTTCAACCTCGCCCATTCCAACAAAGCTTTTTAAGCTATCAAACCAACTAGTTTCCTGTGCCATAGCCGAACTGCTTAATGTTGAAATAGTTAATAAAAGGATGATTTTTTTCATGGGGGATTTCCGTAATGATTAAAAGTTATTAATAAATTAGGGCAATTGTACGACATTTTGTAGCTTAATAGGAGCAAATATATCGGTTAAATTGCTAGAGATGCACAACCCAAGAATAAGTTTTGAAGGGAGTTTAGCTATTTATACAAGCGCGTTTATTCTTTACAGAACTTACCCATTACCTATGTACGTTAGGCGTATTAACGCGATATTTTTCTTTAGGCAATAAAAAAGCCTTACAAAGTGTAAGGCTTGAATTGCTCGCTGTAGGTCTAGTTTATACTAGCTTCTTTTTAGTTATTTCTTTTATTATTATTATTATTTTTATTTGTGCACTTCTTTAACGCGGGGCAATTTATAACAAAGCGAAAAAGCGAACGCAACAACTTTAATAGAGCATTTATACCACGACTTTTTTCGTATAAAGTAACTTTTGTTACAATTAATTATATTTATTGAAATTAAGTGACTGATTACTAATCGCTTATTGTTTTCATATCATAAATAGGTCTAATTATTACAGCAACGAATTGATTTAGAACATAGACCAAAAAAATTGCTAATGGTAGAATGCGCGCATATAAAAATGGGAAGATACTTCATGACTGAATTAAAAAACGATACTTACTTACGCGCGCTTTTGCGTCAGCCTGTAGATTACACACCAGTATGGATGATGAGACAAGCAGGGCGTTACTTACCTGAATACCGTGAAGTTCGCAAAAACGCTGGCGATTTTATGTCGGTATGCCGCGATGCTGATCTTGCATGTGAGGTTACCATTCAGCCGTTACGTCGTTTTCCGCTTGATGCCGCCATTTTATTTAGCGATATTTTAACTATTCCTGACGCTATGGGCTTAGGCTTGTATTTCGAAACAGGGGAAGGGCCGAAATTTGAACGTCCTATTACCTGTAAAGCTGATGTAGAAAAAATAGGCATACCCGATCCAGAAGTAGAATTACAATATGTAATGAATGCAGTACGTACTATCCGTAAAGAATTGAAGGGCGAAGTACCTCTAATTGGTTTTTCAGGTAGCCCATGGACATTAGCGACTTATATGATTGAAGGTGGCAGTTCAAAAGCCTTTACCAAAATCAAAAAAATGATGTTTGCTGAGCCAAAAACATTACACATGCTATTAGATAAGTTAGCAGATTCAGTGATTTCTTATTTGAATGCACAAATTGCTGCTGGCGCGCAATCTGTTATGGTCTTTGATACATGGGGTGGGGTGTTATCACCACGTGATTATAACGAGTTTTCATTACAGTATATGGCAAAAATTGTTGATGGGTTAACTCGTCACAATGACGGTCGTAAAGTACCGGTAACCTTATTTACTAAAAATGGCGGTATGTGGTTAGAGTCTATTGCGGCAACGGGTTGTGATGCAGTAGCGCTTGATTGGACCATAGATATTGAAAATGCTAAAGCCCGTATTGGCGACAAAGTTGCTTTACAAGGTAATATGGATCCTTCAATGCTTTACGCGCCATTACCTCGTATTGAGCAAGAAGTTGACAAAATTCTTGCCGGCTTTGGTCACGGTGGTACTGGACATGTCTTTAATTTAGGTCATGGTATACATCCTGATGTGAACCCAGAACATGCGGGCCACTTTATAGAATCAGTACATCGTTTAAGTAAGCCTTATCATAAGTAATATAGCCATAGTTAAACAATAAATTATAAAGGAGCCTTGTGCTCCTTTATAATAATGAGTTAGCTCATTACTAATATTTTATTTCATCTAGTGGATATTTTGCTTAAATATCGTCATTATACAGAGTAAATCTATTACTCTCACCTCAAGTTGTAATGTATGACAGACCCTTTAAATAACGAACTTGATAAGCTGAACGAGAGCGATAGCTTGCTAGCAAAGGAAACCATTTCTTTGCTAGGCAAGTATCGTAAGCTCGAAGATCGTTATACTGCACTTTTTAAGTTAAACCAGTTATCTCATGACTGTGCAGATTTAAGTATGTTTTATGGTCAAGTTCACGAATCCATTGCATCAGTGATGAGAGCTGAAAATTTTTATATCGCCCTTTATGACCAAACCCTTTCAACGTTAGAGTTCGTTTACGATGTCGATGAAAAAGATGATTATCCACTAGGTAAATCACCCCTTGAAGCCTTTGCCGGTTCTATGACTTGCTATGTCATTGAAACGGCTAAATCACTCTTGGCGACCCCTGAAGTTGTGACTGAACTAGAAGCTAATAATTCAATTAAACGTATTGGCTCCGATAGCACTGACTGGCTTGGTGTACCATTACTTAATGATGGTGTTGTTATTGGCGTTATGGCCGTACAAAGTTATTCCGAAGCACTCCGTTACCAAGTAGATGACCTTGAGCTAATGGAGTTTACCGCTCAGCATATTGTTACCGCCATGACCCGTTTACACGACCATGAGCGTTTACAAAATGCGGTAAATTCTCGCACTCGCGAATTAATGAAGCAAATTAGAGAACGAGAAAAATCAGAACTATTGCAAGAGTCACTTTTCAAAATATCAGAGTTAACTAATGATGCTACGCTCCATATTGATGAATTTTATTCGATGGTTCATAATATTGTTGGTCAGTTAATTAACGCACAAAACTTTTATATTACTAAATATGATCAACATTCAAAAACACTAACTTTTGTTTATTATTTAGATCAAAACTCTACGAATGCAGCCTCCGACTCGCAGCCTAGGACATTAGGGAATGGCTTTACCGAATATATTATTCGTACCGGTGAAACTCAATTACTTAATTACCCAAAAATGTATGCCTTGTATCAACAAGGTGAGACAAAAGAGCCACAAAAAGAAACTAAATCTTGGCTTGGCGTGCCATTAATACATTCAGGTGTTGTGTTGGGAGCAATGGTCTTACAAAGTTATAATTTAGCAACAACCTTTACCGAACAAGATGCCGAACTATTGAAATTTGTTTCTCAGCATGTTGCATCAGCTATCCAAAGGCGTGACATCTTAGAAGTTGAACGACAGTCTCATATTCTTCTAGAGCAGCAAGTTAAACTGCGAACCGTGGCATTAGAAGACGAAATCAAGCAAAGAAAACAAGCTGAAGAGAAGTTACAACATACGGCATCGCACGATATTCTAACCGGTTTACCTAACCGTACTTTATTTATTAATTTATTAAACCACGCTATCGCCTGTCATAAACGAAAAGCAGATCTTAAATTTGCTGTGTTGTTTTTAGATCTTGACCGTTTTAAAGTCGTTAATGATAGCTTAGGCCACCATGCCGGTGACTTACTTTTACAAGAAATAGCCAAAGAGTTAAAAGTACTGGTTAGAGACAAAGACACTGTTGCTCGATTAGGTGGAGATGAATTTGTTATCTTAATTGAAGACCTTGAATCTAATCATGAAGCTTATGATATTGCGCAACGTATCACTGAGTTTTTAGCGACGCCCTTTACTATTGAAAATCAAAGTATTTTTATTGGCACAAGCATAGGAGTATTGTTTAATGATGAACGTTATGACAGTGCTGATATTATGCTCAGAGATGCTGATACCGCCATGTATCATGCAAAAGATAAAGGGAAGGGACGTTATGAAGTGTTTGATTCTAGCATGCAGAAAAAAGTGGAACATGCCCTGGAATTAGAAGCCGATATTCGTGACGGCATCGCCAATAGTGAATTTTCACCTTACTTTCAACCTATCGTTGATTTAAAAACTGAAACCGTTGTTGGTTTTGAAGCACTCGCGCGTTGGCAGAGCACAAAGCGTGGTTTTGTTTATCCCGATGATTTTATCCCGTTAGCTGAAGAAACTAATTTAGTCATGGCGATTGATTTTCTAATTCTGGAAAAATCTTGTCTTCAGTTAAAGCAGTGGCAAGCAATCTGTGGTCGTAACGATTTATACGTGAGCTGTAACCTCTATGGTAATCACTTTTTTAGTGCAACACTACCCGCAGATATTGAAGAAATAATTCAACGCGTGGGCATTAAACCTAGCCAACTAAGAGTGGAATTAACTGAGCGTGCTTTATTAGAAAATAGTGATTTAGTGCTAGAAAATATGAATGCTTTAAATATGCTAGGTGTTAAAATTTTGCTCGATGATTTTGGTACCGGTTATTCAAGTCTTAGTTACTTACATCGTTTTCCTATTGATGTACTGAAAATTGATCGCTCATTTATTAACAACGTTCATGAACATGATAATCATCAAGCAATCATAAAAACAATTATAGATTTAGCTACTAATTTGAATATGGGCACGGTCGGTGAAGGTATTGAAAATTTAGCCGATGCCGAACTTCTAACTGCTATGGCGTGTCGGTATGGCCAAGGCTATTATTATGCTAAGCCTATGGCTGCAGCTGATTCTGAAAAATATTTACTCAAGTAGTTTATATCAGTAATACCGCTATACCTTATCGGTAGTCACCGTACTTTCCCCTTTGACCTGTCAGGTTTAATTGCCGTTAGCGTTAACCAATAACTTTGTCACTATACTAGCGTTTTATTTTTACAATCATTATAGTGACGTTCGATATAAATCTACCGATCTTAAAAAAATTAAGCCATCATATGAAAAAACCAATGAAATTTAAATTAATAGCCAGCGTCAGTTTATTAACTATCGCATTCTTATCTGCGTGTGGACAAAGCGAAAAAGCAACGATAACTGTTGCCAAAAAAGCACCACAAGTTAATGAAAACAATATTCGAGCTCACATAGAATTTTTAGCCGACGATACATTGTTAGGCAGAGATACCGGCAGCGATGGTTACCAAATTGCGGCTAATTACGTAAAGTCATACTTCAAGCAATTAGGCTTAACACCTATGGGTGAGCAAGCCGGTTTTGAGCAGCAAGTTACCTTTCGTAAAGCGTTTCTTGAAGAAAATAGTGCTAAGTTATCGGTAATCAATAGCGATGGTGAAGTTGCGCTCAAATTTAAAGATGCGTTTATTATGTCGGGTGACAGTGTAGCGACAGAATCAGCTATATCAGCGGAAACGGTTTTCCTTGGTTACGGTGTTGTTTCTGAAGATTTTGGTTATAACGACTATAAAGATATTAATGTTGAAGGAAAAGTTGTTGTAGTCTTAACAGGCCGTCCAGACGATTTACCTTCAGAAGAAGGCGCTCATATTGGCTCGGGTAGTGAAAAATTAAAAAATGCTGTTAAAAATGGTGCTGTTGGTTTTATCACGATTCATACGCCAAAACGCGATGCAGTGCGCACCTTTACTAAAACGGCTAGTTATGCCGATGCACCACGGCTTAACTGGTTAGATAAAGACGGAATGCCTTTTGGTAAACATCCCCAGTTGAAAGGCGGAGCTTATATCAGTGCCGAGTCTGCAGCGGCTTTATTTGTTGGTGCTGAGCGAACCTTAGCGGATATACTTAGCGACGATACAAACAATGTTGCCATTAAAGGTTTTGCATTGAAATCAACCGTTGAAATGGCCAGTAAAAGTCGTCATGAAGAGATCACTAGCCCTAATATTATTGCAGCTATTGAAGGAAGCGATCCAAGTCTAAAAGATGAGTATGTTGTTTTTAGTGCCCATCTTGACCATATCGGTCTTAGTAGTCATGGTGATGAAGAAGATAAAATCAATAATGGTGCGCTTGATAACGCCTCAGGCGTTGCAATACTATTAGAAACTGCGCGTTTGTTATCAGCTATGCCTGAAAAGCCAAAGCGTTCTATTTTGTTTGTGGTGGTAACGGCTGAAGAAAAAGGTTTATTAGGATCTAGTTACTTTGCAACAAACCCAACAGTACCTACATCAAAAATGGTCGCTAATGTTAATTTAGATATGCCATTAATATTATATCCGTTCGCTGATATTATTGCTTTCGGTTCTACACACTCAAGTTTAGGACCTATTGTTGCGAGTGCGGCAGAAAAAATTAATTTATCGTTAAGTGACGATCCTATGCCAGAGCAGGCGTTATTTACTCGCAGCGATCATTACAGCTTTGTAAAAGCCGGTATTCCATCTGTATTTTTAATGACGGGTTTTAAATCTAAAGATCCTGAAATAGATGGTGGTGCGGTATTTGGTGATTTTCTTAAAAATCATTATCATCAGCACAGCGATGAAATAACCTTACCTATTCGTTACGATGCCGCGGCAAGTTTTGCCGAAGTGAACATGATGATAGGGTTAGAAATTGCTAACGGTGATAAGCGTCCAACATGGAACCAAGGTGATTTTTTTGGAAAAACTTTCGCTCAGTAAAACACCTCAATAAAAAATATAAAAACGCAGTGATGAAGATCACTGCGTTTTTTTGTTTTCTGTTTTAAAGCAACAAGCTACACTATTAATATTATTCTATAAAAAATGATTGATAACCCAATGGATGCTCACCAATATGCGCTTGAAGCCAATGGCTCTTTTGCACTTCCCGATGCCTGCTTTAAAATTAAAGCCTTAATGGAAAATGAAGACTCAAGCATTGAAGACTTTGCTAATGTGATCAGTGTCGATCCTTCGATGACTTCGCGTTTATTACAAATAGCAAATAGTGCGATTTATAGTTTTCCTGGCGAAATAAGTACTATTTCACGTGCTATTACCATTATAGGTACGCAAGCTATTTATAACATGATGTTAGTCGATGTGGCGGCAACCGCCTTCAAGCATTTTTCAAATCAGGCTATCGATTTAAAACGCTTTTGGCGAATGAGTATCTTTTGTGGTTTAGCGACTAAAAACTTAGCCATTAAAGCAGGCATACGAGATATTGAACGGCTTTTTGTTGCTGGACTCTTGCAAAATTTTGGTGAATTGATCGTTGCAAAAATAACCCCTGAGATTGCAAAACAATGTGAAAAATATTCAGCAGAACAATTGCCTTGGGTATTACAAAAGCAAGCCTTGGGTTTTACTTATACTGATATATCTGCCGAACTGTTAAAGATATGGCAAATACCTGAAAAAATCATTTTACCGATCCGTCACTTTAATGAAGCGAAAACTATTCAAATTAATAAAGATGTCAAGGTGCTCTATTTAGCATCTCGTTTAGCTTTAGTTGATAGTCATCCTGATGAATTTGATTATGACGATAGTGTTGATGACAGCTTATGCGCGAATTTAAATATTTCAAGTGATGATTTAGCTCAGGCAATAGAGTTTGCGGCAGAAGAAGCGGAAAATATTCTTACTATTATGAATGGTGGACTCTTCTCAAAATAGCAAAATAAGGCTATATGGAAGCGCACCCTGCTAAATATATGGATTTTATTAATTATTTTTCAATGACTTAGTTGTTGGTTGTCTAAGTGCAACTATATTTATACACTTAATTACTAATACCTTCGTTCTAAAAGAAGACATTAATTATAAAGCCTGCTAGCATCAAGCCATTCTTTTTTTCGTATAGTTAATAAACTATACAAAATATGCCCTACAAATAATTATAATTAAGGACATTTATGAGCGCATCGAGAGAGCAGTTTAGCTCTAAACTTGGATTTATTTTGGCCGCAGCAGGTTCTGCTGTTGGTATTGGCAATTTAGTTGGCTTTCCAGTAAACGCAGCTAAAAATGGGGGTGGCGCATTTTTAATCATGTATGCAATATTCGTATTTTTAATTTGTTTACCGGTGATGATTGCCGAAATGGCGGTTGGCCGTAAAACCCAAAAAGAACCTGTTGGCGCCTACAAAGCGTTAAGTGGTGGCAGTAGAGGTTGGGGAATCGCTGGGATCTTTGGCGTATTAACTCCATTTATGATTGCGGTTTTCTACATGGTATTAACAGTATGGCTTTTTGGCTACCTCGCGCTAACATTATCAGGTCAATTAGACTATTTAGCCAGTGGCAATGGTTTTAGTGAATTTATCAATAGCCCTTATCTATTTTTAGCGATGATTGTTGTTGCAGCCATTGTAAACTTTATTTTAGTAGCTGGTGTAAAAGAAGGCATAGAGAAAGCTGCAAAGATACTGATGCCTGCATTATTCGTTATGCTATTAATTATGGTGGTTTATGTATTAAGCCTTGATAACGCGATTGCTGGAGTGAAGTTTTTTATTATTCCAGATTTTGATAAAATAACGCCTACCGTGATTAACGGCGCATTGTCGCAAGCCTTCTTCTCGCTATCACTCGGTATGGGTATTTTAATTACTTACGGTTCGTATATTAATAATAAAACTGACATAGTTAATTCTGCTAAACTGGTTGCATTAACCGACACCGCTGTTGCCTTTACTGCGGGTTTAATGATTTTACCTGCGGTGTTTTCATTCAACCCGAATGTTAATCCAGCGGAATTAAGTGACAGCTCAGTCTCATTGATCTTTACTTTTTTACCTAAAATATTTTTAGCATTACAAGTGTCACTTGGTTATATTGGTGCGAGTGCTGTCGCGGCATTTTTCTTTCTGTTGGTCTTTTTTGCTGCGATAACATCTCTGGTATCGATTATTGAAGTACCTGTTTCTTACTTAGTCACAGAAAAAAAGCATAGCCGTAAAAAAGCTTTATCCATTTTAATGATTACGGGTGGCGTATTAACTGTATTTGCTATGGTCTCTTTTGGTATGGTGTCATTCTTTACTGAATTTACCAGTTATGCAGGCGCTTCACGCTCATTCTTTGATGTGGTTATCGACATTTTCTACGATACTATTTTACCGTTAAACGGCTTTTTATTATGTGTTTTCGTTAGTTATCGTTGGAAAAAGCATAATTTGTCAGAAGAGCTGGCTATTGGTAACGATACCTATAAAGGGTCTTGGGTAGAAAAGTACGTTAACTTTTCATTAGGCACTTTTATTCCAGTCATTGTCTTGGGTATTTTCTTGAATACGGTGACACAAAAATTCTTTGCTTTTAGTATTTTTGGATTTTAGTTTATTAATCTAGACTAAACAGGCAAACGATTTGAACGTAAAGCCGCATAATTTGTTATTATGTGGCTTTATTTTTGGCCATAAAAAATTAAGTTATGAATTCAACGCTTCAAGCACATCTTCAACCTATTTTAGTCCGTCTTCAAAATGAAAATAAGCTCGTCGATTGTCAGCGACTATTTCACGGTCGTGGCCATGCTTACCCGGGTTTAGCCCATGTTAATGTTGATTGGTTCTCACCCGTTGTGCTTATTACGCTTTACCAAGAGGTTGAAGAGGCTTGGTTAAGTGAACAAGTTATCGTGATCCAGCAGTTGCTACCACAATGTCTATCTATTCAAGTGCAGTATCGCAGCCGAAAGTTTTCGCCAAGTGAAGTACTTTGGGGAGAAGAGATTACCGCATTAAGCGCACAAGAACATGGTTTGCAATATCAGCTTAGTTTGGGAAAAGCACAAAATTCTGGACTGTTTCTTGATATGAGTAATGGCCGCCAGTGGGTCAAAGATAACAGTGAAGGTAAAAAAGTGTTAAACCTTTTTGCCTACACCTGTGCTTTCTCTATTGCTGCCATCGCTGGTGGTGCAGAGCAAGTCGTTAATATTGATATGAGTAAAGGCGCTTTATCAACCGGACGTGAAAACCATAAACTTAATAAGCAAGAGGCGAGTAAGGTAAAGTATGAAGGTGTCGATATTTTTAAATCTTACGGCAAGTTAAAAAAATATGGTCTTTATGATTTATTAATCTGCGATCCACCTTCATTTCAAAAAGGGAGTGTTAATATTGAGCGAGATTACCAGAAAATCATTAAACGTTTGCCGGTATTAATGGCAAATAATAGTGATGTTATACTCTGTTTAAATTCCCCTGATTTAAGTGAGGACTTTTTGTTAGCGGAAGTCGCTAGAGAGTGCCCTCAGTGTCAATTTCAGCATCGTATTGAAAACCCCGAAGTGTTTGTTGAGGCTGAAGCAGGTAAAGGCTTGAAAGTACTTTATTTTCGCTATGTTGAGATGTGTTAATAAACCATACTTAGCTAATCACTATTCGTGCTGCAAGTAATATCAAAAAACTGCCGGTTACCTTGTCAACAATATGGCTGTTTTCACGTAACTTACGAATGATATTACCGCGCGATAGTGTAAAGGTTACTAGGCAATACCATAAAGCATCAATGCTGCCTACGGTGGCAGTCATTATTATTTTTTGTTCACTGCTGGCATCTCCTGCTAAAAACTGGCTAAATAATGCGAGAAAAAAAATAGCAAGTTTAGGATTTAAAAAGGCAATTAAAAAGCCATCTCGCCAGCCATTTACCTGTGTTTTTACCGCGGAGTCATCTTGAGAGAACACTTGGTTATTTTTTTTACTTAATAATGATTTGACCCCCAAGTAAAGTAAAAAAGCAGCGCCCGCATATTGAATAATACTAAATATTAAAGGCGATTTAACGATAATTACCGCTATGCCTGTTGCAGTAATAGCTGCGTAAAGTGCAACACCTAAACCGTGACTAATCGCAGTTGCATAACCTTGTGACGTTCCGCCAGCGAGAGTGTTTTTGATGACTAATGCTAAACTCGGGCCTGGTGATAAAGCGCCCATCATACAAATAACCACAAAAGATAACCATAAGTGAAATTCCATTAATTATTATTCTCTTTTTTATAGGATTGAATCGTAATTTTGTCTGTTTTACTGGCTCAACGCTAAGGTACGCACACGTAAAAAGCTAGCAAATTTTGGCACACCTCGCGCTGTTTTACCAATGTATTTAAAGGTAATTGTGCTACCAATTTTTGGTGGGTTTTTACGTTGTTCGTCAGTAAAACCACTACCAATTTTAAAGAGTAAGCCTGACTTCATTTTTACTCTTATCGATCCCATCATATTTTTGTACTTGCCTTTACCTGCGATATAAGCAACAACGATCGCTTCACTATCATCATATTTTTTTAATTTTATCAGGTCTTGGCTTCTCCCTATTTTATAATAGGCGGCTTGATGATTTAGCATCAGTCCTTCCCCACCTTTTTCGACCACGTCTGCTAAACGTTGATTCAATATCGCAATTGAGTTTACTTTCTCTTGTTTTATGACTTGCCAATAGTGATTGTCAGTTGTTGCCATCTCAGCTTTCATTTGCTTAATACGCTCACTAAAAGTACCTGAATGCTTGGGTAAATCAAAAACCATAAAGCGTATTTTCTGCCAACAACTTATTGTGATTTGCTGTTTGGGGGCATGCTTTCTAATACAGCTGCTGATCTTTTCAAATTCAGCGCGCTTGCTCCATAGCTCGCCATCAAGATAGGTTAATGGCCAACCTTGAGTAAACCATTTTGGCGCATGGATAAGGTTACCTCCACGGGTTAATAAGTTTTTACCGTTCCAGTAACCTCGAATACCGTCAAGTTTTTCACTAACAAAATATTCGCTGATCTTTATCGGGGTTTTACTCTCTACTTGATAAGGCGTAGCCAGCTGAATTTTTGGTAACTCTGAGGTGTAGCCTTGTGGCCAAAGGATAAAACTGCTGAATATGGCAAAATATTTTAAGGTGAATATTTTCAAAATGGAACATCCTTGCTCATTTCTCTATAGGTTTTAGTATAGAAGTTTTTTTTGTGATTGCTAATTAATGTTAATTAAATGTACTAAGCTGTTAATGCTAGTTGTTGTTTTATTGCGAAGTTCAAGGAGGAGCTATGTATAAAGTACATTTTAAACTTTTTTTTATAAGTATGGCTTTAATTTTTTCTCAGCAAAGCTTTGCTGGGAAAAAAAACTGTCAGCGCTATGAGGATAAGTTAGCTAATATTCAGTCTCAGCAAAGACAAGGTCATAGTGTAAAACGAAGTGAACGTTTGAAAAAACAAGAAGAAAATGCTCGAAATAAATGGTGGCAATGTCAACAAAGTCGATTAAAAAAGCCCATAGTAAATAAGCAAAATAAACAGAAAAAAAAGCCGAGAAAAATATCTGTTAAAGGTCAGCAGTTATCGAGAAGTTCAGCTAGTGATGTTAAAGAAAACCGTATAGATCCCTTCGAAACATCAGCTTCGCTGGTCTTAAAATCTCGGTATCAAGGAGAAAAATTGCAAGCATGGCTGGAGTATTATCAACAGCCAAGGCAATGCTCGCGACCTAAAACAATTAAAAAGTTTGCTTTTTGTGTGGAAAACAGAAGAACACAACAGCTAGCGTTTGATAAGATGATGTTAGTAAAATTTTAACTAACATCATCTCATTAAGGGGTTACTTTAAGTACTGCGCTTTTTTATCATTGTAATGATTAACGAGACTATCAATCGTTGTTTGGTCATAATCTCTTAAGCCACTGAGTAACATGTGCTTTTTACCATGACCAATCACTTTGCCATTAGCGACTAAGTCAAAAGGTAAGGTTGCTTTACCACGTTTACCGTCAATGAGTAAGCTAGGTGTCGTTAATTTCAATTGCACGTCGGTAAAATCAACTTCATCTAAATGAATAAACATATTTTCATACATCACCATTGGACGTGTTGGGTTGATCATGACATTGTTTTCAAACATCAATTTCACTAAAATATGTGGAAAGGTATGTCCAGAGAACTCAACGTAGGCGCGGATCAAAGCATCGATCGATTGACGGTTAGTTGTACACTGTCCTGAAGCCTCTATTTTCATATATTCTTTAGCATTATCATCAAGAATAGTCGCTGATTCGACAATTTTTTCAGGAAAATTAAGTTTAATGCCATCGGTCACCATACCGGAGAAAGTAAAGCCCATATTTTGTGATAAACCTGACTTTTCTAGCACTAATGAAAAAAGTAAATCACCTGGCACGCAAAAACGTTTTGCATCGGCATCGTGCAGCGGATTGAAATCATCGGCAACTATTTTAGCGAAATCACTACCTTGCTGACGAGAAAAACTAATTTGATTATTTGTAATATTACAGTAACTTTCTAGAAACATTTTGCATACGTCTATTATGTGAAAACCGCCGTATACTAGCAGTTACTTGTCGACAAATGGAAACTATCTAATAAAAGTAATACTAAGCAGACCAGTACTGTTAGGGCTTTTCTAAAAAATTGTTGGCTTAAAGTTCTTCACTAAGGTCTCTTTTTTAAGCTTAGTAAACTTCTTTAGTTGATGTTCGCGCTTGCAAGCGAGTTGACGATTTTCTTGGGGCTCAGCGTAAACTAATTCGACCGGCCGCCGAACCCGCGTATATTTAGCCCCTGTTTTATTACAAGTATTATGCTCACCTACACGGCGAATTAGGTCGGTAGTAATACCTGCGTATAAACTGTTGTCTGCACAACGTAAATAATAAACAAACCAAGTTGGCTTGGCGGTCGGTTCTTTTTTTTGCATACAAGTTGGCTTGGCTGTAAAGGTTTTGCTGTTATAACAATAGTATCGCAATTTTTGTTACTGAAATCGATAAAAAGCTGGCTGTCATTTACAGAGTTTTATACCATGCCCTTTAAATTTCTCCATCAAACATATCGAGACAATAAATGACCTATTACGATGCAGGTGCTTTGAGTAAAATGACTGCTCAGTTAGATGAAAACGGACTCGTTCATTACCAATTACCTATAGGCGATCAGCTCATTGATATGAATGCGTTAATTGGGAAAAATATTACTTTAGATTATCAAGGTAAAATAGCGTGTCGTCATTGTGCAAGAGTAACCAAGAAAAGTTATTCGCAAGGTTTTTGTTATCCGTGTATGCAAAAGCTCGCTCAATGCGATATGTGTATTATGAAACCAGAAACTTGCCATCATGCTCAGGGGACTTGTCGTGAGCCTGAATGGGGCGTAAAAAATTGCATGGTCAATCATTATGTTTATTTAGCGAATACCTCTGGTATTAAAGTTGGCATTACTCGCCATACTCAAATACCCACCCGCTGGATTGACCAAGGTGCAACACAAGCTTTACCGCTATTTAGAGTAAGTACACGCTTACAATCAGGCTTAGTTGAAATAGCACTTGCTAAGTTTATTGCCGATAAAACAAATTGGCGAGCTATGTTAAAAGGTGCGGGTGAAACGGTTGATTTAAAAGCGAAAGCACAAGCATTATTACCTGAAATTGCAGCGCAGTTAGACGATATTAAATTACGTTTTGGTGCAGACGCCGTTGAATTACTTGACGAACCAGTAGTTAATTTGAACTTTCCTGTTGAACAGTACTTAGAAAAGATTGGCTCTTTTAATTTTGATAAAACACCGCAAGTTTCAGGATTATTACAAGGAATAAAAGGCCAATATCTTATTTTTGATAAGGGGGTTATTAATATTAGAAAATTTGGCTCTTACCAAGTTGCCTTAACCGTTGAAGACTAATTAGAGTTTTTCTGAAAATAAGTCACTTATTATTAATATAGTGTCTATACTTGAATGAAATTTAGGTCATTGCTAATATCCTGTATATTATTGAAAAACTGAGCCATCAGCGGGTGTTAGTTTTCAATTTATATGCTGTGTGTTTTATTTTTTATAAAAAAATAACCCTATATTTCTTGTTAGGATTTTTGTTATGAATGCTGTTGAATACGCCGAACAGGCGAGTGAAATATTTGTATTGTCGGATTCTTTTATCCGCATTAAAGAGTTAATTGATAACGAATCATCAACTATTGATGATATAGCGGATGTCATTTTACTTGATCCTGCCTTGTCAGCGACTATTTTAAAGCTCTCAAATAGCTCCTTTTTTAACTATCCTGGTAAAATAGACACTATTTCTAAAGCGGTTTTAATCTTGGGCATTACCGAAGTTTACAACTTAGTTATTGCTTATTTTACCACTGATGCCTTTAGAAAACTAAAAGCCAGTCCCGAATATTTAGATGACTTTTGGGAACGTAGTGTTGATTGTGCATTAACAGTTAAATTTTTAGGCACTAAACTAAACGTACCCAATGCAGAACGATTATTTATTTTAGGTTTGCTGCATAATTTAGGTGAGCTCGTTATACATCAATTTATGCCTGAAAAAGTAGAGCAATGTAAGCATATTAATTCAGATGAATTGCCTTGGACTAAACAACTACAAATACTGGGTTTTTCATTCGCTGACATTACCGCTGAATTATTAAAACAATGGCAACTTCCTTTCAGTTTGATTGAACCTATACGTTATCAAGATGAAGAGGAGTTTCAACATAGTACCGACGAAACTAAATTACTTTATATTGCTAAACGAGTCATGACATTGAACCACCAATGCAAAAGTCATTGCCAAGCCGATGTCATTAGTGATGAAAAACTCGATGCGTTATCAGTTCAGCAAGAGCTGTTACGTGATGCTAGCGACTTCTGTGATATGGAACGCTTAAGTATCCTTGCTGTACTTAATCCAAGTGCCTCTATGCTTTATTAACCGCTATATCTTTTGATATAATAACTGTGGGTGAGGGCAGTGATTTATTTAGCAATAGCTTGTCTTTGCTGAGCTAATCTCATCTAAATTTTTATTGTACTTACTTTGTCTGCGCAGCTAATACACTCATTAATCATGAGTTGGTACCGAGTAATAAACCACTGAGGTAGAACGGTCTTTGCCATCCTTGCTAATTAATTAATCCTTCCTTGCCTAACCCGCTAATAGCTTTACTTAACAAACGGGACTTACTTGCATGCTAATTATGATCACTGCCACTTAAGGGGAGAATCCCAGGCAAGTGAATGTTGTAGACTTTGAATTTTTTTGCCAGAGCGAAGTATCAATAACCAAAATGACTTACAGTCACAAGTAGACCATCAGTTCGTCTCCTAATACATTATAGATACAATTGAGACCGTATATGGTTAGGACATTAGCATTGCTAATACTTAGTTTTCGATCTGAGGACAGTTAAGGTATTAGCGGATATTCATGCTTGGTTTATAAATTTTTACGTTATTACGACCGCTAGTTTTTGCATAATACATGGCCGTATCAGCATTTTTGATAAGCGTGGTTTCATCACTGCCATGCTCAGGGTAAATAGCAACCCCTATGCTCGAAGATATACTCAAGCTTTGTTTGGCAAACTCAAATGGCATACTGAGCGCATGACAAATCTTTTTTGAAACTTCAGATGCATCTTGCTCTGTTCTGATTGTGGGTAACAACACAATAAACTCATCTCCACCTATACGCGCTACAGTGTCTGACTTACGTAGACAGCCTTCAATGCGTTGAGCTACCGCGCTCAATGTTAGATCACCTACAATATGTCCGAACGAATCGTTAACGGGTTTGAATTTATCCAAGTCTATGAACAATATAGCCAGACTTCTTTTTTCGCGTGATTTGATCAATAGCGCCTGCTGTAAGCGTTCTATAAAGAGCTTCCTGTTTGGAAGACCCGTTAGAGAATCATGCAAAGAGTCATGTAGTGCTCTCGATCGACCTGTCAGCAGCAACCAAACAATTAATGTTAATGCTAAGCTAGCAGCAGAGCCAATCAGTGCAACCATTATTGGTCTGTCAGTATCGATACGCAAATTAAATGTAGGTAAAGGACGAATCCGAACTGTCCAGGCATGATCGACTACAGTTATAGGATAAATTTTATATCCTTCAGAATCCAAGGGTTCTCCCAATGATAACGACTCATTAGAATCAAACATTAGTGTTTCGTATGATATGGCATCACCATCAAAAATATCGAGATCGAGGTCGTTAGCATACTCCCCATGGACACCTTTCATAAAATCATTCATTCGAAAAACTGAATATACCCAACCAACAATGTTCTCCCGACGTTCAGTAATTAATGTATGAGGCTTATCCCTTTCGTAAATCGGTAGGTACATTAAAAACCCAGCCTGTTCATTCGTTCCAGATTCTTGAACTAATCTAACTTTACCAGACAGTGATATTTTGTCATTATCAATAGCATTTTGCATAGCTCTCTTACGCACTTCTTCAGAGAACATATCATATCCAAACGCCCACAAATTACGATCTGAAAAAGGTTCAAGATAAATGATTGATGAGTAAACCTCACGCTTACCTTCAGGGTAGATTGAATAGTCTGGGAACCCTTCTCTGCGGATTGTATCTATATGATTATTTTTTGATACCGATGGGATCAAAATAGAAAAGCCAACTCCCTGTATTCCCGGAAAATGTTCCTCCAGATTAAGTGAAGAAGTGTAACGTTTGAATTGATCACGTGAGACACTCGTTGATGCCTTGAATAAGCCCCCGATTCCGCGTAGTGATTCTTTATAAAACGCTACTCGATTTTCAATACGCTTAATGGCCTCTCTCACTCGGAAATCGAAATAAATTTGAACATTTTTCTCAGTAGCAGCCTGAGTAGAATAGAATGCTATATAGGTAATTGTTAAGCTGCTGATTAATATAAGCAATGATAAAAAAAATGATTTTGAATATATTTTAAAGCTTGCAATCAAATGTAACGTTCCTTTGTGAGAGACTTGTATGCGCCTGATATCCTTTCTCTTCGAAATAATATGAGGGGTATGCAGTGTCGAGTAATTTGATATTAGTTTACTTGTAATTGATATTCCATCCTAATTACTGAAATGGTAAATTTAATTGGTTATCATCAATAAAAAGGTATTCCATCTATGAAGAACGCCGGCCATCAGAAAACCGCTAGCATAATTTGATTTTTCGTCCATGTCCGCCTCAACCAAAACATACAACTATCTTCAGTATAAATTATCAAATGCTAACATCTTCAATATGGCAAAAATTAGCGTTGCAAGATGAATTTACAAGGACAACAATGAGCAGGCAGCAAGCAGCAGCTATAGCGGTGTTGTAGCTTCCACAATGTGCATTAAGAAAGTCTTAGCAGTAGAACATCATTATGCTGGTGAAAGTAATTATCAAAGGTTCACTAATGCCACAAAGTTACCATAGTCATTAGTGATATTTATCAAGTCTACTATCTCCAAAGTGCCAAAAACAGATGTGAATTGCGCGTTTAAAGCTATTTTTATTTAATGACTCAGCTTCTTAGATTAACTCTTAATTTATCTTTATCTTTATCATTATTTAATAAACACATATTTGCAGAGTTTAACTATGCAGGAAAAAATTTAGAAATAAACTCGAACCCACATATGGGCCTATCTAGAAGTATGTATCCAGTGTAATTAGCGTCATTTTTTATCTGTCGATATAAATTTTAACATGGAGCATAAACAAAATTCCAAAATTAATTCTCAAGTTGCCGTGAATTCTCAACTTAAGTGGCGGTGATCATTAAATCATGCACCAATTACTGTCATTGATAAAATTTCATGCACCAATAAAGTGCTTGTTAACAGCATTTTTTTAATTGTTTATTTTAACCTTATGAATAATAAGTATTTTAGTCTTTGGCATAACATTTGTATTGTTATGTACAAATCATAAATAAGGCTAAACATAATGAAAATGGTTAACGCAATAATAAAACCTTTCAAACTGGATGATGTCAGAGAAGCAATTTCTGAAATAGGTGTTGAAGGATTAACTGTCAGTGAGGTAAAAGGTTTTGGACGACAAAAAGGTCATACCGAACTGTATCGTGGTGCTGAGTATCAAGTGGACTTTTTACCGAAAGTGAAACTTGAAATTGCTGTCAATGATGATGTTGTTGAACGCTTAGTCAAAGCAATTACCGAGTCGGCGCACACAGGTAAAATTGGCGATGGTAAAATATTTGTCTATGACTTACAGCAAGCTGTACGTATTCGTACTGGTGAGCAAGATGTTGAAGCTATTTAAGGGGTAAATCATGGAACAAAATATTTTTCAATTACAATACGCAATGGACACTTTCTATTTCTTGATATGTGGTGCTCTTGTTATGTGGATGGCCGCGGGTTTCTCTATGTTAGAAGCCGGTTTAGTGCGTGCAAAAAATACTACAGAAATTTTGACTAAAAACGTCGCGCTTTATGCTATTGCTTGCATGATGTATTTGGCCTGCGGTTACGAAATTATGTACGGTGGTGGTTTCTTCTTATCTGGCATCGAAACAGTCGATGCTGATGCGGTATTAAAAGAATTTTCTGGCCGTGAAGATGGTTTTAATGGCGGAGCTATATACTCCAAAGCGTCTGACTTCTTCTTTCAAGTGGTCTTTGTTGCAACAGCGATGTCGATTGTTTCTGGTGCCGTCGCTGAACGCATGAAATTATGGGCATTCCTTATTTTTACCGTTGTGTTAACCGCCGTTATTTATCCACTAGAAGGTAGCTGGACTTGGGGCGGTAATGCTGTCTTTGGTTTGTACACCCTAGGTGACTTAGGTTTTTCTGATTTTGCTGGCTCGGGTATTGTCCACATGGCAGGTGCATCAGCAGCATTAGCCGGTGTCTTGCTACTTGGCGCACGTAAGGGTAAATATGGAGCAGATGGTCGTATTAATGCCATTCCAGGTGCTAACTTACCTATGGCGACATTAGGCACGTTTATTTTATGGATGGGTTGGTTTGGCTTTAACGGTGGTTCAGTTTTAAAGCTTGCTGATATCAACAGTTCACATTCAGTTGCTATGGTCTTTTTAAATACCAATGCAGCGGCCGCTGGTGGCGCTATCGCCGCGTTAATTTTTGCTAAATTACTATTTAAAAAAGCAGATTTAACCATGACATTAAACGGAGCATTAGCGGGATTAGTCGCTATTACTGCTGAGCCTTCAACACCCACAGCATTGCAAGCAACCTTGTTTGGTATGGTCGCTGGTATCATCGTTGTCTTGTCAGTGGTTGGTTTAGATAAACTGAAAATAGATGATCCAGTAGGTGCTATCTCAGTACACGGTGTCGTTGGTTTGTTTGGTTTACTGCTTGTTCCTCTTACTAACCCTGCTTCAAGCTTTAGTGGACAATTAATCGGTGCAGCAACGATCTTTGTCTGGGTATTTAGTGCAAGTTTTGTGGTCTGGTATGTACTTAAGAAAGTTATGGGTATTCGTGTAACTGAAGAAGAAGAGTATCAAGGTATGGATAAATCAGATTGTGGTATGGAAGCTTACCCTGAGTTTACTTAATACCAACTAGTGTTATCTATATTAACAAGATAAATAATAAAACAGCCTAAGGGCTGTTTTTTTTATGTACAAAATAAAGGCTAATACTTTTAGCGGCAGAGAAATTATCAGTACTTGCGCCGATAATAATAATGGTGCGTTGGCATAGCTGTAAAAAGCAACACGGTTTTATCTTATTTTATTATCGTAAATGATTTACTGTGAATTTTAAGAAACTGTGTAAAATTGAAATATTAATATATATTACATTTTTGGGAATTTTGATGGCAAGAGAACAATTCGGTATTTGCGCAGAACCTAGTTTGCACGGTTATTATCTGATGTTTAATGTTTTAGATGATAAAAATGCTCATGTTCGTCACGCACTATCTCGATTACCTGCCTTATTCGATCATTACGCTGATCGTTTTTCAGAATCCAATTTAGCTGGTGTTATTGCCATTGGTGCTAACTATTGGGATGAGCTGTATCCTCAGGGAAGACCTAAAAATTTAAAGCCTTTTTCCGCGCTTGAATGTGATGATCGCGCAGCTCCGGCTGATAGTTATGATCTTTATATCGAAATAAGAAGCGACCGTGCAGACGTTAACCATATTGTTAGTACCAAGGTTTGTTCTTTATTAGCCAACAGCGTTGAACTGGCTGAGCAAGTGCGTGCTTTTAGGTTTCTTGATGGTCGTGATTTAACGGGTTTTGTCGATGGCACAGAAAACCCACAAGGTTCACACCGCCGCAAAGTTGCGCTAATTGCTAATGAAGAGAGTGAAGAATTTGCGGCTGGCAGTTATTTACATATTCAACGTTATCGCCATAATCTGAACTTATGGGATAACTTAAAGGTTAAAGACCAAGAAGATATTTTTGGACGAACAAAACTGGACAATGAAGAATATTCCAATGAAAATAAACCAGCAACCGCGCATACTAAGCGAGTAAACCTTAAAGACGAAGACGGTAACGCTATCGAAATAGTACGACAAAGTATGCCGTATGGTGATATGAAGTTACAGGGCTTGTTTTTTGTTTCTTATTGCCGCTCGCCTGAGCCATTTGAGATGATGTTAAAAGCCATGATTCAAAGTGATGCTCATGGTCATTTTGACCACTTACTTAAATATACCCAAGCAGAAACTGGCGCATCTTTTTTTGCACCAAGTTTAAATTTTTTAGCTAAGTTGGCACTTTAATAAAGCGATAAAATTGCGATATTACTCTGGCTAACTGTCTTCGAACTTAGCTTAATTTAAGTTTCTTGAAAACAGTAACTCTAATTTAGCAATGGTTTCTTTTATTTGTCCAACATGGGTTGGGGCAATAAAAATAGTATCATCACCAGCAATCGTACCCAGTACTCCATCGCTTTTACTTAAACTATCAAGTAAGCGAGCGATTAACTGGGCAGCGCCTGGGCTGGTTCTAACAATAATCATGACTTCATTGTATTCAATATCTATCACTAGTTGGCGTAAAGGGCTTTTTGCTGTTGGAACGCCTAGTTCAGCCGGTAAACAATAAACCATTTCTTGGCGAGCGTTACGGGTGCGAACTGCGCCATATTTACTGAGCATACGTGAAACCTTTGACTGGCTGATATTATCAAAACCTTGTTTCTTCAACGCATCAACTATATCGCCTTGAGAACCAAACTGCTCTTGCTTTAATAAATCTTTAAAAGCTTGTGTTAATGCTTCTTGTTTTTGTGAAACTGTCATAATTTAACGGTACTCTTTGTTATTTTTCTACTACACTTTTTTTAATCTTAAATTCTTAATGATGAGGAAGTAAGACCTAAGTATTATTTCATTAAAAGTATTATACGGTATCCTAATGCCATATATAGTTTAATATTAATTGTTTTTTAGTGGCCGATGCTATATCTTTTGGGCACGAAAATTTACGTATTTACTCAAATATTCTTTAACTACCGGAGACATCAAATGAAAGTTGCTGTTTTAGGCGCTGCTGGCGGAATCGGCCAAGCGTTATCATTATTATTAAAAACTCAATTACCAGCGGGTTCTGAGCTATCTTTGTATGACGTAGCACCAGTTGTTCCAGGTGTTGCTGTTGATTTATCACACATACCTACAGCCGTTAAAGTTGAAGGTTTTGGTGCTGACGCATTAGGCGACGCATTAACAGGTGCTGATATCGTTTTAATTCCAGCAGGCATGCCACGTAAGCCAGGTATGGATCGTGCTGATTTGTTCGCTGTTAATGCGGGCATTATTAAAACATTAGCAGAAGGCATTGTTGCAAACTGTCCTAAAGCGTTAGTGGGTATTATTACTAACCCAGTTAACGGCACGGTTCCTATCGTTGCTGAAGTCTTCAAAAAAGCAGGTACTTATGACGCGGCTCGTGTCTTTGGTATTACTACGCTAGATGTTATTCGTAGTGAAGCGTTCGTTGCTGAATTAAAAGGCTTAAACGTTGCTGAAGTTAAAGTTCCAGTAATTGGTGGCCACTCAGGTACTACTATTTTACCACTTCTTTCACAAGTTGAAGGCGTTACTTTTACTGATGAAGAAGTTGCTGCTTTAACACCTCGCATTCAAAACGCAGGTACTGAAGTTGTTAATGCTAAAGCCGGTGGTGGTTCTGCTACTTTATCTATGGGCGCTGCTGCAGCTCGTTTTTGTATGTCTTTAGTTAAAGGTTTACAAGGCGAAGACGTGGTTGATTACGCTTACGTTGAAGGCGCAGGTGAAGATGCACAATTTTTCGCACAACCGGTACGTTTAGGCGTAAATGGCGTTAGCGAAATTTTATCTTACGGTAAACTAAGTGCTTTTGAAGAAAAAGCGAAAGTTGATATGTTAGACACATTAAAAGCTGACATTGCTGAAGGTATTAACTTCATCAAAGGTTAATTTGTTGAACGTTAGCATTAGCCTTATTCAGTAAATTTATATTTACTGACTGATGTTTTTGCAATAAAAAAAACCGCTGCTCTGTAAAGACTAGCGGTTTTTTTATCTCTAAAAATAATCAATGATAATGCTGTTGCAGATAATATCGATGAACAAATTAAAGGACTAGTTGTTAAGTTGGCTTTTTAGACCACTTTGACTCAGCTGCGTGCCAACTAATGACAGTAAACAATAAGCACAAAAGAAATAAAAACCAGGGCCGACAGCCGACAGCGTTTCACTGCTGATCATTAAATTGAGTTTAAAGCCCATAATACTTAACGTTTGTTGGCTTGCTGTTTCTGCATGGTTAGTCGACAAAACAGCTAGGAATATCGCCACAACAAAAACGTCAGCCATTGACCATTTTCCAATTGCACCAACAAAGCTAATGATTTTTCTTTCTAATTGAGTCTTCCTTTTAAAATAAGACCAAGCTACTAAGGCCGTTTTCAATAAAGGAATACAAATAGAGAAAATAAAAATGAGCACGGACACTAATATACGCTCGTTTTGCCACAGCTCTTGAATTGTAGTTAACAGGGAAAGCTCCTTGTTAATTAACTCTGAGGTAAACGCAGGTCCAGCAATAGTGGCGCTAACATCCATGCTCAAAGAGAACATCGGTAATAATATCCCTGGAATAAATAACAAAATAGCAAGAAGATTAAGATAAAAGCCAAAATGGGTCTTCATCATTATACGCTTCTATTTGCAGCAATATGGGCCAGAGATATCAGCGCTTGCTTATGTTCAGACTCGGGCAGTATTTTTAACGCATCAATGGCTTTATCCGCTTCTTGCTCGGCTTGCTTTTGTGTGTAGACGAGAGAGCCTGTTTGCTCCATTGCAGCGAGTATTTCGTCTAAATGCTCCATACCATTGCAATGTTCAATAGCGTCGCTTATTAGCTGCTTTTGCTGCGCATTACCGTGCTTCATGGCATAAAGTAATGGCAAAGTAGGTTTGCCTTCAGCTAAATCATCACCAATATTTTTTCCCATCGCTTTAGCATCGGCGGTGTAGTCCATAATATCGTCAACCAATTGAAAAGCTGTGCCTAAGTATTTACCGTATTCTTGCATCGCTTTTTCAGTTTTTTCATCTTGCCCGGCAATAACTGCTGCTAAACGTGTTGCGGCTTCAAACAGTTTCGCTGTTTTGCAGTAAATAACCTGAAAATAACTTTCTTCGGTGGTGTTAGGGTCATTACAGTTCATTAACTGCAAGACTTCACCTTCGGCAACAATGTTAGTGGTATCAGACAATATATCCATTATTCTCATATTGCCTAACTTGGTCATCATCTGAAAAGAGCGAGTATAAAGAAAGTCACCAACGAGTACACTGGCACTATTACCAAATAATGCATTAGCGGTTTCTCGGCCACGACGCATGTTTGATTCATCAACAACATCATCATGTAATAAGGTCGCGGTGTGAATAAACTCAATAATGGCGGCAATAGAGATATGATCATTACCTTGATAACCAAAAGCACGTGCGGCGAGAACCGTCAACATGGGGCGCATGCGTTTTCCACCGGCATTGACAATATAAACGCCAAGCTGATTAATTAACGCAACGTCAGAATTTATTTGCGAATAAATAACATTATTTACCGCTGTCATATCTTGTTGAGCAAGGGCTTGTATATGTTTGATATCCATAGAAAGCTATAGCTACCTTTGTTGTTGTATTTGAAAGATTTTATGAAGCATGAGTTTACACGAAATTATTTAGCAATAAAGGGCTGTAGCGGAATAGTTTATCGATAAGCAAATTAAATAGAAATAGATGCGAATTAGACTTGCCTGAATAAAAATCTTCGCGTAGAATTCGCGCCCTATATTTTAAAATCTAGCGTCTAAATAAAATGACGCTTTACGGAGTAGGTATGTACGCTGTATTCCAAAGTGGCGGTAAGCAACACCGTGTAACTGAAGGACAAACAGTTCGCCTTGAAAAGCTTGAGCTTGAAATTGGTGCAACAGTAGAATTCGATAACGTTTTAATGATCGCTGACGGCGAAGCCGTTAATGTAGGCGCGCCTTACATTGCTGGTGGTAAAGTAGTAGCTGAGATTGTAAATCAAGGCCGTGCTGATAAAGTTAAAATTGTTAAATTTAAACGTCGTAAGCATTCACGTAAAGAAGCGGGCCATCGTCAATGGTTCACTGAAGTGAAAATTACTGGCATCAACGGCTAATTAGGAGCGATTTAAAATGGCACATAAGAAAGCTGCAGGTAGTACACGAAATGGTCGCGATTCAGAAGCTAAACGCCTTGGTGTTAAGCGTTTTGGTGGCGAAGCTGTATTAGCTGGAAACATTATTGTTCGTCAACGTGGTACTAAATTCCACGCTGGAACAAACATGGGTATTGGTAAAGACCACACATTATTTGCTTTAACTGATGGTAAAGTACAATTTGATGTTAAAGGTCCTAAAAACCGTAAGTTTGTAAGTATTGTTGCTTAGTAACGTTACTCAAACTTAATAAAGACCCTGCTTTAAGCAGGGTTTTTTTTTGATACTTAATTACTTGAGTATCTAATACTCATTACACTAATTAACGACTCATTTTTAAATGACCTAAATAGTCAATAACTTCGTTGCTTCAATCCCAATAGTCAGCTATTGCTTAACCAAGCGCCTTGTTGTTGAAATTTTATTTACTTTTAATGATGTAACTTTAATTAGTTCAAAGGGTATTCATTTTGTATAAAAAATAACTTTGTTTTCGTAAGTGCAAAAAATAACTTATAATAAGGCAATAGTTTAATCTTGGAGTGTTTCAAAGCACCATGAAATTCGTTGATGAAGTTGAAATTAGAGTTGAGGCCGGAGACGGCGGCAACGGTTGTGTAAGTTTTCGAAAAGAAAAGTACATTGAATACGGCGGACCTAATGGTGGTGACGGCGGTGACGGCGGTGACGTTTATTTAATGGCTGACGAAAGCCTGAATACCTTAATTGATTACCGCTTCGAGCGTTTTCATCGTGCTAAGCGCGGTCAAAATGGTCAAAGTCGTGATTGTACGGGTAAAGGTTCAGAAGATTTAATTTTGAAAGTGCCTGTTGGTACACGTGCTATGGATGTAGACACCGGTGAACAATTAGGTGACTTAACCCGCAATGAACAAAAAATGTTAGTGGCAAAAGGCGGCTGGCATGGTTTAGGCAATACGCGTTTTAAAAGTAGTACTAACCGCGCTCCTCGCCAAAAAACCGATGGTACACCGGGCGAAATACGTAGTCTTAAACTTGAGCTATTATTACTCGCTGATGTAGGTTTGTTAGGTTTACCTAATGCAGGTAAGTCTACTTTGATACGCAGTGTTTCAGCGGCTCGACCTAAAGTTGCAGATTATCCCTTTACTACGTTGGCGCCAAATTTAGGTGTAGTTCGCCTAGATACGCAACGTAGTTTCGTTATTGCTGATATTCCTGGTTTGATTGAAGGCGCAGCAGAAGGCGCAGGCCTAGGTACACAGTTTCTTAAGCATCTAGAGCGTTGTCGAATTTTATTACATCTTGTTGATGTAATGCCTGCCGATGGTTCTGATCCTCTTGAAAACGCTAAAACTATTATCAGTGAATTAGAGCGTCATTCAGCAAAACTTTTTGCTAAACCGCGCTGGTTAGTGTTTAACAAGCTTGATTTAATGTTAGAAGATGAAGCGAAAGCGCTAACAGATAGTATTGTTGCTGGCTTAAATTGGACTGGCGAAGTACGAAGTGTCTCTGCTATCAATAAATTTGGTACCGCTGACCTAACGCAAGGCGTAATGACTTTTATCGAAGGACTTCCTCCAGAAATCGAAGAAACACCTGAAGATAAAACGGTTGAGTTCAAGTGGGATACTTACCACGAAGAAGCGGTATCCGGCGTTGAAGACGAATTAGGTGACGAAGACTGGGATGAAGATGAATACGATGTAGAAGTTGAATATCGTAAGTAATTATTCACTGTTCATTTAGTTAGTTGTTATAAAAAAGCCCAAGTATAATTTACTTGAGCTTTTTTTTTAGGGGTTAAATCGCTATCATCCCCTGATGAGTGATGTTAAATAAGCCCGTGAAACAATAATGAGTTATTTCATTAAGTAAATAGTGAATTATTCCCTTTAGAGAGACCATGTTAATGACCCTACTTTCGATGATTGTCGCCCACGCTGATAACCGTATTATTGGCAAAGATAATAATATGCCGTGGCATTTACCCGCTGATTTAGCCTATTTTAAAAAAACGACGTTAGGTAAGCCGATTATTATGGGGCGAAAAACCTATGAATCTATTGGTCGTCCTTTACCCGGTAGACAAAATATTGTTATTTCACGTGACCAAAACTACCGCGCTGATGGAGTAGACAGTGCTACGTCAGTCGAGCAAGCTTTGCTACTAGCGGGTGAAGTAGACGAAGTGATGGTCATTGGTGGTGGTGCTATTTACAGCCATTGTTTGCCGTTAGCTAACCGTCTTTACATTACTCATATCAAAGCCGATATCGATGGCGACACTCAGTTTCCTGAATATAATACGGTGGAAGATTGGCAACTAACCAGTAGTGTTAAACTCAGTGCCGATGAAAAAAATTGTTTTGATATGGATTTTTGTGTTTATCAACGAAAATAAACACTTTAAAGAATAAAAAACGCATACGCTAGTATGCGTTTTTTATTGAGTGCCTTGCAAGCTAGGCACTCTCTCTACGGCTAAATAACAAGCATTAGCGGTTATTTATTTTTAGTGATTAACTCGTATGCCCCTTGAATATCTTGTGCTTTTTGCTTGGCAATTTCCATCATTTCTGGTGGCAAACCTTTAGCAACCAACTTATCTGGATGATGTTGCGACATTAACTTTCGATAAGCTTTCTTAATATCTTTTTCAGGTGTGTCTGCTGCAACACCTAACACTTTGTAGGCATTCTCTAATTGAGATTGAGAGCTTTTACCTGATTGACCTTGATGAAATTGTGCACCAGCGATAATCATCTCTAAGAGTCTATCAAGCTCTTTACTTGAAAAGCCTAATTGCTGCGCTATGGTGTGTAAGGCTTGGCGTTCATCACTGTCTAGGTGTCCATCAGCAAAAGCCACTTGAATTTGAATCTCTAAAAAGAGCAATAATAAATCATGACGATTTCCGCAAACTTGTTTGAATTTGGCAAGGTTATCGTTGAGTGGAAAACCCACAACTTTACCTTCTCTAAAGGCATCTTGGGCTTGTTGTCTTGACTCTCCTTGCAACGATAATTTGTCCATATAAGCATTGGCGAATTCAATTTCATGCTTAGATACTAAGCCATTCGCTTTTGCCATGTAGCCCATCACTGAAAAAGAAGTGTAAAAGAATGCGCTCTGACGTTCACTTTCTGAGCTTTTCGAGCCTGAAAGATTATTGAAATTAAGCCCTCGGCCTTTATCAAAGTTATGACCAATAAACATGCCTATTAATGCACCTAGTAGGTTTTTACTCAGCATAAAACCAAATATAAAGCCTAAAAGTTTTCCCCATATTCTCATTATCAATATTACCTGTTTGTGTTATTAATTGATTAACTTATCTATTTAGATACGCTAAACGTTCTGGCGTACCAACATCGGTCCATGCACAATCAAGTATGCTGGCTGAAACCTTGCCGTCGCTTACCGCACTTTTGATCATCGGACCAAGCTTTGATACCGACATGGTATTTTTATCTTTAAAAAAATCAGCGCGAAATAAACTAATACCGCTGAAGGTGTAAGTATTTTTCTGTGTTGATTCTGACTGATTTACAATATTGGTGAGTTGATTGTTATCAAAAATAAAATCACCTTTTATATTATGATCAGGATTGTTAACTAAGCAGATATGCGCTAACCGGTCTTTGGCTAATGTCGGTAAGTTAGCAAAGTTAATATCAGTAAATATATCGCCGTTTATCAGCATAAAGATGTCATTATCATTGTTATTGCTTAATAAAGGTAGCGCCTGAATAATACCGCCAGCCGTTTCAAGTGCACCAGTATTTTCTGGACTGTAGCTTATATTAACCCCGAATTTTTTACCATCACCTAAATAGTCAACGATCATCTCTCCTAACCAGGCATAGTTAATGACAATATCTGTGATGCCACACTGGGCGAGTTTATTAATATGGTATTCGATTAGCGGGATCCCCGCTACTCTGAGTAAAGGTTTTGGGCAATGATCCGTTAAGGGGCGCATACGTTCACCACGACCAGCGGCTAAAATCATCGCTTTCATGTTAATATACCTGCTTTAAGGTTTTGCATCGCAGGCAGCACTTTCACTAATAAAAGCTGATGTAAAGAGGCTAATTCAGGGTATTGTTCACTGATCTCAACAAGGTAGCTAAGTGTTAGCGGAATATCTTTTAAGTAGCCGCTTTTATTATCGCGATGATGTAAACGGGCAAATATACCACTCGCTTTAATGTGACGTTGTAAGCCAGTTAAGTCGAACCAGCGCTGCCATTGCTGGCGAGTGATATCGTTTAATGAATAGTGCTCTGTCATCATATCTATATAGCGGTTTAGTAACAATGAAACAGACTCGTTCGGCCATTTCAGGTAGCAGTCACGGAGTAACGAGACGATATCGTAAGTGATAGGACCAATGACAGCGTCTTGAAAGTCAATAATGCCAAAATTGTTATCCTCGAGGACCATAATATTTCTACTATGGTAATCTCGGTGCACCAAGACTTGCGGTTGGCTAAGCATATTTTCTGTTAATAGTGAAAAGCAGTCTGTTAACTGCTGTTGCTCATCAGCAGTTAATATAATTGATAAGTGCTCAGTTAATAACCATTGTGAGAAAATATTCAGTTCAAGCTCAACAAATGTTTGATCATAATGTGGTAATTCTTGAGTATTCTTGGGCAATGCAGATTGAATTTTTGGTAAAATATCGATAGCTTTTTGATAGGTGATAATGATATTTTCAGTCGATAAAATATCAGCTAATAGCGTTTCACCAAAATCAGCTAAGCAAAGAAAACCTAGTGATAAATCAGCCGCAATAATTTCAGGCACTAAGACATTATTATCCTTAAGGCTCTTTTGCATAAAAACAAAAGCCGCGTTATTAGATTTATCTTTAGGGGCATCAACGGCGATAAATGAACGACCCTTTATCGAAAAACGATAATAGCAGCGAAAGCCAGCATCGCCAGTTAAGGGGGTCAATTGAATATGTTCGCCTGAAAATTGTTTATCCAACCATAGGTGTAACGCTTGAATTCGAGAGCTTGGCAAGTTTTCTATTCCTCAAGTAAATGGTACTAATAGTTATCTTAGGTGAGGGCATAAATGAGTAATGCCAACCCGTATTACCAATATACCGAATTAGCACCCTAAAGAAAATTGCTATATTATCTAAGTGTTTGAGTATAAAATGTGGCTCGTTTTCATCTTTGTTGCTTTAATCATTCATCTATCGGACTTTTAATGTCATTTCCGCGCTATTTAATTTTAATAATTACTTGTTTATCAATGGCTAAATATAGTGTTGCTCAACAAGTTACCGATATTCTCGATGGTATGGCTCAATGCCCTATACCGACTTACCCACAGTTAACCGCTACTCAATCTACTGAAAAGAGTAAAGCGATCACTATTTTAGCTGATAAATCGGGTATTAATAAAAATAAAGTCGCTAAATTTACCGGCAATGTAATGTTGATTAACAGTCAGCAGACAATTCTTGCTAATGAGATTGAGCTTAATAGAGAAAGTTCATCGGTTAAGGCCACGGGCGATATTCACTTTCAAAATAAAGGCATTGACATTTTTGCCGACCAATTGAACATAAGTGAATCGCTCGGCGCGACTACCTTGAAAAATACTCAGTATCAACTCGCGGGAATAGCAGGACACGGTGGTGCTGGTATTATTTCTGTGTCTAGAGAAGGTACCTTGTCATTAATTGACTCTTCCTTTACTACTTGTTATGGCGCTTCACCTGATTGGCAAATGAATGCCAGTGAAATTAATATTTCTAAAGATGAACGTTATTTAGAAGCTTATAATGCTAGGTTTTCAGTATTTAATGTGCCGGTGTTGTACCTACCTTATTTTACGATTCCAATTGGTGATGATAGACAATCTGGTTTTTTATATCCTGAAATTGGTAATTCAGGTAAATCAGGTTTTACCACGTCAATTCCTTATTACTGGAATATTGCCCCTAATATTGATGCGACGATTACCCCAAAATACATGTTAAAACGTGGCAGCCAATTAATGACAGAATTTCGTTATTTACATGACGAGCAACAGGGACAATTTGATCTCGAATATCTAAATCAAGACAATGAACAAGAAGATAACACCGATGCACGATATTTATTGCGTATTCAACATGTTGGCACCTTTTCAGAGCGATTTCGCGCTTTTGTTGACTATACGACAATTAGTGATGATAACTATTTAGTTGATATTGGTAGTAAGCACTACAATGATAATGATGCTTATTTATATCAAACCGGTGAATTAGCTTATTTTGCGGATAGTTGGCAGGCCAAGGTAAAATTACAAGACTTTGAAGTACTCGGCGATAATAAAACAAACTATAAAGCGCTTGCTCAACTCGAACTTGCCAGCCATCAAAAAATTGATGTTTTAGACGGGTTATTCGATGTCTATTCTGAAGTCACCAATTTTGACAATGCCGATAAAACTCAAGTAACCGCACAGCGCTATCATGTTGAAGCGGGTTTAACCTTCCCTTTGGTTACGCCAGCTTGGTTTTTGAATTCAGAATTTAAAATACTACAAACCCATTACCAACAAGACAATATTCCTTTGGAAAGTGAGCTTGAAGAAAGTGTAAGCAGAACATTACCTAAAGTCCGTTTTCATGGTGGGGTTAATTTTGATAGGCAAAGTCATTTTTGGGGAAAAAGTTTTACACAAACCTTAGAGCCGCAACTGCAATATCTTTATATTCCTGAAAAAGATCAAAGTAATATAGGGCTATATGATACAACCACACTACAAGATGACTATAACGGCCTATTTCGTGATAAACGTTTTAGTGGTTTAGATAGGATAGCTCAAGCTAATCAATATTCTTGGGGAATAACGAGTCGTTTACTCGACAGTGCCAATCAAGAACAACTTAGGGTTAGCATAGGACGAATTGTTTATCTTAATGACAGTAATTTTACCTTTGAAGAAAACCAAGGAATTGTAGCGGATGCTTCGGCATTAGCGGCAGAAGTCTACGCTCGTATAAATAGTAGTTGGCAGTTCAGTAGCGACATTCAATATAATACAGAAGATGATGTTACCAACAAGAGTCAAACCAGTATTGATTATCTTTTTGGTGAAAATCAAACAATACAATTGAACCATCGATACACTCGTGATGTCTCAGGTATAACATTAGAGCAACTATCTTTAGCGGGGAATGTCAGTATAAATAAAAATTGGCAAGTTATTAGCCGAGTAACTCAAGATTTACAGCAAAATCGAAGTATAGAAACTTATGCGGGTTTACAGTACCAAAGTTGCTGTTGGTCACTGAGTTTTGCTTATCATCGTTATATTACAGCAAACTTTGATGAACCATCGAGTAATAATAAAAATCGCGATGAATTCAACAATGGTTTTATGCTAAGATTTAGCATGAGAACAAAAGACATTACAGATATGTTCAACTCAAGTATATTTGGCTACAAACGCCCTTACTTTCTCAATAATTAAATATAAGAAATAGACGATACATGAAAAAATCATTGAAATTTTTACTTTTAACAAGCGCTTTGACGGTAACATCTTTTTTTCCAGTACAAGCACAACAAGTTGAACTTGATCGAGTATCAGCCATTGTAAATGGTGGTGTTGTTTTGGAATCTGAAATAAGAGACCTCATTGAAACGATAAAAAAACAAGCACTAAAGAATGATCAAAGTTTACCATCAGATAAAGCGTTAAGAACACAGGTCACTGAAAAGTTGATCAACGATGCGTTGATCACTCAGTTAGGCGAACGTATGGGTGTGCAAGTGAGTGATGCACAACTTGATGAAACGCTAACGAATATGGCGAAAGAAGAAAAACTAACGTTAGACCAGTTTCGTCAGAATCTTGTAAAAGATGGCACAGATTACGATAAGTATCGTGAAGTAGTCAGAACTGAACTTATTTCTGGCGAGGTACGCCGTAATAGTGTTAGTCGTCGTATTTATGTTTCACCACAAGATGTGGCTAATTTGATTTCTTCTATGGAAGAAAAAATTAATACGGATGTTGAATATCGTCTGGGACACATACTGATTGAGTTCCCTGCGAATTCAACACAAGATGATATGAATGCCGCTAAAGTTCGCGCTGAAAAAGTGATTGAATTACTTAATAACGGCAGTGACTTTGCGAAAATTGCTATTGCTTCTTCAGGCGGTTCAAATGCCTTAGAAGGTGGCGATTTAGGTTGGAAAAATATCAATGAATTACCGACATTATTCTCATCAATTGTTGATGGCGAGAAAAAAGAATCAATTTTAGGACCTATCCGTACCGGTTTAGGTTTTAGTATTGTAAAAATTATAGATATTCGTGGTTTGCAAATCGTTGAAGTAGAAGAAGTAAAAGCACGGCACATATTGATTGAGCCTTCTGTTATCTTAAGTGAAGCCAAAGCTGAAAGTATTCTACTAGGCCTTATGGAAAGAGTTAACGCAGGTGAAGCTGATTTTGGCGACTTAGCTAAAGAGTATTCAGACGGACCTACTTCAGTGCGAGGTGGTGATCTAGGCTGGACCGACCCTGATGTCTACGATCCTACTTTTAAGGCGGCGTTAGCCCGATTAAAGGTAGATGAAATACATAAACCTTTTAGAACTTCATTTGGTTGGCATTTAGCGCAATTAACGGGTCGAAGAACACTTGATGCGACAGAACAAATGAACGAAAGCAAAGCTCGTCGCATTTTATTCAATAGAAAGTTTGGTTTAGAAAGTGCGCGTTGGATTAAAGAGCTTCGTGATGAAGCCTATGTAGAGATTTTTAGTCGAGATACAAAATAATGACAAAGCGTATAGCTATCACGCCAGGCGAACCTGCAGGAATTGGCCCAGACTTAACCGTCTTCATTGCTCAGCAAGATTGGCCCGTTGAGCTTGTAGTGATCGCTTGTAAAAAGTTAATGCAAGAGCGCGCTAAAGTTTTAGGTTTACCATTAACATTTATTGATTATGATGGCTCGAAAGTTGCTAAACCTCAAAAAGCAGGGACACTAACGATATTGTCTGTCGATATGGCTGAGGCTTGTATTCCTGGTGAACTTAATGCTGAAAATGGAAGTTATGTCATTGAAACATTAAGAATTGCCAGTGAAAAAAATATCTCTGGTGAAATCGATGCTATTGTTACTGGCCCGGTGCATAAAGGGTTAATTAATAAAGCGGGTATCGCTTTTAGTGGTCATACTGAATATTTTGCTAGCCAAGCTAATTGTGCCGATGTCGTGATGATGTTGGCTACAGAAGGCTTAAGAGTTGCCTTAGTGACAACGCATATTCCTTTAGCTTATGTTTCTAAAGCGATCACCGCAGAACGTTTACAAAAAGTCACCCGTATTTTAAATACCGATCTTATTAATAAATTTGGTATTAAAGAGCCTAAAATCTACGTATGTGGCATAAACCCTCATGCGGGTGAAGATGGGCATCTAGGTCGAGAAGAAATCGATGTGATGATCCCAGCCTTAAATGTACTCAGAGATGAAGGCATCAAGCTTATTGGGCCATTACCCGCAGATACTATCTTTCAGGAGAAGTATTTAAGCGATGCTGATGCCATTTTAACTATGTACCATGATCAAGGCTTGCCAGTCTTGAAATATAAAGGCTTTGGCGCTTCGGTTAATATTACCTTAGGCTTACCTTTTGTTCGAACCTCGGTAGATCACGGTACCGCACTTGAATTAGCGGGTACCAACTTAGCTGACCCAGGAAGCTTTATTGAAGCAATCACCACAGCCATTAAATTAGCAAATAATCAATCATGAATAATAAAACTCATCTAGGCCACCAGGCCAAAAAACGCTTTGGACAAAACTTTTTACATGACGAAGGTGTGATCAGTAAAATTGTTGATGCTATCGACCCTGAGCCTGGAGAAAATCTTATCGAGATTGGTCCTGGATTAGGTGCATTAACCGAACCGGTTATTGACCGAGCAGGAGCTATCTCTGTTGTCGAACTTGACAGAGATCTTGCCCATCGTTTACGCCATCATCCTTTTATTGCTGATAAAATTACTATTTACGAAGCGGATGCTCTTAAATTTGATTTTAGTGAAATAGCGACCGCAGAACGACCTTTAAGAATTTTTGGCAACTTACCTTACAACATTTCTACGCCACTTATTTTTCATCTTTTAACGTTTAAAGATAGCGTGAAAGATATGCATTTTATGCTGCAAAAAGAAGTTGTTCAACGCATGGCTGCTAGTGAAAATTGTAAAGCCTATGGTCGACTTTCAATCATGACGCAATATCAGTGTCAGGTTATCCCTGTTATGCAAATAGGCCCAGAAGCTTTTAAGCCGGCGCCTAAGGTTGATTCTGCTATCGTGAGATTAATTCCTCATGGTGAGATTAAAAATCCAGTAAAAGATATTAAATCGCTTAACCAAGTTTGTTTGGCGGCATTTAACCAACGTAGAAAAACGATACGCAATAGTTTTAAAAAATTGTTTACGGTTGAACAATTAGCAGCTTTAGGTATTGATGCAAGGCTTCGTGCAGAGAACTTACCGATCACAGATTATATCAAACTAGCAAATTTCTTAACTGATAATCCGGTTGAGTTATGAAGGAAGATTCAACATTAACTACAGTCGAATCAATTTCTATGGGATATGATATTTCGGTCAGTGTTAAAACTGAGTATATTGCCTCACAATTGATTGAAAACGAAAAGAACTATGTATTTAGTTATACGATTAGTATTGCCAATAATAGTAATAAATCGATTAAATTATTGTCTCGTTATTGGTTGATTACCGATGGCGATAATAAGACCTCTACCGTTGCCGGTGAAGGTGTTATTGGTAAGCAACCGATCATAGCGCCAGACAACACATACACTTATACCAGTGGTTGTATCTTAAAAACCCCGGTCGGTACTATGCAGGGCCATTACCAAATGCTAAGTGATGATAAAGACTTGCAACAAGTTGAAATACCTGTTTTTGGTTTAGCTCAGCCGCACATTCTTAACTAACGGCGCCACTTAGTTTATGGCCATCTATTTTGTCGGAGATATTCAAGGCTGTTATCACGAACTACGCGCCTTACTTGCCCAAGTTGCCTTTTCGCCTGAAACTGACCAGCTTTGGCTGGCGGGTGATCTGGTTGCTAGAGGTCCAAGCTCTTTAAAAACGCTGAGATACATAAAAGCTCTGGGTAATAGTGCTCGAGTGGTTTTAGGCAACCACGACCTGCACTTACTAGCGATTTATGGTGGCTTGAAAAAAGCTAAAGCTAGCGATTTTTTTGATGAATTATTGGCTGCTGCAGACGTTGATGAGCTAATGGATTGGCTTGCTAGTCAACCGCTTATCCAAAAGTTACCCAATGAAAATGTTTATATGAGTCATGCTGGTTTGCCACCCTTTTGGACACCTGCAGAAGCTATGGAACAAGCAAAAGATGTTAATGTCAAGCTAGCATCAGCGCTAAGAAATGATTGGTTAGCCATAATGTATGGCGAAGAGCCCAATCTATGGTCTTTGGCCAAATCTGCCGATGAAAAATTTCGAGTGACTGTTAACTCACTGACCAGGATGCGTTATTGCCAACTCGATTATGGCTTAGAGTTTTCATGTAAGCTTTCTGTTGAGCAAGCACCAGCTCATATAAAACCTTGGTTTAAGTTTACCCAAAAACAAACAGATTACAGTTGGATATTTGGTCATTGGGCTTCATTAATGGGGCACTGTCCTGTTGACAATATTTATGCATTAGATACTGGTTGTGTTTGGGGCGGACATCTGACGTTATTACGATGGTCTGACAAGCAGTTGTTTACTGAACCTTGCCACAGCGTAAAACAAAAATAAAAAATTTATGATAAAGCAATAACTAAAGGTGAAAAATAGCTTAAGCTTGTTATAATAAAATTAACGGTTAAGTTTTTAACAATATTAACCGATAATCTAATCGACAATAATGACAAATAAGCTATGATTATTGGCTTTGAAAATATAGGCCTGCATTCAAGGAAGTAGCAATTAATTTAGTTTACACTCGTACTCAATACTATCTATTTACACGGTGAAATTTATGAATTTAACGGTAGCAATGAAAATAATGGGTGGTTTTGCCATTATTGCAGTCTTACTAGTAATAACTAGTGCTATATCTCTATGGAATTTGAACATAATTAAAGGCTCTACTGTACAACAAAGTGAGTTGGCGATCCCAACATTAAAAGGGAGTAACAAGCTTGCTAACACCTTAACCCAAATAGGTAACCTTACTTTACGTGCATATTATCAAACCGAATTAACGCCACTTAATAATAATCTTACGGCATATAATCAAGATAAAGATGACTTTACTACTGAGCTGAAGAAATTAAAGCAAGTGGTGCGAAATGAAAACTCTTTACTAACTAATCTACGTCAAGTCGATTCAGTTTATGCAGATCTCGAAAAAGAAATAGGATTGGTTTTTAGTAATAGGCAAGCCAGTATTAATCAAGCGCTTATTTTAAGAGAGAAAATAGCTAACCTTGAAGAAAAAGCTGATGATGCAGCTACGATGTTACTAGACCTTGCCGACCACGACTTAGCTGACACTAAGCTTCAGCGAGCTGTTAGTTTAGGTGAAAGTATTGAAACCTTACTTAATGGGCTAGTAAGCTCAGCACTTGAATATCGAGGTTTAATCGACAGGTCGTCAACAGATTTAGTCGGTAACCAAATATCCAATAGCTTTGTTGATGTAAATAAATCATTTACCGATATTATATCCGAGCTATCTAATCAAGGCGCCGAAGATGTAGCTGATGATTTGTCTGTTGCTTTGAGTGAATTAACTGAATTAATTAACTCTAACAATGATATTTTTTCTCACAAAGGTAAACAACTGATTGCCCTTAAAGTCGCGACAGAAAACTTAGATGCTGCAGAACGTGACATCAAAAAAGCCAATGCCATTTTAGAAAAACAAGTCGATTTAGCGAATCAAACTGCGTTGACGGCTGGTAAACTTGTTCAAGAAAAAGTGGCCGATGGTAACTCACAAACTATAGGTATTATGATTTTTTCAATTGTTGCCGCAATTGGTATTGCTTGGTTTACACTGCTTAGTATTACCCGACCACTGTCTTTGGTTAATAAAATGCTCAACATCGTTGCTTCTGGTGATTTATCTCATAAGTTAGATGAAACGGGTAAAGATGAATTTGCTGAATTATCACGTAACTGTAATTTATTAATTGATAGTTTGCGTACGCTTATTCAAGGTATTGTTAGTCGCTCTACACAACTAGCAACTGCCGCAGAAGAAACTTCAGCGGTAACCGCACAAGGTACCATTGCTATTGCAGAGCAACGTTCACAAGTTGAACAAGCCGCTTCTGCGACTACGCAAATGAGCAGTACTTCTCAAAGTGTACTATCTAGTGCTAATGATACACTAGGTGAAATAAAGCAAGCTGATGACGAAGCCAAGCGTATAAAAATTATTTCTGAACGTAATCGCCAAACTATCAGCTTACTTGCTGACGAAGTTGAAGAAGCAGCACAAGTTATCAATAAACTACAGCAAGACAGTGCTTCTATCGGTGGTATTCTTGATGTCATTCGCGGCATAGCTGAGCAAACTAACTTACTGGCATTAAACGCAGCTATTGAAGCCGCTCGTGCCGGAGAGCAAGGTCGTGGTTTTGCTGTTGTTGCTGATGAAGTAAGAACGCTAGCTAGTAGAACACAAGTATCTACACAAGAAATACAAAACATGATTGAGGTATTGCAAACCGGTGCTCAACGAGCTGTTGGCGTTATGGATACGGGTAAGAAGCAAGCCGCAAATTGTGTAGAGCAGAGCGAAGAAGCTGAGAAAGCGTTGCAAACTATTACTCATTCGGTTCACGAGGCATTTGATAAAAGTACACAAATTGCCGCGGCTGCTGAAGAACAAAGTGTCGTCGCTCATGAGATTAGCGTTAATTTAGAATCTATTGTTGCCATTGCTGAACAAACAACGGCAGGTGCACAGCAAACGGCACAATCAAGTAATGAAGTCGCTAAGTTAGCTGAAGAATTACAACAGTCAGTGCAAGAGTTTAAGCTATAAGTGCTAATCGCTTTGCTGATAATGGTTAGCTAATGAATTAACTTGTATTAACGATTAAAAAGCCCCCGCTGAGGATAACTTCAGCGGGGGCTTTTTGTTGATTGTAGCTAACGGGGTAATAACTTATTGAGATCAGCGTTTGAGTTTATAGCAGATGTTACCAACCAATAGATTTAAGCCAGCCATTTATTGACCTTAACAACGCTTTTTCAGGGTAATAGCCAATTTGATTATTGTGCAGTTCAGTTTGTCGATAATAGACTTTCATTTCTTTAACTGCTTGTGCTTTACGAATTTTAGCGGCAGAGGTCGCTAATTGCTGCTCTCTTGACAGATAGATATCTAAGAGAGGAAACTCACTGGTCGCCAGTACTTTAGCAAATGAGAGGCTTTGCTCTGTAGTATTCATATAACCACTAAGCATGACCATAGCACTTGGCGATTGTAGTTTACCGGTACTGTATAAATTGGCCAGTAATATGGCATGACTGCCTTTTGATACCACGACAAATATACCAGGATAATCTTTAGCTTTCTCCATCACCGCCGTCATTAGTTCGGTCAAATGTTCTTTGTGTGCCAGTAAGGTTTTAGCATCGTCTTCGAGTTGAATCGATCGCTTTAATGCGCGAGAAGGGTAACCTAAAGGGATACTTGGTGGCTGAATAGCTATGGTTGTCCAACCTTGGCTAGGCAGTACTTTTTGTAGATAATTTAAAGCGTTGCTACTTTTTGCACTCATTCCCCAGTCAGGGAGCAGTATCATTACCCCTTTTTGATTACTGGCGGTATTTTCATTTATAATGGTAATAAAGTCTTGAGCCCCAGCTAACATAGGCGTTATTTTTTCAGCCGTTAGGTAATGAGTCAGATCTTGTTCTTGTTGCAGCAGCGAATTAATAGGGGCGAAAATTTCTGAACGTTTTTTAGGAGCTACTTTGCTGGCATCACCGGATTCATCCGCTGTTTTTGTCGCCTCTTGTTGCTCTGGAACTTTTGGCTTTTCGGTTTTATTTTCTTCTTGGTATAACAATGCATAACTGTTAATAGTAACAAGGCTAAATAGACAGAAAATGATTAATGAAGCTAAAACACGTAATGACATAGGTTCCTTAAAATTATAGGCGGTGAGTACTTACCGAAAATTGTTCAATGGACGAATGATCAATTATCGGCAAATACTTTATTTTCTTAACCAGAAAAAATGCTCATCAAAGAAATGGGCAAGGAACTTTGAACGTGAGTGTCTTTTCTGTACATGGATGTGCGAGCTCTAACATTTGCGCATGCAATAATAACCGTGCACTTGCCGTAACCGCTGACTTATGTGAGTATAATCTGTCACCCAAAATAGGGTGGCCTAAAAATAACATATGGACACGTAGTTGATGAGAACGCCCTGTTATCGGGGTTAATTCAACTAAGGTACTTTCCACCGAGTTAGCATCAGTATCACGTGATAATACTCGGTAATGGGTCAACGACTGTTTACCACGTTCATGGTCAACCATTTGTCGTGGACGATTTGGCCAGTCACAAATAAGCGGTTGATCGACCGAACCATTATCATCTTTCATATGACCATAGACACGGGCAATATAGCTTTTTTTCGTTTCGCGTTGCTGAAACATTCGACTAATTGCGACATGTGCAGGTTTATGTAACGCCATGATCAATATACCAGATGTTGCCATATCTAATCGATGAACTACCGTTGCGGTTGGCAGTACTTTATTCACTCGACTTTGTAAACAATCTTTATGAGCGGGTAAGCGACCTGACACGGTTAATAAACCACTTTGCTTGTTGAGCACCACAATATCATTATCGCGATAAATTATATCAAGGTAAGGCGACATAGGCGGGCAATAAACAAACTCTGGGTTTGGCGCCATAGGCACAACTTTTTGTTGTGCCTGCTGATTGTTTGGAGTTTCGTGTTGGCTTGACATCGTTAGTTACTCACCACTATTAAACGTATCGCTTCAAATTTCAACTGTGCTTTACCTATGTAGTGGCTTAATTCACTTTGCTGTACTTTGATAAAGTCGAGCTCTTGCTGGCGAACACTTGGGTTGATAGTTTTTAGTGCTGTTAAGCGTTGAAATTCTGCATCTAGCGTTTTATGCATATTGGCTAGGGCTTTTTCTTGAATGCTCAAAACTTGGGGCTTAGCATGTGCTTCAGCTTTTGCTACTAAAGGTGTTACTTGATCTTTCAAGGCTTTAACCAATTGTAGCGCTACTTGTTTTTTAACGGGTGCAAGCTGTTGATCTAGAACATTTTCACCCACTTTATCTGCCAAGTCAGTGCCATTCTTATCCACCAAAACACGTATGGGTGTCGTCGGTAAATAACGACCCAGCTGTAAGTGATTGGGAGCGGTTGCTTCGATAGTAAAAATACATTCAATAAAAAATGTTCCTGCCGGCAATGCTGGGTTTTTCAATAAACCTATGCTCGAGTTACCCGTTTGATCACTGAGCACTAAATCCATTGCTCCGCGCACCATAGGATGGTCCCAAGTTAATAAGTGATAATCTTCACAAGCTAGCGCAGTATCTCGGTTAAAAGTAATGGTTGTACCATCATCAGGCAGGCAAGGGAAATTACCACAAAGCATGTGCTCACTAGGCTGTAAAGCGATGGCATTATCTGACTTGTCGTCTTGAGTGATACCAAAAACATCAAGTACTTGAAACATAAATTGTGGTAATTCAATTTGTTGGTCCAGTGCTGAAATTTCTTTAACTAGTTGGTGAGAGCGGCCTTGACCAGAAGAACGTAATTCTAGTAATTTATCCCGTCCTGACTCTAATTCCGCTTTAAGGGTTAAGTGCTCTTCATGGCTTTCATTGATTAACTTTTCTGCGGCTGTCGACTGCCACTGCGCCGTTAAGGCTAAATCAAACAGTTTATCACCAAACTTATCAAAAATTGCTCGGCCAGTGATACAAGTATGTTCAAAAGCGTTTAAACCATTTTGATACCAGTCAAAAAGTAATCCTTGTGCAGAGTCAGTAAAATAGGGGACATGCAAACGAATGGTTTGTGTTTGTCCAATACGGTCTAAACGACCAATACGCTGCTCTAAAAGATCAGGGTTGCTCGGTAAGTCAAATAACACTAAGTGATGGGCGAATTGGAAGTTTCGACCTTCACTGCCTATTTCAGAACAGAGTAAACATTGTGCACTGTCTTCGTCTTGGGAAAAATAAGCAGCGGCTTTGTCGCGTTCGAATATACTCAAACCTTCATGAAAGACCGCTGCACGAATACCTTCTTTTACGCGTAACGCCGCTTCTAAGTCAATCGCAGTTTGTGCATGCGCACAAATGACCAATAACTTTTCTTTTTTCAATGTTTGTAATAGTTCGATTAAGTAGTCAACACGAGGGTCGATATCAGTCCAATTTTCATGGCTGTTTAACGAAAACAAAATTTCAGGCGTAAAAACTTGTTTAGCTTGAGCCAAGGTTTTTAAATTTTCACTAGTGTCCGATAATAAAAACTCATTGATTTGCTCTTGATAAGCCTCTGGTAAAGCTAAAGGCGTAGAATGCAATTCACGCTCAGGGAAACCTTTTATGGTATTTCTGCTGTTTCTAAAAAGAATACGGCCAGTGCCATGACGGTCGAGTAATTGTGTTAGCACTTGTTCTCGTGATGCATCTTGCGCAAGTATTTCATTATCGCTGGGCAATGCTATATTGATATTTATTAAATGTTGACTGATATCAGTTTCTTTTAATAGCTTAGTCAATGTTGCTTGTTGTGCTGGCGACAAAGCATCTTTAGCAACCAAAGCATTGGCGGCATTGGCGACTTCAGTATAATGGCTTTCTTCTTCTGTAAATTTTTGATAATCAAAGAAACGGTCAGGGTCAAGCAAGCGTAAACGTGCAAAGTGGCTTTCATGACCAAGTTGATCTGGTGTTGCTGTTAATAACAAAACCCCAGGGATAGTCTGGGCTAGTTGCTCAATACATAAATATTCAATGCTAGGGTTGTCTTGATGCCAATTTAAGTGGTGAGCTTCATCAACTACCATTAAATCCCAGTCCTCAGCAATGAGCTCTTCATACCACTCTGGATTTTTGGTGACAAAATCTAAATTAACCAAAACGAGTTGTTCAGTACTAAATGGATTTTCTTGTTCACCTGAGTTTTTTATTTCTTGGCAACGTTCACTATCAAAAATACTAAAATGTAAGTTAAAGCGGCGTAACATTTCTACCAACCACTGATGCATAAGTGATTCAGGCACAATAATTAAAATACGTTGTGCACGACCGGTAACAAGCTGCTGGTGAATAATGAGGCCAGCTTCAATGGTTTTACCTAAACCAACTTCATCGGCAAGTAACACGCGAGGTGCAAATCTACAGCCAACTTCTTCAGCGATATAAAGTTGATGGGGAATTAAACTGACTCTGCCACCACTTAAACCCATTAATGGCGATTGCTGCTGAGTATGCTGGTGTTTTAAGCTATCTTTGCGTAAACGAAACCAGTCGAGACGGTCAACTTGACCATTAAGCAATCGATCGTGCGGTTTATTAAATTTGATAAAGTGGTCAATCATCACTTCTTTTAGTGACGTTTCTTCACCGGTATCTTGGCGCTTACCATGGTAAGTGAGTAAGTTGTCAATATCTTCAACCTCTTCAACGATAAGCATCCAGCCTTCGTGGCTAGGAATACTATCCCCTTGGTTGAAAATAACACGTGTTAATGGTGCATTTGCTATGGCATATTGGCGCGATTCACCGGTAGCGGTAAATAAAATAGAAACAAAACGGTGTTCAACCGTTAGTACCGTGCCTAATCCTTGATCCGACTCTCCGTCACTTATCCATCGTTGACCAGGGTAAAAAACCATATAAAAACTCCAAAAATTAAAACCTTGCACGATTTTTAAAAACTTGTGCAACAGAACACGCCAATACGGCATTAAAAAAGGGCGCTATAGTAACGTTAATCATAGTTAGGATCACCAAAAAATGCCGAGAATTTACAAAAGGCGGCAATAAAGTTTGTCTGAGGACAAATAATCTTTCGATGCCACTTGCCAGTGATAAATTTAGCTGGCAAAGTAAAGTTATCATTCACGTAATAAGGTGATCGGTAAAGGTATAGTTACTGTTTTTGGTTTTTTAGTCGCAGTTGAAGACTAAGTGATTAAGCTTACTTAACGATTCTTCTGTGTCACGTTAACTTAGATAGGAGATCTTTGTATGAATGATGAAAAAATTCTTTACGTATTAGACACAAATATTTTATTACACGAACCTTTCGCTTTTCTCTCTTTTAAAGAGCACGACGTGGTCGTCCCCATGACGGTGCTTGAAGAATTAGACTCCATTAAAGACCGCCGCAAAGATGTTAGTCGAGATGCCCGTGTTGCGATACGTGCACTTGAAGATATGCTTGTCGATGCCACTCCTGAAGAAGTACTTGCGGGTGTTAAATTACCTCAAAATGATGACGAACATCCCAGTGGTTGTTTATCAATCTTTAATGATTATACCTTAGAGCAAAAAGCTGGCCGGTTATCTTTTAATGAAAATGACAATCGTATTATTAACGCGGCTTTATACCTACAGGAAAAAAAGGCGCCCAATAAAGTTGTCTTGGTCACTAAAGATATTAATATGCGCTTAAAAGCTAAAGGCGCAGGTTTGGCTTATGTTGAGGATTACCGTACAGATCAGCTTATCGATGATATTAAATTTTTAACGAAAGGCTATCACAAGTTTGAAGGTGACTTTTGGCAACATGTTAATGAGTGTGAAAGTGAAACTGAAGGCCGAAATACCACCCACTATGTTAAGCGTGATGTCCTTCCTAATACTTACATGAATGAATATCTTATTGATGACAGTGATAACTTTGCCGGCAAAGTAACTGGTTGGGATGACGAAAAGTTGTCGATAATGGATTTAAGCCGAGACCGTTTAATGGCAAAACAAGCGTGGGGGATCCATCCAAAAAACATTTACCAAGGGATGGCATTGGATGCTTTACTTGACCCAAGCATAGATTTAGTGATTCTTACTGGGCCAGCAGGTTGTGGGAAAACACTGCTAGCGCTGGCGTCAGCGCTTGAACAAGTCATAGAACGTGGCCTCTACGATAAAGTCATCGTTACGCGCAGTACTCCAGAAATTGCTGAGTCTATTGGCTTTTTACCCGGAACAGAAGAAGAAAAAATGGCGCCTTGGCTCGCGGCTATTACCGATTCATTAGAAGTGTTGCATAAACAAGATGAAAATATGAATGGTAGCCTTGATTACATCATGGAAAAAGCCAATATTCAGTTTAAGTCAGTGAATTTTATGCGTGGTAGAAGTATTCAAAACTCTTTGGTTTTACTCGACGAATGTCAAAACTTAACGGCATCGCAACTAAAAACAATCATCACTCGTTGCGGTGAGGGGACTAAGCTGGTTTGTACGGGTCACCCCATTATATTAAGTGATAAAATGTTGTCACATCCTCGTTATATAAGTCATGAGGATGAGGTGACAACTTTTACATGTTTTTTACTACTACTTAACCTCATTGCTATCACCTATTTATTCAACTTGTCACTATTTATGGAATTAACCAATAAGAAAGCTTTAATTAAAACAAATCTTGAGGTCAGTCTATAATGACGAATGCTAATGAAAATCGCAACCCCAGAGTTTTAGATACATCCGCTTTAGTTCATGATCCAAAGAGCTTGCTAGCTTATCGCGATGACATATATGTATGTCTAACTGTGCTTGAAGAACTAGATAACCTAAAAGAGCGGACTGATAAAAATGTTAGCCAAGATGCTCGTGCTGTAATTAGGATGCTTGAGGACATTATAAATGGTCACTCTAGTGAAGAGATGGAAAGGGGAATTCAGTTACCGTGTACTGAAACAGCAAAACGTGGAAAGCTTTTTATAGGCATTGATACTCAGATCGACTTTGCAAAAGAATTGAAACACGCAATCGGGAGTGATGCAGATAACCGTATTATTAATTACGCACTTCACCTGCAAAATACGTTAAAACAAGATGTATCTATTGTAAGCCGCGATATTAATATGCGCTTAAAGGCGCGAACCATTGGCGTAGATGCTGAAGATGTATTAGTTGATAATCAAATTTCAGATATTGACCTACTTTACACGGGTGTACAGTCGTTCACTGGAGACTTATTTGATCGATGTGAAGAAGAAAAAGACTTTGCCATGAGTGGAAAGTTATATCGCTTTAATCGTGATATTTTCAACGATGAAGCACAACCCAATATGTATTGGTATGATGAAATAGGTCATATTGGAAAAATAAAAGAAGTGACTGAGGAACACATATTTACGACTTTACTGCAAAGGAAACCAGAAAAAATTTGGGGAATCCTCCCTAAAAATCAACGACAAGCGGTAGCGTTAGATCAACTTGTAGACCCAGATTTTGATCTTAATATCATTCTCGGACCTGCTGGTTCCGGTAAGACTTTTCTTGCGATTGCGGCTGGATTACACCAAGTGATCGAATTAAAGCAATATAAAAAAATCGTTGTAGTTCGTAGTAGAGATTTTATGGATGACGACCCTGGCTTTCTTCCTGGAGATTTAAAAGAAAAGTCAATGCCATTACTCGCTGGTATCACCGATGCTTTGATTTCTATGCACTCACATGACGATGAAGATGAAAAGAGTACTCGCGCCACAGTTGAACATATAATTGATAGAGCTAATATAGAATTCACCAGTATGGCTTATTTTAGAGGCAGATCTATCGATGATGCAGTGTTAATTATTGATGAAGCCCAAAACATGACCAGGGCACAAATGAAAGGAATGCTCAGTCGTGGAGGAAAAAACTGCCGTACAATCGTTTTAGGTAACCTTGCTCAGATTGATGATAGGTTTGTGACTCCTACGTCGAGTGGGGCTAGTGCTGCGGTAAATATTTATAGAAACTATGAGAAAGGATCTGTTTTAATATTTGATGAGGTAGAAAGAAGTTCACTGGCTGAATTTACTGAAAAGAACTTTTAGTAATCCTAGAATTAAATGTATTAGTTCTGGTTAGATATAATTTTAAGCCCCGTGCCTTAGGTAGGGGCTTTGATTTTTCTAGTAGGAAAGCACTTTAGTTAATTTTGACTCCCAAAACTTCAGGAAGAATCTCTGATAAAGGGCAATTAAGAGCGGCAGCCAAAGAATAAACTTTAAATAATGTTATTTTATATGATCCCGTTTCTACCTTGCTTAAATAACTTCTGTCAATATTTGCAAGGGCGCACAACTCTTCTTGTTTTATATTTCTTTTTACTCTAGCTGCCTTTAGGTTTCTTCCAAAAAGTATTGTTAAATCATTTTCTTCCAACTTCAAGACCCCTTTCTACAAAAGGCTATATCATCCCACGTTGTTTCTAATAGGTGTATAGAGTATACTCCACCCTTTGTAGTGTATACTCCTCGTGGCGTTGATTTTATACTATTTATCAATAATACGGGAACAGATTAAATATGGTTGATATTGTAATAAGCCAAATTATTTTTTTGAAAAATATAGATAATTTTTCTGCTGTTGAGATAAGAACAGCATATTTAGCTATTAAAGGAGATCAAGAATTATCACCCCCGGAAGTAAGGCGTTTTGTTTACGAAGAATTGCAAAAAGTAGTGAAAAGAGGGTGGCTTAAAAAAACGACCTCTGAAAAAAAAGGGATCACTCGTTATTCCAAAACTAAGCATTTTAATTATGAATTTTTTAACAACATTACAATAAATAAAACACCTGTACAAAGTTCTCTTCCTAGCACTAATGCATTTAATTTAGCCATGCATTCTAGACTAGAAAATTATCAAACAGAATTACTTGAAGGACTGGGGGCTATTGATGAGTTAATAAGCTTACGAAAAAGCTACCCTGAACTATGGACATCTTTAAAATCCAAATACCAAAGCTTAAGAGAACATAATCATATGTTGATGGGGAAAATAAAGACTATTGAAGAAATACTCGCTGTACACAGAGATAAATCATGAAATTAAGACAATGGCAAAGCGAATGTATTAATCTGGCACTTTCTAAATATAAAAGTGAAACAAAGCACTTTTTAACACTGGCAACACCAGGTGCAGGTAAAACCGCAATGGCATCAGTACTGGCTAAGCGGTTATTTGATTTAGGTGAAATTGATTTAGTCCTTTGCTTTTCTCCCTCTTCAATAGTTGCCAAAGACTTCAGTGATGAACTAAGCCAGCAGTTTTCTGGTTATTTTGATGGTTCTTTAGGGGCGTCTGGTAACTCTATTACCTACCAAAAACTAAATACCTTAAGCAATGTCACTTGGCGATTATTCGAAAAGTATCGGGTATTTGTGATCTTTGATGAAATTCACCATTGCGCAGGCTCTAGCATGTTAGATGCTAATGCTTGGGGCCAGCCGATCATCAACAAAATTAAAGATAAGGCAAAATATTCAATTGCGCTAACTGGTACTCCATGGCGTTCGGACGCTCTTCCTATCGCATTATCTCAATATTGTGATAATACGAAGAAAATACAATGTGATTATATTTATGGGTTAAAAGAAGCTATACGTGACAAAGTTTGTCGAACACCTCAAATTATTGCGCTAGACAATGACAATATTACGGTGATTAAAGGAGAGGAGACATCACACTTTACAAGCTTTAAGGATCTACTCTCACAATCGGTAATCCCTTATTCAGAAATAGTCACCAACGATATTGTTATTGAGCAATTGCTAAATAGTGCTAAAACAGCTTTAGATAAAATAAGATTAAAGAATAAATCAGCTGGAGGTCTTATCATTGCGTCTTCAATTGATCATGCTTGGCAAATTGAATTGATTTTGAGGCTAACTATTGGTGATACTGCTGTAGTTGTAACGAGTAACGAAGCTGATGCGAATAACATTATTCGTAAATTTCGTTTTGGCTCAAATAAATGGATTATCAGTGTTGGTATGATCTCCGAAGGAACAAACATTCCTCGTCTTCAAGTTTGTTGCCAGTTAACGAATATAAAAACAGAGCTTCATTTTAGACAAATTTTAGGGAGGATCCTTAGAATGACAGAATCTGCAAACCAAGAAGCTTTTATGTTTATTCCTGCAGAGCCAAAGTTAGTGAAATACGCTTACCGTGTAGCTCAAAACATTCCCGATGAAGTTGATATTGTTCAGATAAAAACCATGGGTGATGCGTTGGAAACTGAAATTACTGATTTTGAAATGAATGAATCAGAAGTAGCTAGTGAAAAGCATAAAAAGATGTCTGTTTTAGGTTTAAATAATAATAACCTTAAAGAAAGTAAGCCTTTATCTGCTCATGAAGATACTGGATTTTGGGATGATATTTGTCAAAATCAGCTAACAGATACTTATGAAAAAATAATGAGGATTTTTGGAAAGTTTAAGCATGAGTCTCTTAATATTGATGGTTTTGATACTTTAACAATATCCTCTCAATCTATTGATAAATTAAATCAACACCATTCGGATCATATTTAAATAGTTGATACATAAATCATCAAAACTCTTTCGGATCGCATGGGTAATTATATATGAATTTTAAATAATTCAGCTCTGTATTAACTCATTGGTGTACTGTTAATTAAATGCATTTTACTAACTACAGGTTAAATGGTTTTTTAGTTAATATCTGATGATAAAAAGAGGTACTACCGTGAAGTACAAAAATATTAGCTTTACCTTTCCAGCGTTAGATAAATGTAGCGGTGACCTTTTTAATAAAGAAGAAAAAGAATACTTTTATCCTCTAATAACTAGTTGGGCTGGCTCAGACTCTAAAGCAGCAATTTGGCTAAAAAATGAAAAAATTGCTGCTTTTGATGGAAAAACATGTCTTGAATTTTGTCGAAATAATAGAATGGATGTTTTCTTTTATTACATACGCCATATTGAATATGGAGGGTTCGCATAATGCATTTCATGTTAATATTTTGGATGAATAGAGTAGTAGAAAATTGAGATGAAAAAATTAAAGCGTGAAGCTAAGATCTTTGTTAATGGCAAGCTAGCTGGAATATTATCAGAGTTTAGAGAAGGTAAAAATCAGCGTGTTGTTTTTCAATACGAAGAGGATTACCTGAAAGGTGGCTCACCTATTGGTAGTAGTTTTCCATTAACATCAGCGCTATTTGAATGGGATAAACTACCACCATTCTTTGAAAATTTAGCATCTGAGGGCTGGTTAAGGAAAATGCAATCTGAACGAGAGGGCATAGAAAATGAAGATACTTTGGGGCTCTTGCTAGCTAATGGCGCAGAGCTTATTGGTGCATTGTCGATAATTTCATATGAACGTTAAAACCAGTCAAAACAAGCTCATATATGGAGGCCATTATAGTGAATGAACGTAAACATGCTGTTGAGTTAAAATTTGACGATGCGGAAATCAAGTTGTTAAAGGAAGCAGGCTTACTAAGTTATAATTCGTTAGAGATCTATATGCGGTTATCCATACTTGAGAAAGCTGAGAGAGACATCACTAAACAGGCGTTCCGTGATTTGAATATAAAACGAGCAAAGACTATGAAGTAATTTCTGATCATACGCAGGTATGAAACTTATACTTCTATCTCGCAGGGCCACAAAGAGTCTCAGTTCATTATTTGTGACGTTCCAAACAATCATCAAAGGTTTTCTTTTAATAATTGAAGTGGGATCTTAAATAAATACTCTAATTTATTATGAGTACCTACCTTCATAATATACCCTTTTTCTTCTAAGCTTTTGATTGCTCTTGATAGGTTCCCGTTAGTTAATATAACACCTGTTTTTAATCGGAATAAATCAAAAGATTCGACATAAATAAAACTTGTTTCTTTATCCCAAAATTCCAATAGATTAATTAAAACATTTAAATCTGTTTTACTTGTTTTACTATCTAAGAATTTATTAACAACAGATTTTAAAGTGCTTTCTTCGAGATTAATATAAATCAATGAAGTAGGGTCACAAACTTCTTTATACATATTCTTTGATTGAATTTTAATATTTTCAATTTCATTGTTATTCATAATAACTCCTTGAATATTAAGTTATCAAATATGATAACATCACGGCTCGTGTTGTCAAATATGATAACCGGGTAATTCCGGAGATTCTCGTGGAAAAATATTTCTAAACAGTCCACCTAATTACACTCACACTGCTTAACTGCTATTTTTTAGTATAAATTTTCCCTTAGTCTATATAAATTTTAATATTGCATGATTCAAATCAAAAAATAAATAGGTTCTATGTGACCTGTTGATTTATTCTATAACCACTTCATTTTAATTGCACAGTAATGGATGACATATGAAACCAATTGAAAAGGTAGTTGAATGGGTTAACAAGGATAAACCTTTGTGGTGGAGACACGCTATACGATTAGCCCTTGAACATGGTGAACTAAATAATGACCATTTGAACTCCTTATGCAGAATGGCCCAAATGGAATTCAATCTATTAGAACAAGACCAGCAATACAAAAGTAACGCTATGCCTGTTCTTGCCACTGGCTTTGGTCATGAAGATGAACCTGTCAATTTACTAGGCTTAGGTAACGTTAAAAATGTATCCGTACTTGTAGAGAATGAAGAACTCACCTTCTCCCCAACAGGTATGACTGCTGTTTATGGTGATAACGGTGCAGGAAAATCTAGTTATGCCAAAATACTAAAATCTGCATGTTTAACACGTGGTAACGTGCCTGATATAGTGACAAACATCTTTGCTCCATCAACGGCCACTTCTGAAGCTACTTTGACCATACAAGTCGGTAACTCGACTCCTAAAAGTTTACTATGGAAAAAAGACACTATCTCCAATGAAGAGTTAAAGTCTATTAGGATATTTGACTCTCATTCTGCAATTCATTATGTGACCAAAGAAGACAATATTAACTATAAGCCTGCTGAAATCAGGCTGGTTGATGAACTTACTAAAGCTTGCCATTCAATTAAAGAAATTACCTCCCAAGAAGTACAAAAGAATAATAACCCGTTCATATTTCCTAATCTTACTATTGGGACTAAGGCAAACGCATTCCTTCAGAGTCTGACTTTAATAACTACAATTAGTCAAATAGATGCACATTGTGGAAAGCCTGAAGAACTTAAAACCCAAGAAAGTATAAGGGCTGAATTAAACGAAATAGCATCAAAAACTCCTGCTCAATTGAAAATGGTTTATGCACAAAAATACAAACAGTTAGAACCACTCTATAAAGCGTTGATCTTTCTGTGCGATAAACTAAGTGATGAGAAAATCAAAGGTATTGCTGTACTTTATGATGATTTAAAAACTAAACAATTAGCAGCTGATAGCATTCGAAAACAGACATTTGATAACTTACCTATAGAAGGTGTTGGAGCTGATCCATGGAAGGAAATGTGGCGACATGTGGAAATGTTTGTAACTTCGAATGGTCAAAATAAACCATTCCCTCCAATGCAAGGTGATAACTGCCCTACTTGCTTACAACCGATTCAAGAGGATGCCGCAGAAAGGTTAGCCAGGTTCCATGCATATATGAATGATCAATCACAGGTTCAAGTCAGGAAGTCTCAAATTGATTATGATAATTCAATGCAATTGATTAGAAATTTAAATTTTGACCTTACCCCTCATAATGCTGTATTGCATGAACTTTCAAATTCAAAACCAGAAGTTATTAAAAGCCTTCTTGACCTGTCCTCACAATTACAAATTAGAAGAGATAATATTTTATCTTCTACCCCATCGTTCACTAATGCTCCACTTATACTAAAAGTACCTAACTGGCTTAACGCACAAATTGTGAGTGCCAAACAAAAAGAACAGAGTGTACAGGATGATGGTTCACTAACTAAACTGTGCAATGATCTGAACTTACAGATATCTGAAATTGACGACCGTCAAAAAATTGCAGACAGTAGAAAGAACCTAATTAGTGAAATCAGTCGTCGTGGTTACATACACACTCTGACTGGAATAATTTCAAGTGCCAAGTTACCCCGCATAACTAGGTTAACGAATGAACTAAGTGATGAAGGTTCATTGGCTTCAATTAACAAGCAGTTTATTGGAGAATTAAAGAAGTTAGGTTTTAAAAGTTTCAAAGTCAAAACAAACACTCGTGGCTCTGTTGGGCAACAAAAGTATAAACTACTACTCTCAAAACAGACTAACCCGATAAGTCAAATAGCTAGTGAAGGTGAGTTGAAGTGTATTGCCCTAGCTGGATTTCTAGCGGAGTTAACTATCGACAATCGCCGTTCAGCAATCATATTTGATGACCCAGTTAGTTCACTAGATCACAAGTGGCGTAGGTTATTTGCAAACCGAATTGCATTAGAAGCACAATCAAGGCAGGTAATTGTTCTTACCCACGACTTACCATTCTTTATGTTACTGAAAGAAGCTTCAGACAATAATATAACTGAACGTTCAATAAGTCGTAGAGGTGCTCTATCAGGTTACCCCAAAAACTCAGTACCTTGGGATGCGATGAGTACCAAAAATAGAATAGCTAAGTTAAAAGTTTTGGTTGTAGATTTGAGAAGGTATTGTAATAGCCCAGGCTTTGATAGTGATGATTATATTGATAAAGCATATTCCATTTATAATAAAAAACGGAACACATGGGAGCACCTAATTGAAGAATGGCTTATCCGGCAAGTTGTACAAAGATTTGAAAGAAGCGTGCAAACATCTAATGTTAGGTATCTCGTAGGGAATACCGAGGAGGATGTTAAAATAATTAAAACTGCAACGGATAAGTGCTGTAGATATATAGATGCCCACGATAGACCTACAGAACTTGGTGTGATTGATATGCCAGACATAGATGAAATAGAAAATGATATTCTACAACTTGATGTGTACTTTAAAAAATTAAAGACTAGGAAGTTAGGTATGTAGCGGTATTTTTTATCAAAACTAGGGACAATAACCTATATATTGAATACCTGAACGTCTGATGTATTTACCTATTAACTAAGTTTGTAATTACATTGTTAATTTGGCTATCTGATTAAAGGTTTCTAAGGCGCTATGAGGCACATAGTTAGATAGTTTTATAGCAAGTTGGTTACGGGTATCAATGCCTCCTTATGACTTCAGTTAGCCAATTGCCGACATTAGCTTTTGAGTTGCTAACGGCAGTTCAGAGCCTAAAGCGGTCAAAAAGGATGGGGAATATTCACCTCAATTTAAGTCAGCTAGGATACGTTAGCGGACGTTCCCAAAGTATAAAAACATGAGTATATTGATGATAACTTTTTGACAATAACCTGTTAATCCTAACTGGCAAAAATACCACCACAACGGACATTCGTCATCAAATAGTTAATGCTAACTGAGGGCATCAGCAAAATAAAAAAAAGAGATACTTTTTCTAATGGTTAAGTTATCTATCAATGGGGCTAAGAGTCCCTGATGAATGCTGGCCAATCACATGAGTATAGATTTGAGTAGTCTTCAAATCATTATGGCCAAGTAATTCTTGTACCGTTCTAATATCAGCTCCATTTAATAATAACTGAGTCGCGAAAGTATGCCGAAAGGTATGTGCTGTGACATGTTTTCTAATGCCTGTTTTCAAAACAGCAGCTCTCAGAGCTTTAGACAATGAAGTCCAATGTAAGTGGTGACGGCAAAAATAACCATCTGTTGGATGCTTGCATCTAACAGTTGACGGGAATAGATATTGCCATTTAAATTCAGTAATTGCTTTTGGGTATTTACGTGCTAAGCCGGACGGTAAACTCGTTTTCCCTTCTCCTTCTGCTAAGTCTTTACTGTGTAAGCCTTCGACTTTCTCTATTTGTTCTTTAAGTGACTCTATAAGAATTTTAGGCAATAAGGTCATTCTATCCTTAGCCCCTTTACCACGAAAAACATAAATTGAATTCCCGTCAAAATCGATATCTTTGATACGCAACGCTAACAGCTCTGCTTTTCTTAACCCTGAGCCATATAGCAAACTGAACATCAGATGATAAGGAGGCTTTAATACATTAATAATTGCAGTCGCTTCTTTATTGGATAATACCATCGGTACTCTGGTTGGTGCTTTTGCTCTAACAGTATCGGATAGCAAAGTGAGTTCTCTTTCAAAGACGTGTTTATACATAAAAACAATTGAACATAATGCTAAGTTTTGAGTTGAAGATGTTACCTGCCTATTAACCGCTAAATAAGTGAGATAATTACTTACTTCTTGTTCACCCATATCCTTTGGGTGTCGTTTTTGGTTAAAGAGAATAAACCGTTTAATCCATAGCAAATACGCTTTTTCAGTTTGGATACTGTAATGCTTTGTTCGCAGGATATGACGGATACTTTCAAGAAAAGGCGATGTAGCCATTTTTCAAACCCCTGTAGCTGTATATATATACAGTTTAGGTTTGAGGTAAATAAATATCAAATATTTTCTCAGCGGGATATTACTGAGAAGTCTCAGTAAATGCCAATAAACAAGATTAATTCATTAGGGAAATGCGTTACCTTATGAAAAATAAGAATTAAATTTGCATTGTGATGAATGGATATTACTGAGACTTCTCAGTAATATCCAACTAGAACTGCTTTCTTAAATTTTAACCTTTCTAATTCATTGAAATTATGGAATATTAACCGGTAATAAATTAATTTTATGGGATGGACATTACTGAGAAGTCTCCATAATAAGCTGTTATAAGTATTCAAAAAGGGAGTGTATATGTCACCAGATGAGATCAAATTAATAATTAAAAAGTATAAATTTAAATCTATAAAGATCTTAGCGGGATTTCTTTTACTCGCTGTTTTTGCAAATT